>JBKJOZ010000225.1:0-6396 GCA_046595315.1 Limisphaerales bacterium
ATGCGTTCACGTCGCGCACGGCTGGATTTATCGTTCAGCAGAATTTTCCACCCGGTGTAAAAAACAAACCAACCGGTCCGCTCGTCGGTGTAAATTTTTCCAACCAATCGTTCAGCGACGTGAATCGGTTTAAAAATCCCAGTAATTATTCGACGAACACTTTCGGCGGCGGAGGAACCAACGGCGGCGCAATTGGGCCGGTTGCTGCGCTCAGTGGTTTAGCTGGCTCGCCCGGTGGCGTGCCGCTATTCAAAAGTGGAAAATTGATCGGCGGTATTGGAGTGGCGGGGAATTCGCGCCGCGTTCGCACCGGGATTCCTGCGCTCGACGACATCCAATCCGCACAAGTCCGCGACGTGGATGAAGATGTCGCGCTTGCCGGGCAAATCGGTTTCGCGCCGACGCGGAAATTTTTCGGGACACACGTGTTCATCGATGGAATTCGCGTTCCGTATGTTCGCAGCGGGACGCGGCTCAGAATTGTTTTTCCACTAGGCTCTGTTGGCAACCCGTTCGCCGATTATCCGATCACGAATTCGCCGCCCGTTGACTATCCCGAAATTGTTCTCGGCGGACTCACCAACGAACTGCGGGCGCCAATTATCAACGACCCGCTTGCGACTCCGATAAATGGTGAAGCGCGATTGAGCGCAGCCGAAGTCACTTCGATTCTCACGCTCGCGGCGCAACGTGCCTACATCACCCGCGCAGGAATTCGTTTACCTCGTGGACAGCGCGCGCAGGTTTTTATCACCGTCGTCAGTAATCCCGATGCCGATGGTGTTGGCCCGGAAAATCTCGGAACGATTCGGACACCGGGCGCAACGATTTTTAGTTGGGACGTCGCTGTGCAAAAAGCGCGGACCGTGGTGTATTTTTCTGATCCCAACCGAAATTTTTTGCTGCCGAACGTCGCGATGTCCTCGCGCACGGTCGGTTTTCTCGCGCAATCGCATTATCCGCCGGGAATTAAAAACACGGCACCCGGCCCGTTTCTCGGCTTGCAGGAAATGTTTTCCCAGTTCGCGCCCATTCCTTTGACAAATATATTGAATGGCGTGGTGGCAAGTAATTTACCTCCGATCGACCCGAATCTTCCGAACGGCATCACGATTTTTCCAGGCGGCTTTCCGCTTTATCGCAACGGCGTTTTGATCGGCGCCATCGGCGTGAGCGGCGACGGTATTGATCAGGACGACATCATCGCAGCATCGGGCACGGTAAATTTTCTTCCGCCGCAAAATAATCGAGCCGATCAATTTAATTATCGCGGCGCGCGTTTGCCCTACGCAAAATTTCCGCGCAATCCATCACTGTAATTTTGGAACAAAGCTTTTGCCCTTAGAAATTATGCCAGCGCCTTCCCACCATCCACGAGATCCATTGCACGGGATCACGCTTGAGACGATTTTAAAAACATTGGTTGAGCGCCATGGCTGGGCCGAGATGGGGAAGCGAATTCCAATCCGCTGTTTTCTTCACGATCCGAGTGTGAAATCAAGTCTCACCTTCCTGCGCAAAACGCCTTGGGCACGCGACAAGGTTGAAAAATGGTTCATCATGGAAGCAGCCGAACGTCTTTAATGAACCGGCTCGCCGCCTAAATTTTTGTCGCGGACACACCGGTTAAACTAAAAGGTAGCGGTTAACTTTTCTTTTTCTTCTTCGCTTTGGGCGCGGCGGGGTCGCCGTCGCTGTCACTTTTGCCAACCCCCCAAAGCGGTTTCATCAACGTTGCATCCCACTTGTCCCATTTGGATTGCAGTTCTTTAGCCTTGTCGGACATCGACGCAAAAAGATCTTTGGTTTCGCCGATGTCGCTGGCGAGGTTGTAAAGCTTTGGTCCAGCGATGGGTTGATTACGCTTACCGGTGCGGGTGTCAACATTGCTGTCGTAACGAACAAGTTTGAAATCACCCATGCGAATGGCCATTTGCTCGCCGAATCGCCAATAGAGCGCGTCGTGCGGCGCAGTTTTTTTCTCGCCCGAGAGAAATGGAAGAAGATTTACGCCGTCCGTGTTCTTGGTGTCGGCTCCCGTGATTTCGAGGGCGGTTCTGGTCAGGTCAAGTTGAATAACAGGATTTTCAAAGACGCCTGGCTTCACATGATTTTTCCACGAGACAACAAACGGAACGCGAATACCGCCTTCGAGCGTAGTGCGCTTGGAACCGCGCAAAGGATTGTTGATGGAACCGTTCACCGACACGCCGGGCATGTTCGGGCCGCCATTGTCGCTGATGAAAATAATGAAGGTATTTTCTTCCTGGCCAGTCTCGGCGAGTTTTTTTCGAATGCGGCCAATATTTTCGTCCATCGCGAACATCATGGCGGCGTAAGTCCGGCGGGCCTTGTCAGCGATGTTCGCAAACTTGGCGAGGCGTTCATCAGTCGCATTCATCGGCGTGTGAACAGCGTTGAAAGCGAGATAAAGAAACCACGGTTTGTCTTTGTTGCGCTCAATGTAGCTGCACGCTTCGCGTCCGAACGCATCAGTGAAATATTCATCGCCCGTGACCGGTTCAGCGCCGCGCAACATCCCCTCCCATTTGAAATAATTATGTGCACCGCCAAGGAACCCGAAAAAATCGTCGAAGCCGCGCTTTTGCGGAACCATTGCGGGAATATTTCCTAAATGCCATTTGCCGACGAGGCCGGTTGTGTAGCCGACCTTTTTGAGTCGATCTGCAATTGTGATTTCGGTGAGCGGTAAACCGGTTCCGGAGTGAGTCGGATTAAATTCGTGCCCAAATTTTTGCTGGTAACGACCGGTCAGAAGTCCAGCTCGTGTCGGTGAACAATACGGTGCGGAAACATAACCACTCGTGAAATGCACTCCCGATTTCGCCAGCGCGTCGAGATTCGGCGTGGGAATATCTTTGCAACCCTGAAACCCCACGTCGGCATAACCCATGTCATCACCAACGATGAAAAGAATATTGGGTTTTTTATTTTCGGCGGCAACGACTGGGCCGATGGAAAATGTGAGCGCGGCAAGCGACAAGAGAATTGATCGAAACATATCCGGTGTCAGACAGCAGATCAGTTCATGTAGTTACAGCTTTTTTGCAGAGGTGGAATGAAAGCCGTGACACGTCGCACAATCATTGCGCACGCCGCCTTTCGGACTATGGCATGTGACACAAGAGGATTTAGCGGGGAGTAGGATGTCGTCGGTTTTTTCGCTCTTCTCGACTGCGTGACAGGAAACGCAATTGACCGCCAAATGTTTGGAATGATCAAATTTTCCGCGCACAAACCAGCGATCAGGAATTTGTGGTTTTGTGATAACGGGGACCAGTTCACCCCGCGGTGTGACTTCGTGACAATAGGCGCAGCCCGGATAAAGCGCGCGTTCGTCCAAAGATTTTTTCGCGTTGCTGAAAAAAACTTGTTGCTCGAGATTTTCGCCACTCAATTTTTCCTCGCGTAAGTTTTGCAACTGGGTTTGCACAAAAGTTTCCAAAGCGCGTTGCTCGGTCACCCCTTTTTTACGGCCAAGATCGGCGTATTGAATTTCCAAACTGCGCAGGAATGCTCGAACGGCTTCGGGGTTTCCGTGCGGCAATTGCAACTCAGGATTGCGCTTGTCGAATTGGAGCGAATGACATTCGCGGCACTGCGCTTCAAACGAAATTTTTTGATGAAACGTTCCGGCAGAATCGGGTTTATGGCAGCTCGCACAATCCAATTTACCACCGCCCTTGGTGCGAACGGAATCGCCGAGGTGCATTCGATGATTAAATTTTAGCGTGTTCGAGTCTTTTAGATTTTCGCGAATGACTTGGAATTCAGGATGGTCGTCCGCAAATGAATGAAAAATTTTTGTGTAACCACGCTCGGGTCGCGGCGCTTTGAAAACAATTTGGCCGTGCGACGCGCGATAATCGAACGCCTCTTCGGGAATTATTTTTCCTTTTTGAAACGCCGCTTCCATCGCGCCCTCGTCAGCGTGGCAGGCGTTGCAGTTGGCGCTGTCGGGCGCGTGCATCGGCCCGTTGCCTTGATGTTCCAAATGACATGCGGAACAGGACAAATCTTTCGCCACGTTCGGTTGATGAAAATTGTGCTGCGAGTGACAACCCAAACAGGATTGATCAATTTGCGTCATCGACTTTTCCGGTTTCGAAAAAAGTTTTGCAAATTGCAGTGGGTGTGGGTCAGCAGTCATCGCGGCGTGCGACCAACCGGCTGCATTCAAGGCGGCCGAATGATGGCAATCCGCGCATTTTGTTGCGGAATGATTTGAGGAAACTTTCCCTGGAGAAATAAACTGCAACCGCGCCGGTCCATAAAATGCGACGAGTAAACCGGCGACGGTCAGCGCGACCACGCACCAGGTGAAAATCCCACGCTTCGAGCGCAGACTGCGTTTTGGTTGGCAACGCGGAACCGCACGACTGCAATTTCCGTCCGCTTGCGGCCCGTGTTCGCATGGTCCGCCGAATTCTTTTGGGCGGGTGCATTTGAAACGTCCTTTTGTTTCACCTTCGCGCAATTCGAGCGATGGTTTGCATTCAAAAGTCGCGCGGCAATTTCCTTTGGCATCAGGCCCGACGCGGCACGATTTTCCCTCACACGCCCAGCCGCAAACCCAATTTTGATTTGGGCGTTCGTATTGATTCGAATCGAAATCAGGCGAGGGGAGTTGATCTTTCATCGTGCCCCTCCCGAAAACGCAAAGACGATCACGATGTGAATGACCGAGAAAATCAGAAGGCTATACGTCAGCGGAATGTGCGCAAACAACCAGGCTTTCAACGTGATTTGCAACGTCCGTTGATAATCGAGGCCGTCTTTTTGGCGAACGAGATCAGCGAGTTTGTTGGCAGTGCCGCGTTCCTTCTCATCGAGAAAACGATTTAGATCTTCAATTTTATTAGTCAATGAATTGAGCGGGCTTCGCACTTCAAACAGGTGCAGCCAAAAATTTTGCGGACGATCAAAAAAATCTTTCAAGTGGCGCAAGTAAAAATCGGCGAGCGTGGTCGATTGCGCGTCAGGAACGGATTTGAGCGCGAGGGTTTCGGCTTGTTCCTGTAATGAACGGCGAATAGCCGGAACGCGTTCGTATAAAACTTCGCCGCCGCGTGTGGTGAGACGTTGCGGAATCATTTTCGAAATAAATAAGCCGAAAATCCCACTGAGTGTGACAAGCGAGTAAAGTGCGAAAAGAATGCTATCAAACCAGCCGGTCGGAAGACGAAAACGAATGTGCAAAGCGAAAAGTAAAATTGTAAAAAAACCAGCGTAAATATGAAATTGCAGCCAGCCTTCCGAGGTTCCCAGCGGAAGAAACGGAAGTTTTTTTCGCGCGTTGTAAAGTGAGAGAACGACGATCAATAAAAAGAGGAGCCAGCCGTAAATATAAATCAGGCGCGGCAAAACCGGCGTATAGATTTTATGAGCGTAAAAAAGCGCGACGACAAACAGCGCCAGAAGGGTGAACAAAAAGCTCCGACGTTTTGCAGAAGAAATCATCGTTTGAGCCACTCTGCAAAAGAATCAATGTCGTTCAAGTTCATTCTTTTCAGGGCACCGTGCGGGCAGGCGCGTTCACACGATGGCCCACCGCTTTGTTCCACGCACAAATCGCATTTCGTCGCTTTGATGATCGGCTTCATTTCCTTGTCGATCATGATTTCGCCGTCGCCATCGCGGATTTCCACCATGCGAATGGCTTCGTAAGGACAATTATTCGCGCACGTGTTGCAACCGATGCAGGTGCTTTGATTGATGACAACTTGCCCGCCAAATGCGTCGCGGTGAATTGCGCCGGTCGGACAACCGATCATGCAAACCGGATCGGCGCAATGCATGCAGGCATTGGCGATCATGATTTTTCCGTTGATAGGGCCGTTGCGGAGAAAACGCGGATTATTGTCGTGCGTCGAGGCGCAGGCGCGCACGCAATCGTCGCAACGCGTGCAACGATCCAGATCAATCACCATCGTCGCGGTGCCATTGAAAAAACGATTCTCCGCGACGAATTCCATCATGTCGGGACCGATTTTCCCTTTGTCCATTGAAGTTGTGCGCCAGGCGTCGTCTTCAGTTTTTTTCGGAATTAAGGGCGGAAAAAATTTCTCATCCAAAGTCGGCAAAACAAATTCTTCGATGAGTTGCGTAGGAATGACAATGACGTGTGTGTAACCAATCGCCGAGACGCTGTGCTGAAATGGAACCGCATCTTCTTTATGCCGCCAATTGTGCGCGATTTCCTGAAACCCATAATTTTGGCCTGCGCCCAAATAACTTAATGTGCGTTGACCACGACCAAATTTTTGACTGAGCCGAGCGAAGCCGGCGCGAATTAAAATCAATCCGTTGACGTAATCCCCTTCCTGAACCACGACAGGTTCTTTGGGCGCTTCACCCGCCGCGCCGGATTTCAGC
>JBKJOZ010000299.1:0-4137 GCA_046595315.1 Limisphaerales bacterium
GCGGATGAACAGGCCGCCGTAGTGACCGAAGTCCGCCGGCCACCACTCCTGCGAATCGGTCATGAGCGCTGCGAGATCCTTCTTCACCGCCGCGAGATCCAGGGACTTGAATTCTTCAGCATAATTGAACTTCTCCCCCATGGGGTCGGACTTCGCGGAATGCTGGTGTAACAGCTCGATCTTCAACCGGTTTGGCCACCAGTCCTGGTTGGTGGTGCCGTCAGTGCCGACTTGATTTAATGGGCCTTGAGCAGCGCCGTGATTGAAGGGACATTTCGATTCAGTTGTTTTCTCTGACATAGATTTTCAGTGGTTAAATGGACGTTGAAGTAATTCCGACCGTTGTTAAGTGGCAGCCTGGCAATCGGGGCATTTACCCCAATAAATGACCTCCGCCTCATCAATCTCGAATCCGCAATCGTTCACCGCTTTTAGACAAGGTTTGTGGCCCACTGCGCAATCGACATCCACCGTCTTTCCACAACTGCGGCAAATCAAATGGTGGTGATTATCGTCAATCCGATCCTCGTAAAGAGTCGGCGACCCCGCAGGCTGAATGCGGCGCACCAGTCCATTTTTAACGAGCATCCCGAGGGCATCGTAAACCGCCTGTCGTGAAACCGTGCCAATCCTGCCTCGAACTTCTTCGACGATGGCGTCCACCGTCGCGTGAGGCAGTTTGGAAACCGCCTGCATCACGGCCAGCCGCTGGGCTGTAACTGGAATGCCGTTTTGGCGAAGCAAGATGGCGGGTTCAATCACGGTTTCAATTTGGCTATGTTATGGACACAGTCAAGAAGTTAATTAAGTCCAAATATTTAAAAATACGCGTAGTAACCCGCTGTGACCGGCTTGACAGCATTTTGCGAGTGGTTTTATTTGGCAGGCATGCCGTTCGCCAATAATTCCATAAAACCAATCCAAGGATATCATCTCATCAAGCCGGAAGACCTGCATTGGCGGCCGTCCAACTTGATGAAGATCCCGAACGCGGATTTTCTGGAGCGCACCGGGAGCGAGAATCTCGGCGCGCGGCTTTGGCGGTTGCCGCCCAAAAGCGCGAACACGTTGCACAAACATTTTCGGTCGGAGGAATTTTATTTTGTGCTGGAAGGCACGGGTCGCCTGCGGGTGGGCGACGAGACGTTGACCGTTCCAAAATACGGCGGCGTGCTGGTTGGGCCGAATCAATTGCGCCAAGTGTTCAACGACACCGACGCCGAAGTACTCTGGCTCATCATTGGCGCGCCGGAGGAACTGGAATTTTTGCAAGGCTCAAAATCCCAGATGGACCTGTCGCTCATTTATCCGGTGGACCCGACGCAATTGCCCAAGGAACTCGACGCCGTGGAATGGCCGCCAAAAGGTTGATGAGTTCTGGCGTGACGACGTTCCAGTCGCGCCGCAAAATCGATGGATGCAATACGTCCTGATCATCCATGAAGTCGCCGATTATCCCGCTTGGAAGAAAGTGTTCGATGCCGCCGCCGGTATCCGCAAAGAAGCAGGTGAGCGTTCGTATCAGGTTTTGAAATTTGAAACGGACGCAAACAAGATCGTCCATTTCTCTGCCTGGACTTCGATTGCGAACGCAAAGACGTTTTTTGAATCGCCGCGCCTGGTGAAAATTCGTCAAGAAGCCGGAGTGAAAGCGCCGGAGTTTATTTATCTGGAACAACTCGAAGCAGGCACGCTCTGAATCGCAGGCTGATAGTTTAGAGAACCCGATGTGACATCCTGATGGAACAAGGATACCCAACGAAGGGCATGGTCAAATCTTTGCGATTGTGTTTTACTCAACTTGAAAACCGCAACTGAGTCACCAAAGAATGCAGGGTAGCTTTGTTCGTTGCCGGGAAAAAAATATTAAAGGAAATGAGACGAGTTTGGAAAATAATAACCTTAGCCCTGTTGGCAATGCTATGGGGCAGGGAATCCAGCGCACTGGCGCAGCAGCAGCGCGTATTGGGAATTGATGTTTCCACCTATCAAGGAAACCTTTCTGAAACAACCTGGGCCACCTTCAAGCGTCCGATTGAGGAAGGCGGTGACAGCAGGGATTTTGTATTAATTCGCGCGAGCCGCGGAGGAACTACTGGCGAAGACCATCGGCAAGGGGGTTACACTTCAGGCAACAATACTTATTATACAAATTCCCAGCGCTACGATGACCGATATTTCGTTCAAAACATCACACTCGCAACGGCAGCGGGACTGTTTGCTGGCCCTTACCATTTCGGACGCGCGGATGTCATTGCCACCACCCTGAACACTGGCGGCATCGCTAATACTGGCACCGACGAAGCGAACCACATGATTCAAATGGCCGGGGCTTGGATGCGTCCGGGATATATTTTACCAGTGTTTGATCTGGAGGGGCCAAACCCCCGCACCACTACGGATCTCGCGGCTTTCTGCATTGAGTTCGCAGATCGCATTTATGGAGTGATGGGCATTCGTCCGATTATGTATATCAACGGCGGCTACTGTACCACTCTTCAATCGTATAGTAATCCGTCAGCTCTTGTAACTGCTTTTCCAAGGGTTTGGATCGCACGCTATACGAGTAACACAAATGCCGCCTCGACGGAATATCTCACTGGTAACCCGAAGGATAGTTTCGGAGGTTTTTACGGCCCGTGGGACGATGCTCCCAATCCCGCCCACCCTTGGAGCTTTTGGCAATACAACAGCAACACTGGACTCAATGGCTACGGCGGCAGCATCGATAAGAATGTTGCCAATGGTGGAATGGAGTTCCTTAAAGATCATCTGGTGCCAGCTCTCTGGATGGATGACGTGGACGGAAATTGGACAACCCTTGCAAAATGGAACAGTGGTCAAACGCCGATACCTCCTGCAACCGGAACGGGCCAGCTTACACCTATTGGAACCCAGACGTTGCCCACCCCGCGGCTGCCAACTAGCAATGACACTGTTATTGTCGATCGCCTTGACGTCACCGTGTCACTTACATCCGGCGCGCATGAAATTCGCAAACTCTACATTCGGAATACTTTGAATATCACGGGCGGGGCATTGGGTATCAACTATGTTCCTTCCCCGGATTCTACCCCTATCTCGGCGCAGTTCTCCGGCCCAGTTACACTTACCGGCAGCGGGAGTCTTAGTGTTCATACGTTACAGGTGGACGCCGGGCAGACGTTCACTCTAGGTGGGGGCATCCTTTCCTTCAACACCATCAACCTTATACCTGACAGCTTTTCTACTGCGAAGATCGCCATCAGCGGAAATGTTAATTTGAATTCCTGGTCCAACGTTACGGCAACCATTTCCAACGGGGCCGGTTCAGGCAATTCCGGCCAGATTGATTTAGGAGGAACCAATCGCACCCTTACTATCGGCAATGGCACGAATGACGTGGACTTATCAATTGAAGTTCCCATCACCAATGGCGCGCTGACCAAAGCAGGGGCGGGAACCCTGCGCGTCACCTCGGCCAACACCTATGCCAGCGGCACGACCGTTTCTGCGGGAACATTGCTCGTGAATAACATTATCGGTTCTGGAACCGGCAGCGGCAGTGTCGCGGTGAATAGCGGGACAATCGGCGGCACTGGCACCATCGGTGGCGCGCTCAACCTTGCCAGCGCCGGGACGATTTCGCCTGGAGACATGTCAGCCATCGGCACGTTGACCCTGTCCAGTAGTCCAACTTTAAACGGCACTAATTTCATGGAAATAAATCGCAACGGCGGTTCGTCGTTGGCGGATAAACTGGTGCTATCCAGCGGCACGTTGAACTACGGCGGCACATTGGTTATTTCCAACGTGGGCGCGACGCTCGTGGGCGGCGAAGTTTTTACAAATTTCGCGGCGAGCAATTACACCGGCGCATTCACCACCATGAACCTACCCACGCTCAGTAGCGGTTTGAATTGGTACACGAGCATGTTGAACACGAACGGCACCATCAAAGTCAATCGCAGTCCGGTCGCGAACGCAGTGACGGTGACAAATATTTATCCGTCGGTATTAAAAATTCCTCGATCAAGTTTGACCGGCACGGATGCCGACGCGGACGCTCTCACCCTGGCGAACTTTGGCCCAGCGACCACAAATGGAGTAACTGTGATGGCGGACACTACTTACCTCATTTACTCCAATAACGTGAAC
>JBKJOZ010000175.1:0-21027 GCA_046595315.1 Limisphaerales bacterium
GATGACAAAATCAAACTGGTCACGCTCATGGGCAAAGCCGGCACGGGAAAAACGTTGATGGCCATGGCCGCCGGTTTGAAACGAACCGTTTTGGATCGCGAATTTCGTCGTCTCGTCGTGGCGCGTCCAACGATTTCCATGGGTAAAGAACTTGGATTTCTGCCCGGTTCACTTGAAGAAAAACTCGCTCCCTGGATGCAGCCAATTCACGACGCACTCGAAATGCTCAGCGACCTAAACATGGGCAGCGAACAACGCCGCAGCACTGATTTGATGCGGTCGGGCAGCATTGTGGTCGAGGCGTTGAGTTACATTCGCGGACGAAGCATCGCCAATCAATTTATGGTGATCGACGAAGCGCAAAATCTGACGCCGCTCGAAGTAAAAACGATCATCACCCGCGTCGGTCACGGCACAAAAATTATTTTTACCGGCGATCCTTACCAAATTGATAATCCTTACGTGGATTCCTCTTCGAACGGATTCAATTACATCATCAGCAAATTCCGTTCGCACGCGATCGCGGCGCACATCGAGTTGCAAAAAGGTGAGCGCTCAGATCTGGCGGAGCTGGCTGCGAATATTTTGTAATTTCTTTTGAATGAGACGGGGTGACTAAGTCTTGACGAGAAATCCAATCGCTTTTCTTTACAGGGAGAAACGAGATGTTTAAGCTCCCGCCATGCCTACGGAATTTGACGCTTCCGATTTTGTGGACAGCGATTTTCAACCAGCCAGCAAAACGGGTTATACCACCACTATGACTGCTTCTCGCAGCGACGAACGCCCGCCCACCCGCGAAGAAGTCGATTCTCGCGTCAGCGAAACCCACAGCAAACTCGCCGAACTCAAGCGCGCGCAGGAGGAATTGGAACGCGAACGCGCCAGCCTCGAAGAATTGCGCCGTCGCCAGATGGAATTTCAAACGGGTCGCGATGAAATGTTGCAAAACCTCACGCGTGGACTTGGCTTGTTGGAAGAATCGGAATTCGCCGCGCGTCGCGATGCTGAGCAGATGTCTAAAGCGGTTTTTGATTTGAAGGAAGCGTTGCAAAAGGTTCAGAACATCAACGACCAAAGCTGGAGCAAGGAAAACTTTAATGTCGAACTCACCCGCGCGCTGACCACGATTGAAAATGCACGGATGGAGTGGAATTCCGCGCGACTCAAATTTGGAGTTTTGTCCGGAACACCTGCTGCGGAAAAACAAAGTCCTGGTTCGACACCGGCTTCATCTATTTTTGCCACGCAAAGTTTCGGACAACTTTTGAAACTCGGTTTCGCACTCACGTGGCCGCTGGTTTTGCTTGGCCTCGGAATTTTCATCATGCTGCTTTTGCGGCGCTAGTTGATTTCACATGGGACTGTTCAAAAAAAATGCGGATCCCATTTCCGATCGCGCCAAGGCATTGAACGCGGAAATTGCTGCGCTCGAAGCCAAGATTAAAAGGCTTCATTCGCAACCAACTCAAACACCCGCGCCGCAACACCCGCGAGTCCGTTCCACGGCGTTACCCCACGGCCCAACCATTCCCGCCACGCCGCCGTTGCCGACTTCGGGCGAGCCAATTTTCGAGGAGGTAGATCAAAATCGGTTGCAGCCGAGCGAGACGCCGGTCACGCCGGAGCAGTTCAATCAACTCGGCGTCAAAAAATATGATCTGTTTGGTTTTTTCACCCGGCTGAAGAATAATTTCCGTTCCCGTCCTGCGGCCAATGCAAAACTTGTCAGTTATCTCGCCGCCGGAAGCATTCAAGGATTGCGCCCGCTTCGTTACGAAAAACGCGTCGCGCGAAATCGTTTTGTCGTTTTGACGATTGTTTTGTTGTTAGTGCTTTGGGGAATCATCGCGATGTTTTGGCGTCACCGTTGATGACGATGAAACACCGTTTGCCCATCGCAACGCTTCCGATTCAAACGGCGGACGGAACTTTTCTGGCGCATTATTCGGAAAAAGGTTTGATGAGCTTGGATTTTCCTTCCCGGAAAAAACCTTCCTCGGCCTGGGCGGAAATTCCCGATGATGTGCACGCCCAAATTTCGCGCTGGCATAAACTGACCACGCAATCGCTCAAAGAAGTTTTGTCGGCCAAGCCAATTTCCAAACCGCCACCGTACGATTTGAGCGAGGCGACTGATTTTCAACGCAGCGTCTGGTCTGCTTTGGAAAAAATTCCAATTGGCGAGACGCAAACTTATGGGGAACTCGCGCAAGAAATCGGAAATCCAAAAGCGGTTCGCGCCGTTGGCCGCGGCTGTGCAACGAACCCAATTCCGCTTTTGATTCCTTGTCACCGTCTGGTTGCGGTGCAGGGAAAGATTGGCGGATTTTCCGGCGGATTAAAATGGAAGGAAGCCTTGCTGCAACGCGAAGGTATTCTATTTCTTTAAAATCTGGAGCGCGTGAATTGAAAAAAACAAAATGAAATCGAGATTCCTGAGAATTTTTTTGTCGGCTTGTTTCCTTTTTGCATTGGGCGTTTCTGGTTTTTCCCAATCGACCAATTCGACGGGGCTGACGGAAGAACAGCGGCTGAACATCACCTTTGAGGCCTTGAGCCGACTACAGGAAATGAATCTCGAGAAAAATCCGCAGCTGAAAATTGCCATTGAAAAACTTTTGGAAAAAACGCGCGGGACGGCGCAGTTCGTGCAAGTCGTCAAGCAGCTCAAGTTAAAAAATCAGGACGAAGGTTTATTGGAAGCGGCTGTGAAAAATCCCGCAAAGGAAAATGGGGTTGAAGCGATGCGATTAATTTTAGCGAATAAAAATTTCGCTCTTTTGAAAAGCGGTTTGGAAGGCGGCAACGCGGCAAAAATTGTTGGGGCGTTGGGTAATACCGGCCAAAAAGAAACGGTGCCGCTCCTCATGGGCATCGTGGTGGATGGCAAACGCGATTTGGCTTTGCGAAAACAAGCGGTTCGTTCTGCTGCGCAAATTCAAGACGGTGCGGAACAGTTGTTGAATTTGGCGAAGGATGAAAAGTTATCGAATGATTTAAAACTGACCGCAAGCGCGGAGATCAACCGCGTGCGTTGGGAAAATGTGAAAGCAGAAGCCGCCAGAATTTTACCGCTGCCGCGAGGTCATGCTGCGAAGCCGCTGCCATCATTATCAGAACTTTTGAAAATGAAAGCCGATGTGGCGAACGGTGAAAAAGTTTTCTTCCGCCAGGAAACCGCGTGCAGCAGTTGTCATCAAATTAAAGGGCGAGGGACGGAAATCGGGCCGGCCCTCACGGAAATTGGAAACAAACTGGGCAAGGAGGCTTTGTTTGAATCGATTCTGGAACCGAGTGCGGGAATTTCATTTGGCTTCGAAGCAAATCAGGTTGAATTAAAATCCGGTGACGAAGCGTTTGGTTTGATTGTCAGCGAAACCGAGGGCGAACTGGTGATGAAAGATTTAAAGGGAATTGTGACGCGTTACAAAAAAAGTGAAATTGCAAAACGGCAGCAGATGAAAACGTCGATTATGCCGACGGGTTTGCAGCAAACTATGTCCGCGCAAGAGTTTGTAGATCTGGTAGGATTTCTTTTCACGCTTGGAAAAACGAATCGATAATTGTTTCGCCTCGATTGCAGCGGAGGTCATTTCTTCGCCAGAAGCCGGTAAAATTTTGCGTGGGCTTGAAATGCTTGGTAAAGATGGGGCCAAGTTGTCAAATAACGGTTTGCATTTGAGAGTGGGCGTGTTACATAAACGTCCCCGTTTCCAAAAAGGGCGGGAAATCACAGGAAAAATTTTATGTCACAGCATCCCAGTCTCCGTGCGGCCAGCAACACCGGCGGCAAACGTAACGTCATGAAACGCTTTGAGCGCGTCGCGATTTTGAAAAAGCGCGGCCAATGGAAAGACGGCGACCGTGTGACCGGTCTGCGTAAAACAAAGCCTGACGCATAATCAACTCGAAACGCGAAACGGGGAACGCGGAATGTGCGACGCGCGCCGTTGCTTCATTCCGAGTTCCCCGTTCCGATTTCGAGGTTCCCATGATCCGTTTACAAAAATTTTTGGCTGAAGCTGGGGTGGCTTCGCGGCGGGCGAGTGAAAAAATTATTTCGGAGGGACAGGTATCGGTCAACGGCAAACTGGTGCGCGAACTTGGGACCAAGGTGGATCCCGATCACGACCGGGTGGAAGTTGATGGGCGGCGCATCAAACCGAAGCGAAAGATTTACGTGGCGCTCCATAAACCGCGAAAATTTCTTTGCGCGCGCGAGGAAGATTCTCCCCGGCGACTGGTTGGCGACTTGCTGCCACGCGAATGGAACAACCTTTATTCGGTCGGGCGATTGGATTACGAGAGCGAAGGTCTGATTTTCCTGACCAACGACGGCGATTTTTGTCTGCACTTGACCCATCCCAGATATGGTGTTCGCAAAACCTACATTGCGACGGTTTTAGGGAAAATAGCTCCGGAAGCGGTGCGAAAATTGACGCAGGGCATCGAGGATGCCGGTGAAATGTTGAAGGCGGAACGGGCGCGAATTTTTTCCGCGAGCAATTCGAGAAGCGTGGTGGAATTGGAAATGCGCGAAGGGAAAAACCGCGAAGTCCGACGCATGTTTGAGGCGCAAGGGATGACAGTTGAGCGTTTGCAGCGAATTCAAATCGGGCCGATCAAACTCGGCGAACTGCCAGAAGGAAAATGGCGGACGTTGACAGAATCCGAGATTAAATCTCTACTTCCAAAGTTATGAAAATGATACATCGGTTTACTTTAGCACTGTTTCTTTCTGCGGCCTTGTCGCTGGATGCGCAAACCAACGCGCCTACCAATCCGCCGCCTGCACCCACCGAAGCTGTGGCTGCGACCAATGCCGCGCCAGGAATTTCTCCCGCACCCGCGTCTGCGCCAAAAGCGAAACGGGCGGCGAAAAAGTCTAAAAAAGACAAAGCACCGCAGCCTGAGAGCGTGACAAAAGCGAACAGTGTCACGGCCATCACTCCCGCCGAAACGGCCAACGTGAAGCAAGAAGCGGTCAATGTCCGCGGCCAAGCTTCATTTATTGGTGAAGTCATCACGAAACTTCACAAAGGCGAATCGGTCACTTTACTCGAAGAAATCACGCTCGCCAAAACCAGCAAAGGGGAACCAGAAAAGTGGTTTCGCATCTCCATGCCGACGAATACCCCAGTTTGGGTCAACTCTCATTACATTGATCCCACTAATAAAACGGTTGTGCCGAAAAAATTAAAAGTGCGCGCCGGTCCGGGAGAAAATTTCAGCGTCGTCGGTGATTTGGAAAAAGGCGCGACCGTTAAAGAAATTCGCACCGTCAACGATTGGATCGAAATCGAATCCCCCGCCAATACCTACGCTTTTGTCGCCGCTGATTTGATTGATCGAGCTGCTTCTGTTGCTCCAGTCGTCCCAGCCGCCCCGGAACCCGCTCCAGAAGTTGTTGCTGTTCCGCCTGCTCCCGCCACACCTGCAGTTGCTGAACCTGTTGCTGCAACACCCGCTCCAGAACCCATCGCGCCGCCCGTCGTTGTCCCAGCGCCGCCTGTCGAAGAACCGTTGCCGAAGCGAATTGTGACCCATGAGGGAATTGTGCGTCGTTCACTCAACGTCCAGACGCCTTCATATTACGAATTGGAAAGCCCAGAAACCGGAAAAATTATTAATTATCTCTACAGCCCAAAACCCGGTTTCACTTTGAAAACGCTGATTGGCAAGCGGGTCCTGGTGACCGGCGAAGAGCTGATCGACAAACGTTGGCGCAACACGCCCGTCATCGAAATTGAATCGCTCCAAACGCGTTGAGCCGTGGATAACCTCATCGACGGCCGCGCGATTTCCGAACAACTCCACGCTGAAACCTCACAGCGAGTTGCCGTTCTCAAGACGCGAGGAATCGAACCAAAGTTAGTTTTCGTTCGCGTCGGGGAAGATCCGGCCTCAAAGGTTTACGTTGGCATGAAAGAGCGGATGTCCGCTCGCGTTGGGATTGTTTCGGAGACCCAGGTTCTGCCGCAAACCACTTCCGAAAACGAACTGCTCGCGATTTTGCATCGCCTGAATTCCGATCCAAAAGTTCACGGCATGCTTGTTCAAGCGCCTTTGCCAAAACACATCAGCGAGACAAAAATTTATTCCACCGTCTTGCCGGAAAAAGATGTCGATGGGTTTCATCCAATGAATGTAGGCAAGTTGATGCTCGGCGATACGAGCGGATTTCTTCCCTGCACTCCGGCGGGTGTTCATGAATTGCTCATTCGTTCGCAAATAAAAATTTCCGGTGCGGAAGTTGTGGTGCTTGGTCGTGGAAACATCGTCGGCAAACCGATGGCCGCAATTTTAATTCAAAAAGGGAAACATGCGAATGCGACGGTCACGGTTTGTCATTCTCAAACGCGCGACCTCGCAGGGCATTGTCGGCGCGCGGATATTATCATCGCGGCAATCGGTGTCGCAGAATTTCTGAAAGCCGACATGGTGAAACCGGGCGTTACTGTGATTGACGTGGGCGTAAATCGAATTGCAGATCCGTCAGCCAAAGGCGGTTCGCGTTTGGTGGGTGATGTCGATTTCGGGCGCGTCCAACCGATCGCCGGAAAAATCACACCTAATCCAGGCGGTGTTGGTCCAATGACCATTGCCATGCTTTTGCAAAATACGGTTCGCGCTGCTGAACTCGCGACGAAATAGATCATCCACTTTTCAACTCTAAAAATCATGCAAGCCTCTCGAATTTTACCCGATCTCCAGTGCGCTTTGGTCTGTGACGATGTGCGTCAGGAAGCCAACGGAAATTTCATCCTCATCGGCGTGATCAATTTCGTGCGCGTCCCGCAACTACCCGTGACTGCTGGAAAACTTTGTTTCTTCACCCGATGGACGGCCGGACTCGGGCAATTCGTCGAAAATGTGCGTTTAATTGCGCCCGACCAAACCACCGTCCTGCGAAAGAGCGAAGTAAAATTTGCGCTGGAAGATGCTGCACTTCACGCCACCAACGTCACCGTATTTGGCAACGTGCAATTTGAATTCGCAGGCACTTACTTCATCGAAATAATGGTTGATGAAGTGATGAAACTTCGTTTTCCGTTATCCGTCGCGCTCGTGCCACCGCCTCCTGGTGCCCAGCCTCAGAACGCGCCTGCGACTTAAACGGAACACGCGCAAGCGGCGTAATCACGGCGTTGTTTTTAAATTTCGAGACTAATGAACGACGACGCTCCCAACCAAACTGCTCCTGACACCGTGGTGGTGGAGACCAAACCCCGCAGCGCATGGCAACCGTTCACGCCGCGCGGAGTCGCGGCCTTCGCTCAAGCGCCGCTTTCCAGAATTTTATTTTTAGAAACCGTGATCGCTCTCCTGGCTGCGGCAGTGGTGATCTGGTTTCTCTACACCAACTATTGTCCATCCATTTCCGAGGCGATTGAAAATCTTCCGGACAACGCCTCGATCCAAAACGGCGGATTAACCAACGTGCCTTCTCGGATTTTGACGGAGAAAAGTTTTTTGTCCGCCGTGGTCGATCTGGAAGAAACCGGCCAGACAGGGCGAATCGCCGATCTGCAATTAGAACTGCGCCAAAATTATTTTCAAATCTGCTCGCTGTTGGGGTGCGGAGCTTTTGAATATCCAAAAGAAAAAATTTCCATTGGCCGTTCCAGTGCCGAACCGTGGTGGGGCGCACGGCAGCCCGTAATTTTGGCGATTTGCGGCGCAGTCGCCTTCATCCAGATTTTTTTGTCATGGATCCTTCTTGCACTTATTTATGCGCCTGTCGTGAAGTTAATTGCCTACTTCGTCAACCGAGAATTGTCATGGCGCGGAAGCTGGCTTCTGGCGTCCGCTGCGCAAATGACCGGCGCATTGCTGATGAGTTTTTCCATTTTTCTTTACGGAGTTCACGCGTTTGACCTCATCCGGTTCATGTTCTTTTTCGTTCTCCATTTTGTCATCGCGTGGATTTATCTCGGGTCTGCGCCGTTTTTTCTTCCCAACATTTTGGTAAAAAATTCTGATGGGAAAAATCCATTTGGCCTCGGATAAATTTTATAACCTTTGATTCATGTTTCTTCGTGAGCGTCCGTGACTCGCTCGGTTTTCTTCACTCGACAATCGCAACTCCTCACTCAAAATTTCCCAACATGTCGTTGCCCTACAAAGTCGCCACGCTGCTTTACGCCTTTAACGAGCGTGATGAAATTCTTTTGCTCGAACGAACGCAGGAGCCCAATCGCGGCTGCTGGAGCCCGTGCGGCGGAAAATTGCACATGGAAATGGGCGAGTCGCCTTACGCCTGCGCCTGCCGCGAAGCGGAGGAAGAAATCGGCATCGAAATTCAGGCGGCCGATTTACATTTGTTCGGGGTCATCAGCGAACACGGCTACCAAGACCAGGCGCACTGGCTCATTTTTCTTTTTGAAATCAAACTGCGGCTGACGAAATTGCCCCCCATCCACCGCGAAGGAAAATTTGGTTTTTTCCGCGCCGAACAGCTCGCTTCGTTGAAAATGCCGCAAAGCGATCTCGAGCAAATCTGGCCGCTCTTTTGGAAACATCGCGGTGGATTTTTTGCCGCCCATTGCCACTGCACCACGGATCAACCCAACCAATGGATCGTTGAGGAGTCGCAACCCTTGCTCCAACCTGATCTGTAAAAATTAAACACAAAAATGCCTGACGAACCGATCATTGATCTGCAAAGCGACGAATATTTTATGGGCGAAGCCTTGCGCCAGGCCAAGCGCGCTTACGCCGCGGAAGAAGTTCCCGTTGGAGCAGTCGTCGTCCGCGAAGGCCGAATCATCGGGCGCGCCTTCAATCAGGTTGAAACATTGAAGGACGCCACCGCGCACGCCGAAATGCTCGCGATTACTCAAGCCGAAGAAGTTTTGGGCGACTGGCGGTTGACCGATTGCACGCTTTACGTCACCAAAGAGCCGTGTCCGATGTGCGCCGGAGCCATCGTGCATGTGCGGTTGGCGCGGGTCGTTTTCGGTGCGAGCGATGCGAAAGGCGGCGCTGCGGGAAGTGCGATGAATCTGCTCCAATTTCCGACGCTCAATCATCAATCCCAGATCACGCGCGGCGTGCGCGAAGCGGAATGCGCCTCAATGCTCCGAAGTTTTTTTGCTGAACAACGGGCGATGCGCAAAAAAGAAATTGACGAAAAGTTCGATGACGAATCGACCTCGCTCAACTGACCGACAGCATCGAAACTTTTTCATTCTTCTCGTTGCGCGCAATTCCTTGGGCGCGAGGATCCAATGTCGGATGGCCATCCACGAAAAATTGATAGTGATGATGTCCGTGACTGAGCTGCACCTGAATGAGCCACGCGCCATCGGCTTGGCGTTTCAGGGGGTGTGCATTCGGATGCCAATCGTTGAAATCGCCCACCAGCGAAACCGCCTGCGCTTCAGGAGCGACACAGACGAAATTCACCGGTTTAAGCATTTTTTTGGCTGAATAACGGTTCGTAAAAGGAGAATGGGAATGAGACATCTTAAAAAATTGGTTGTTTGGAAAATTTGCGCGAGACAAGGAATCAAAAGCGAATTCGCGAATCAAGTCCGAACTACTTTTTTTCGCTCCATTAACGCTTTTTTTCAGGTTGTTTCGCTAAATCGCGCCGGCGGATTTGTTCGGTGCGCCGATGGATCGTGCGAAGAATTGTTTTCTGCTCAGAATTCAAAGAAGCGCAGCCAAAATAAATTTTTACAAACCGAAGTCGCATCGTTTTAGAAAAATCTTTGGTCAACGCGGAATAATTTAACTGCGCTAAATCTTTGATTTGCCAGCGGCGAACCCGCCATCGCGGCTGAAACATTCGCGCGAGATCGACCAAGGCCAATTGATACGAGCCGTCGAGTTCCTGAATGAAAATGTGGCAGAGATAAAAATCACGATGGAACCAGCCGTTTTTGTGCAAAGACCGCGCAAATTTCGCAACCTGTTCGACCAGTCGAAGTTTTTGGCGCCAGTTTAAATTCACGGTCGTGAGCCAGCGTTCGATGGAATTTCCCGGCACTTGCGACATCACAACAAAACTTTTTTGACGGACGCCCCAACCTTTCGTCCAACCCCACGCCAGCGGATGGAACGTGCGAATTCCAATTTTTTCCAACGCATTGGCGACGTTGACTTCGCGGGCAGCGATGGCATTGCGTTCGCCATCTTCAGACCAGCGTTGGAGCAAACCTCGCAGACTTTCGCCGTCGTAACGTTTGTAAAAAACTAAACTCGGGTCCAGTTCGAGTTGCGCCCGATATCGTTTTCCCAAGCCAGGCTTGGAGAGTGCTTTGCCCGAAATGGTAAAAAAATCTTCCAAAGTGCGCAGACCCGCTTTTTCAAAAATAGATTTCCAATCGGCAGCGACATGACCAATGCCTTCGCCAACAAGTAGCGTTGAAATTTCGGGTTGTTTCTCGCGGATTGGCATCTGGAAAAAAATTATTTTGAAAATAGCGTCGGCGGTAAATTTTTCCCGATTTCATTCCACCACCAGCGCCAGTTTTCGATTCCTCGAATGTCGCAATAAAGTTTTAGAAATCGAAGCCGTTCTTTTGGCAAAATCCGGACGCGTCGGGCAAATCCTTGTGCAAGGCGCGCGAGTTCGACGGCAGCCCGGTGGTGAGAAAGTTTTCCGACGTAATGGAGCGCATCCAGATCGATCAGATGTGGCAGATTTGCGGCATCCATAATGATGTTGGTTTCCTTGAGATCACGATGGGAAAAACCTTCGTCATGAGTTTTTGCGATCAGTTCCGCGAGGCGATTGATCAGGGAGTGTCGCGCACCCGGTTTTTCCCAGAGATAATTCGCGCCGGAAACTTCTTCCATGACGAAATAGCTCTGCACCACAAATCCAAATCGGTGGTTGTCCGCGAAAGCAATCGGCCTTGGCGTGGCGATTTTTAAAAGTTCCAGATGCCGCGCGGTGCGGAAACCGCGTCGGCCGCGTGAAGAACGAAACAGATCAAAAATCACCGTGCTGTGTTTCTTAAAGTTAAAACGCTTCACCACAAACCCATCGGCGCAACCGACGGTCGAGCGCGTGCCGTCTTTCAAAAGCTGGGCGCGTCTTGCCAAAAATTCATCGGGATTTTTGAGGATCGATTCCAGTGGCGCGTTCCAGGAAATCCGGCGCACGTGCCAATTTAAATTTCCGATTTTTTTCGGCGCAAAAGCGGGTTGATCTTGGAAAAGGTATTTCAACTTCTTGGGCGCTGATTCCCGCATCTTCGCCTGCGTGCGCCGCGCCACTTTATTTTTGTAGCGAAAGAAATCCCCGTCGTAGGCATCGAAAAATTCCCGTTCGAGCGGAAAACGACGATTGAGCGTGGCGAGATTATCCAACCGCTGCTCAAGATCCAGTGACGGAAAAATTTTTATGTTGTCCAGATCGACGAGGCAGAATTCATTTTTCACCGGCGAATAAAGCAGGTTGGAAATATGGAGATCGTCGTGGAACACGGAACATTCATGAAGCTGGCGAATAAATTTTCCGAGTGCAGCCTGAACGGAGGCGGAGGATGATCCAGGATGCAGCGGCGCAAAACCGGACGGGCCTTCGGTGATCAAAGTGCTTTTCTGCAAACCTCGCCAATTCCAGCACTCGCCGTGCGCGAGATGAGGCACGACGGAAATTCCTAATTGTTGCAGGCGCGGAGCCAGTTCCCATTCAGAACGACTGGCGGCGCTTTTGAAAAAATATTTTAAGGGGGCGAAAATTTGCGCGTGATGAAAATAATTTTTGACGTAAAAAGTTCTGTCGCCGATGGGGTGACGCGTGACGGATCGCAATGCCGAGCGCTTCACGTTTTCCCCCGGGCTGGCCAAAATGTTTGCGAGGAGTGGCGCAAAATCTGGCAGAACATCCCAACGCTGGTCGCTGTGAAGAATTGATTCGCCTGAACTCAAGAATTTTTGCGTCTCCCTTCCGCTTCAATTGCCTCGACGGTTTGCTCGAGGTAGGCCGATTTCGGAAACCGCTCCGCCAAAGCGCGCGCTGCTTTGGAAAATTTTTGAAGAAGGTTTCGATCCGCGAAACAACCCATTTTCTCGGCGAGAATTGACGTTTGGCTTGGATCATCCAAAACAAAACCTTCACGGCCATCTTCGATCAATTCGGATGCGCCCGCCAAACGCGTCGTGATGACGGGCAAACCGCACGCCAGTGCTTCGATGATGACGCGGCCAAAGGTGTCGGAAAAACTCGGGTGCACTAAAACATCGGCCGCTTGATACAGCGAGACGGTGTCGGAACGTGCGCCGAGAAATTTAATATTTTTAAATTTACCAGCCGAGCGGGGCGGTTTGTCCCGACCCACGATCAACAGGCGAAAGTTTTGATTGTCGAATCCGGGCCACGCTTTCAGCAAATAATCCAAACCTTTTAGACGAAAATTGTGAGCGGCAAAAAGGAAAACGATTTCGTCGTCGAGACCGAGTGCCCTGCGAAGCTCGCGACGCCTTTCAAGTGTGGCTGGAGAAAATTTTTGGAGATCCACACCGTTGGGGACGACTTGCACTCGTTCCGTCGGCAACGAGAAATTTCGCAGGCAATGTTGTTTGACCAGATGACTGGGAGCAATGACCAGTGGGGGATCGCGGCGTGTGAAAAGTTTTCGCTCCAAATTGAGCAGGACCCGATGCTTGGGAAGCAATCGCTGCGAGATTTTTCTAAAAACCGAAGGTTTGGCGCGCAGGGTTGCTCTGAGTGATTCGCAGTACAGTCCATTTCGCGCCAGAAAAATATCGATGTCAAATGTATGGCGCACGCCGAGAATGAGGTCTGGCGATAGCCTTTTGAGAAGCGCAGAACTGTTCGTGGCAAATGATAAATCGCGTCGCCAGCGAGGAAAAGTTGCGGTGGGAACCAAACGAGTTTCCAGCCAGGTTTCGACTGATTTATCCCAACTCATCGCGACGAGCTGGAGCGTGTGACCGCGTGCGTGCAGCGCACATAAAATTTCTTCGAGCGAACGTTCCGCGCCGCCTTTGCTGGGATGAAAATGGTCGATGACGAGCGCAATTTTCATGGGGACACAGGTTCGCGTTTTTTTTCCAAAAGGGATTCAAACAGCGCGATGTATTTTTGCGCGACCACCGGCCAATCGTAGAGTTTGGCTTTTTCAACAGCGGCAAGTCCCATTTCTTGGCGCCGACGCGAATCAGAAAACATTTTTTCAATTGCTTGAGCCAGGTCGTCAGCGTCGCCCGGTTGGACGAGGAATCCATTTTGATTTTCCTCAATTAAATCAAGAATGCCTCCGAGTTTTGTGCCGATTACCGGTTTGCCGTTGGTCATGGCTTCGAGGAGGACGAGGCCGAAAGTTTCGCGCGTGGGTGTGGGAAGAACGAGGCACACCGCGTTTTGCAAAAGCCACAATTTGTCGACGCCTTGCACTGCACCGACGAAATGAATTCGATTGGCAACGCCATTTTGCTGAGTTTGTGCGCGCAGAGAAATCATTTCATCTCCGTCGCCGGCGACGACTAATTGTGTGTCCGGATTTTTCTTTGCGACTTGATGAAAAGCTTTGATCAAGACCTCGACGCCTTTGCGACGGTGGAGACGGCCAAGAAAAAGGATGAACGAATCGGGCTTTAATTTATTTCGCTGTGCGACGCCTGGAGTTTCGAAAACTTTTGCGGTCAACGCGGCGCAATCGACACCGTTGGGAATCGAATGCAAGTGCGCGGCGCAATCGGGCGCGACTTCCTGAATCGATTTTTTCATGTAGCTGCTGATGCAAGTCACGGCATCCGCTTGTTCGAGCGTTTCACGGCATCGTTTCATCACGAGAGGTCGGTTTCGAAAACGTGAGTCCTCCGCTAAATCGCCGCCATGCGAAGTGATAACGAGTGGAATTTTTTCAGCGCGACATAATTTCAGCGCGGCGTAGCCCGTCGGATAACAGGAGTGACTGTGCACGACATTGAAATTCCAGGAGTTGTGTAATCGAGCGAGCGCCCGGCGGAGACTTGAAATTCCCCAAACCTGGGAAAACGGTTTTCCAAAACGTTCGAGCCGATAGGGGACTTTGACCTCACTGTCCGAACCGCGCCGACTGGCGTGCTGGGCGAAGACCACAATTTCGTGACCGAGCGAAGTGTAGTGACGCGCCAATTGATCCACGACCATTTCCTGCCCGCCCATTTTTGGGAAAAAAGTTGGAGTAAAAAGGCAAATACGCATCGAAAGATTTCGCGCAAAATGTAGGAGAGGAATCAATCGTGAGTCAACGTTTTGGAACTGTGATGAAATGGAATTTGGAACTCAGGAACGAATGTGCGCAAAAAATTTTGCGCGTCAGGGTTTTGCCGCGACGATCCGGCGAAAGAGCGGCTTGATGCGCATTGCGCCGTGCGTGGTCAAGTGGTGCGAATCGACGTAAAGACATTTGCCATCTGCGACCGCAAGGCAAACCTGGTTGGTGGTCAAAAATTCGGTTGGATCAAGCAGGTTTGCGCCGGCGTTTCGCGCGACGTCAAAGAGCTGATTAATTTCTGTCCGTGCCGCGAGGTGTTGGTCAAGAGGCAAGCCAAGCAATTCAGGATTGCGCCCGGCCAAAACTTCTTTGGCGGCGGCGCGCGGCACATCCCAATGGTGATTTGGCACTTCTTTCAGGATCCAGACTTGCGCGCCAGACTCGTGCAAGCGCGCAATCGTTCGGAGTAAACTATTTTTAAATTGTTCGTCGCGTGGATAACCGTTCCAGCGCGCCGCCAATACCACGTTGGAAACATGTTTTTCCTTTACGAATTTAACCACCGCGCCGCCAAATTCGACTGATTCTTCCCCGAGGCCGCGCTGTTGTTTGTAGTCACACAACGGAGCGGTGGAGGAGTGTGAGGCCTGGACCGCTCGCAGATTTTGTTCTTGGCAAATTTTCGCCAGCGCCGGCGCAGCGGCCATCGCGTGGCTGTCGCCCCAGAGGAGAAAAGTGATGGCTTGATTGGTGTTGGTCGTTCCAATCTCGGTAAAATTTCCTTTGAGCGCCTGGCTCAACGAAATTTTGTTCAGGAACGAGCGGTCGTCCTTCATCGCGGCGTATTCAAGAACGCGAGGGGGAAAGCGCGAAGGGATTCCGTTTTGCCAACGAACCCAACCGGCCAACGCAAGGGTCAACGCGCAAGACGCCACTGCCAAAGTGAAGATGCGGCGGCGGCTCGCAAAAACGACGCGCCGGCGGAAGGGGGTTTCAATCCAACGCCACGAAGCGGTGGCGAGTGCGACCGTTCCGGCGACGAAAATAAGTTTTTGGCCTACGCCGATTTGGTCCCAGTTCCATTGATTCCAATTCCAATATTTTGCGAAAACGATGAGCGGCCAATGCCAGAGGTAAAGCGAATAGGAAATCAAGCCGATGAATACGAACGGTTTCCAGGCCAACAATTTTCCGATGGAGGTCAGCCGGGGACCGTTTGACCAAATCAGCAAGAAAGCGCCGAGGCACGGCAGGAGGGCGGCGAGTCCGGGGGAACGCGTTTCGCTGTTGTAAAATGCGATGGAAAAAATGATTGCGCCGATTCCCACGCAGCTTGCCGATTCAAAAACCCATTTTTTTTGAATGGGTTGGGTCGCCATGACCGCGAGCAGTGAACCGGTGAGCAATTCCCACGCGCGGTTTTGTAAATGAAAGAACGCTTTCGCTGCATGATGATGCGTGCTGTAAATGCTGAACGCAAAAGAGACACACCAAAGAACCATGATTATTTTTGGAATCGACGACTTGTAACGCTTGGCGGCAAAAAAAAGAAGCAACGGGAACACCACATAGAATTGTTCCTCCACCGAGAGTGACCAAGTGTGCAAAAGCGGTTTTGTGTCTGCCCCGGGCGCGAAGTAGCCCGATTGTTTGCGGAAAAAAATATTCGAAACCAGCGACACTTGGGCAATGGCGGAACGCGCCAGCATTTCGAAATCGTCGGGCAAGAGGAAGAGCCAGCCGGCAACAAAAGTGGCGAGAACGACCACCAGCAACGCCGGAAGAATCCGCCGGATTCTGCGCTCCCAAAATTCAAAGAGACTAAACTTTCCGCGATCAACGTCAGCGTAAACCAGCTTGGTGATCAGGTAACCTGAGATCACAAAAAAAATGTCCACGCCAACGAAGCCGCCGGTGAAGCCAAGCCCCGCATGAAACAAGACGACCGGCACAACGGCGAGCGCGCGGAGTCCGTCGATGTCCGGACGATAACGCGAATTCGCGGGGTGAAACTCAGGGTTGTTGAGTGACATTGGAAAGCTCGAGAAATTAGCTTTTCGTAAACTTGAGCATTCGCCCTTCGTCCTGAAGTTCAACACCTGAAATGTGCCCGAGTGAGGCGAGGGTCCCAATGTCAACCACCTGCAACTGGTGTTGCGCCGCAGCCTGTTGATAAAATTCCAGGCTTCGGAAAACGACCGGAAATCCTTGCCACGAACCTTCGTGACGCTGGCCGAAATTGACATTTGCGTAAAATGTTCCGTTGGTCGCCAAATGTTTTTGAACTAAATGGAGGCAATCGTGCAAAATTTCGTCGTTCAGATGGATGAGAACGGAAAAGGCCCAAACGAAATCGAACGTTTTTCCCAGATTTAATTCGGCGAGTTTGGGTGAATGCACGAGCGCCGGATTTTTATTTTCCAAACCTGAGTCGCGCAACTCTAGCTGCGCCTCTTCGAGCACGTTTGCCCTCGATTCCAGTCCGCAATAACGCCCGGCGTCGAGATATTTGATCAACGGAATTCCACCCCGAAGTGTGCCGCAGCCGATGTCCATCAGATGATGTTCGGGTCGCAGTCCGGCTTGTTTGAGAAAATTGATCTGAAAATCGCGCTTCATTTTCCAGAGGCGTTTGGAGCCGACGAGGGAATGACGTTTTCGCGCAGCGGGGGAAAAGATGCCAATTATTTTTTCTTTTAAAGTCACAAAATGCGATTTGTTTTACTTGTTGAAACTTATGCGAAGGGCCGAGATCGAATCGAGATTATTTCGCGAACAGGATTCGGAAGAAATTGGTTTTCAGCAGTGGAATTTCTCAAAGCTTGATTCAGAAAAATGGTTGTGCAATCAACTTCCTCGCACTGGCGAGCGCTGTCTCGCAATTCAAAATGAGTTATCCATATCCATTGCATCGCGGCGAACCGTATCGTCCGTTTTTTATCGTCGGCTCGGGCCGTTCGGGAAACACGCTGCTGCGAAGGTTGCTGCAAGCCAGTCCGGAAATTCATATTCCGCCAGAAACGTATGTGCTCGGGAAAGTCATCCGGTCCTTCCGCCGTTATCGACTGGTCATGCGTTGGGAACACCTGGTGCATTTGACGCTTTCGATGTTTGAGTTTTACCCCGAATTCGACACCTTTGAAATTTCTCTCCGGCCGCTCGCGCAACGGTTGCTGAATACGCCTCCTGGTTCACGAAGCCTGGCTTTGATTCTGGACAGTTTTTATCGTTTTCACGGCGAGGAGACCGGAAAAAAGTTTTCCGTTTGGGGAGATAAAACGCCGAATAATTCTTACGCGCTTGATCGAATTTTTTCCACATTTCCAAAGGCGCAATTCATTCACATTCTGCGGGACGGCGCGGACGTGGTTCCTTCCCTAATCAAAGCCGGCATTCGTGTGGATTTGCCGAGTGCGGCGAAGCGCTGGCAGACCTCGGTCGCGGCGGTGCAACAATTTATCAAAAAGCATCCCGAGAATTGCCACGAACTGCGCTATGAAAATTTGGTGCAGTCACCCCAGAAAACCATGGCCCCGCTGTTTGAATTTTTGAAACTTCCGTTTGATCCTGCGCTGATTGACTCGCAGGCTCCTGCAAATACGATGCGCGATCTCACGAAGTATTCGCATCTTTCTAACGTGATGGACCCGATCTCTACGGACAGCATCGGAAAAGGGCGCAAAGAATTGTCCTCCGAACAAAAACAAGTTCTGCAAGAAATGCTGGGCGCGGATCTGAAGCGTTTGGGCTACGCGCCGCTGGTTTAATTTGATGATCAGACGGGGAGTTTGTCGCCTACGTGAGAAGTTCTGCGCGAGAAAATTCCCTGACGATTGGCCATGGCCGCGAACAAATCGCCGCGATCCAACAATTCGGTAAAGCTACCTTGCTCGACGATTTTTCCAGCGGATAAGACGATGATCGAATCCATTTTGGCCAATGTGGAAAGCCGATGAGCCACGCAAATGACAGTGCGGTTTTCTTCGAGCTTTTCAATGGCTGCTTGCACTTCCGCTTCGGATTGCGAATCGAGTGAAGCGGTCGCTTCATCCAGAACGAGAATCGGTGCGTTGCGAATAAAGGCGCGCGCGATGGCGAGGCGTTGGCGTTGGCCGCCCGACAAATTTACACCGCGTTCCCCGATGCGGGTATTGTAGCCTTGAGGAAGCTGCGAGATGAAATCGTGAGCGAACGCCGCGCGTGCCGCCGCTTCAATTTCCTGTTGGCTCGCACCGAGCTTTCCGCATTCGATATTTTCCGCGACCGTTTTATCGAAGAGCACAATTTCCTGGCTGACCAGGGCCATTTGCTGGCGTAAATCGATCAGCGAAACTTCACGCAAATCAACGCCATCGATTTTTATCGCGCCGCCAATCGGGTCGTAAAAACGGAAGAGCAAATTAACCAACGTGCTTTTGCCCGAACCGCTTTCACCCGCGACCCCGAGTTTGAAGCCGCGCGGAAGTTTTAGGCTGACGTCGTGCAGGACGATTTTGTCACCGTAGGAAAAGCGAACGTTTTCCAGACTTAATTGTGACAAGAAACTTTTCAGCGGCTTGGCGGAAATCGGTTCTTTGACGGTCGGTTCTTCGCGAAGCGTTTCGATCAGTCGCTCCACGCCTGCGCCCGCTTGCGAAAGAGTGATGTGAATACCGGCGATTTTTTTGATCGGCACAAAAAGGAAAACCATTGCGGTCAAAAACCGAATCATATCGGCGGTGGTTTGCCCCGTGTAAAAAATGTAAACGATGAACATCCCGACCCCGAGCATGGAGATGATTTGGATGAGAGGATTGGTCAACCCTTTGGCCTGCACGTTTTTCATGCCGTGATGCACCATCCGTTTGGATTGTTCGCGAAAGCGCGCGAGTTGATTCGCTTCCAGATTGAAGGCCTTGACCACACGAATGCCGGCCAGAAATTCGACCAATAAGCTGCTCTGCGAAACACTTTCCCGACGCGACGAACGGCTGGCGCGCCGGGCTTTCCGGCCCAAAACCATCACGGGAAATAAACAAACCGGCAAAAAAACGAGCGCAAACAGAGTCAGCTTCCAATCAATGATGAATAGCGCGGTGATGGCTGCCAGGCATTGAAAAATCCCCTTCACCAATTCGCCGCAACTGTCCTTGAGCGCCTTGTGCAGATTCAACGTGTCCACGTTGACGCGCGTGATCAAATCGCCCGTTTGCGATCGATTAAAATAATCCAGCGAAAGCGTGTTTAGTTTTGAAAGAACATTGACCCGAAGATCGTTAATTACGCGTTCGCTGACCCAGCCCATACAATAATCCGCCGAGTAATCAGTGGAGCTGAGGAACAACGCGATAATCGGCAGGAAAAGAAGCGCTCCCCAAAACCGTTGCGAAGTAAAAACGCCCCCGACAATGGGCAACCACGGGTCAATCCAGCGATCAACTTTTGCTTTGATTTTAGCGACACGCGTCTCGAAAACCGACGGCAATGATGTCGGCTTCTTGAGTATTTTATTTTCCGCACCTAAAACCAAATTAGTTTTGCTCGTCAGGGTTTCGTCGAGCGATTTGTTGACGACTGTTTCATGGGGAGTCAATCGTTCGGTGATGGTTCCAATTCCCCAAATAAACGCGCCGTTTGCAATGCCGAAGAGCAGTCCGAACATGATGCCCAGAACGAGGCGCCCCCAATAACGGCGCAAATACGGCCAGCCGAAGGTGAGCACTGCTTTTAGGTTATTCATTGTCCATCGTCATAGTTCGATTTTTCGATGAGGTGTCAACACCGGAGACCTTTTAGACATGGGCACGGCACCTGCTTAATTCTACGGTTGACAGTGGCGCACGAGGATTTCTACTAAGAAAGAATCGGTGTCGGCCTCGAATAAACCAAAATATGAAAACCATCATTAAATTAGGATTCTGTATCGCGATTGCGTTTTGTCTTTCCACCTTTGAGACACACGCCGTTACCACGGAGCGATTGCTGACTTTTACATTGAGCGGTTTTTTCCAATCGAGAGATACGTTTGGAAACGAGCTGGCGGCGCCATTTCGCTCGACCACCAAGGATATTGTCTCGGAGATCGCCGCCACCGTGGGAACCAATCTGACCAACGGCGTCTTGATCGTGGTCGATTCAATCGATGACACGAATATTTTAACGAAAATCATAGCGCGGTCGAAGACCACAACCCGGACCAATGAAGTGGACGCGACTCAATTTTTTCAATTCGATCAAGGCGAAGGAGTGGCGAGTACGAAATATGTGACGAACGTTTTGAAGAGCGCTACTTTTTACGCGATTGATCATTTCCAGTTTTCAACTCTGGTAACGGATACCAATGGATATGAGTTGTCGTTTCAGGGATTTTCCAAGGAATCGCAACTCTCGAGTGTGAAAACCATCGGCATCAATAAGCGCGAGGTCATTTCCTCCAATGTTAAATCGGATGGAAACGGAGAATTTCGATTCGTGGACAGTTTGTTTGGCCCGGTCAAAGGCAGCATCAAAATCGGCACGCCAAAATTTATTCCTTAGTTGGTTTCGCGTGTGAGACCAAAATTTCTTTTCGCAACGGCCTTCGGAATTTTGATATTTGTTGTCGCGGGATTTTTTTTCAAAAAGGAACAGCCTCCATTGGAGAAACAAATTGCGGGTCGCGTTGAAAATGTTTCAACAGTCAATCCAACTCAACCTCGGGTTCGTTCGCCGCAACTGATTTCGCCTCCGAGTTTGACGAATTCTCCAGAAAAAGTTCCAGCGCGGTTGACTAATTCTGTAGCGGAAAAAATCGCCACGCTCGAAGAATTATCTGCCCGCAATCACCCGGAATCTTTTCGACAAATCATTTCTCAATTGCACGACG
>JBKJOZ010000283.1:0-3046 GCA_046595315.1 Limisphaerales bacterium
GTTCGTGATGAAAAAATTATTTCATTGGAACAAGCCGTTCATCGCTTGACGTCACTGCCCGCAGAAAATCTCAAATTGAAAAAGCGTGGTTCGTTGAAAACTGGAAATTTCGCCGATGTTGTCGTGTTTGATCCCGAAAAGGTTCAAGACCACGCCACCTTTGAAAAGCCTCATCAATATTCAACCGGTGTTCTTCATGTTTTCGTAAATGGCGTTCAAGTGTTGAAAGATGGCGAACACACTGGCGCAAAACCGGGACGCGTGGTTCGCGGGCCGGGTTGGAAAAAAGAATAATTACAGAGCAGTCACGGAGCGGTCACTCGAACGCGCATGAAACGTTGCGGCGCGGAATTCACTGGAACGTTGTCTCGCACAATTATGGTTTCGATATTCGTTCCGTTACGACCGATTTCAGTCGTGTTCGTTGTGGCTGACGCGGGGTTTGTCATAAAATAAGTCGAGCCAGCCAACCAATTGCTTAAATCGACGGAGACTTCAACGGTGTGCGTTAAATTCGTCGCTGCGAGTTGACGCTTGAAAGTGAGCGCGAGGAAATTTGTAACTCCGTTGGTGTGCATTCCAACCACCGGAACATTTTCCGTTTTCCAATAACGCAACAAGTCGCGCAAGGCCATGGGTGCGTTCGTCGGGACATTTTGATTCGCTTGATCTTTTGAATTCAATCCGTGACACGAGGTGCAGGTGCGAATTTCTCCCGGTTGAAACGTCACCCAATAACGTTCTTTAACCACACTCAAACCGTTGGTGTCAGTGAGATGCCACGTCATGGCGCGACGCGCGGGAACAAATGCGGCGAGCGAACCGTCGTCCGCAATTTTGATACTACCTTGAGGCGCGTTGGTGAGTGGTAAATTATCGAGCACCGGTTCATGCATCGGTTGCGCTAAAACGCGACGTCCCGGAATCGGCGTCGCACCGCCATAAGTTAATCCGCGAATTTGGTCGGCCTGGAGCAATTGCAAATAACCAATGTCATAAATTTTTCCTGAAGTGTTGGTGGTGAGAGTCGTACTCGTCGGCCACGCGACTTTTAAATTATAGGGCTGCTGTTTGTCGACGCGGTCGCGTGTGGTCACATTGCGGCTGACAATAATTGCCAGATTATTAGCGCGTAAATAATTTTGCATCGTAGCGACATCCACGCCTTCGTCATCGAAAACTTGTTTCTCGATTGGGTTAATGGGCGAACTGATACGAGTGGGTTTATTACGCGAGCGAACTTCCACCGGATCAAGTTCCCAAAGTTGGTTAGTGTAAGTCACGAGCGTCGATCCGTTCCAGTAGCTGACGGGATTCGTGAGGCCGGCTGTGAGGAATTGATTTGGCTGATAAAATCCACCGACCTTTTGAAATGTCATCAACCGAAAATCATAAAGTGATTTTGGAAATGCCGCGCTCCCTTGTTGGGAATCTGCCACATTCGCGCTCGAATGAACGGCCACGAGCGTACCGTCAGTCATCGGCATCGGACTTTTATTAAAGCCAGCCGAACTCGTCGGCTGCGAAGTGGACTTGGGGGTGATGTAAGTAATGAACATCGCATTGGTCGCCGTGAAATCGGGATTGCGTCCGGGCGGACCGGTGATCGTCAAAATTTGTCCCGCGCCGTGCGTCCCGAAATCAACGGCATCGATTCCAAAATAAGTTCCAGCATTCGTCGGGTCCTCGCAGATTTGCAAAAAATTGTTCAGGTAATTTGTGGTCGGAAGGCCGTTAGTATTGATCCGCGCCGTCGCGAAATTCGTGATAAGGTTTGGATCGTTGGTAAAACTTTGCAGAAAACTTTGCATCAACTCATGACGGCCAATGTGGTTCAATAATTCTTCGCCGGTTCCGTCCTCGGTAATCTGCCAGGGGAAAAATGAATTGAACGCATTTCCGTGAACGCCGAGCGCGGCCAGGTTTGTCGTGTCGAAGGTGCGCGGTTCGGGAAAAATTTCCGCGCGATTATTGGTGTTGTAAGATGATCCCGCTGTTTCATCCGCGAAATTGAAAGTTCCATTCGAGGAAGTTCCCAGACGATCCATCGTTGCGTTGCGATCCTGAACCAGATGATCCCAGCGCGTAAAAATCAAACGTCCAAAACTATCCACGAACGGGGTGAACGCGCCGGACGGCGTGTGATTGAGCATGAATAAATTTCCCGTCGCCGGATCGAGACTCCACAAACCGGTGACAGTGGGAATGTCATTATATTCGTCGAGTTGCGGATAAAGATGCGGCGAACCATCGCGTGGGCGATCACATGTGAAAATAATTCTTTCGTCCGTGCCATAAGCGGGACTGACGTTATTGTAATTCGTCGGTTGATTTGGAACTTTGGTAATGACCGGCGCAGAAGCGGAGTTGACGAAATTACTAATTTCGTAAAGTTGCCAAAAAAATTTGTTGGTATCACCAGCGAAACGAGGTGAGCCAACCACCATGGAAAAAATCGCTTTTGTTCCGCTCCAATGCATGGCCGGTTGACGCACGGCAATCCCGTTGGTGTGTTGCGCACCAAGAACGCCGTATCCCGCCGCGCGCGTGAGATTCGTCAATGCGCCATTCGGATAACGAATCCAAAGATCATTTCCACGCGCAGCATGAGCTGTGTCGGCAAGATGATTTCCCAACGGCGTCACGACACTAACCACTACATTGGAGACAGTCGTCGCATTCAGTTCGGTCGGGATGGGAACCTGCGTGACGAACAAAATCGGATTGGGGAGAGTAGACACCGCCGCCCGTGCCTGAAAATTTTGGGAAAGAAACCCATAAAAAACGGTTATCAAAGTGAAAACGGCCATCAGTTGGCGCAAGAAATCCCGGGATGAGTTCATAATTTTGAGACTTTTCGTAATTTAGCAAGGAGCGGGCCAATGCAGGAGCTGTATTTTATCGAGGTGAAATAGAGGAATCCGAAACGAACTGAGTTATTTCCCCGATGCGGCGTGACGTTCGAGAAAATCCACCAGCACATTTGCCATCACTTTCACGCCGACGACGAGACACTCTTCATCCACATCGAATTCCGGCGTGTGCG
>JBKJOZ010000296.1:0-2507 GCA_046595315.1 Limisphaerales bacterium
GTGTTTTGAATCTGCGACGCGCGACTGGCGTTGGAAAGGCGCAGGAAAAAAAGGCCGATCAACAAACCAAAAAAGAAAACGAAAGCAAGAGCGGTGAAGGCAATGGCCAATCGTTTGAACATGTCAGAGGTATCGCGCAAAGTTGACGCGAGGCAAAGGAGAATTTCTGCGCGTTGTTTCCGCCATTGCCGCATTCACGCCATTTCACTAAGTTCAAATCATGAGTTTGAATTTCGTTGGCCAATTTCCGAACTATCGGCCGCGCCGCTTGCGACAATCGCCTGCGCTGCGCCAGCTGGTTCAGGAAACGCGCTTAAGTGTCGAGCAACTGGTGTTGCCGCTTTTCGTCCGGACCGGGAAAAAATTGCGCCAACCGGTTTCCTCCATGCCGGGAGTTTTCCAGTTATCGCCCGATGAACTTTTGCGTGAAGCCGAAAAAGCCCATGCCCTCGGAATTCCCGCCGTGTTGCTGTTTGGGATTCCAGAAAAAAAAGATGCGAAAGCTTCCGGTGCCTATGCGCAAAACGGAATTGTGCAGCAAGCGGTGCGGTTGTTGAAAAAGGAATTGCCCGATTTGCTCGTCATCACCGATGTCTGCCTTTGCGAATACATGAGCCACGGACATTGCGGGATTATTGCGCCCGGCGGAAAAGTTTTGAACGATCCCAGTTTGAAATTGCTCGCGCGTTCCGCGGTGAGTCACGCCGAAGCAGGGGCAGACATTATTGCGCCGAGTGACATGATGGATGGACGGGTTCGCGCCATTCGTGAAGCGTTGGATGGAAATGGTTTTCTCGACACGCCGATTCTTTCCTACGCGGCGAAATTTGCGTCTGCGTTTTACGGCCCGTTTCGTGAAGCCGCCGAATCCACTCCGCAATTTGGCGATCGCCGCAGTTACCAGATGAATGCCGCGAATGCCGAAGAAGCGTTGCGCGAAGTCGCGCTCGATATTCAGGAAGGTGCGGACATGATCATGGTCAAGCCCGCGCTCGCTTACCTCGATATTTTGCACCGCATAAAAACTGAATTTGGTTATCCCACGGCGGCTTATTCGGTGAGCGGAGAATATTCAATGATCAAAGCGGCTGCCGCAAAAGGATGGATCGATGAACGCGCTGTCACCATGGAAAGCTTGCTCGCGATGCGCCGGGGCGGGGCGGACATTCTGATCACTTACGCCGCTGCGGATGTGGTACGCTGGTTGAAAGGCTGAATCCGTCCGGTCGGACCGATGTTTTTAGATTTTACCAAAACGAAGTAAGCGATCACCGCGAAAATAATTGCGCCGATCACAATCGCCAGAATGATAAAAAGTTTTGTTCCTTTATTGCTCTTTTTTTCAAAGGGCGAAGTTCCTCCAAAATGAACCGGTCGAGTCGCGGTATCTGCGCCGAGTTTGACACCTTGCGGAACGAACATCGTTTGATCGGGAAGTTTTTTCCCGGAGGCCACCGCTGCCGCCTCGCCCGATTCCAAACGCATTTCGATTTGGCCTAATCGTAAAATTTGTCCGGGTTTTAAAACACTTTCGCCCGTGACTTGTTGGCCGTTGATGAACGTGCCATTGGTGGAATTCAAATCTTTAACCACGATTTCCGCGCCGCGCAGATGAACTTCGCAGTGGTGGCTTGAAACGGATCCCTCGGCGATTGGAAAAGCATTGTCGTCCACACGCCCGATGGTGGTTCTGTCCACCTTCAGTTCGTAAGCGCGTCCGGTCAAACCTTCACTAAGCACGACAAGTCTGGGCATAAATGATTTGCAGAAATTATGTGCAGGAACAACTTCAAGTCAAAGGTTTTCCCGAAAATGCAGATGACTCCGCTCCATCTCTGAACAAAATGAGTGATTAAGATTTTTCTATCAACTGGCGAAACTCCGCGAACAACTGAGTGGAATCGTGCGGACCTGGCGATGCTTCCGGGTGATATTGTACACAATAAATCGGTTTCGTTTTGTGGCGAAGTCCTTCCACGGTTTGATCGTTCAAATTAATTCGCGTGACGGCGACTTCGGACGGCAACGATTTTTCATCGACTGCAAATCCATGATTCTGCGACGTGATTTCAACTTTGCCCGTTTCCAAATCTTTCACCGGTTGATTGCCGCCGCGATGGCCGAATTTTAATTTAAAAGTTTTTCCGCCGAACGCTTGACCGAGAATTTGATGGCCAAGACAAATTCCGAAAATTGGAATGCCGCTGTGGATTAAATCTTTGGTCGCTTGAACAGCGTAACCGAGTGCGGACGGATCGCCGGGGCCGTTGGAAAGAAAAATTCCCGCCGGTTTATATTTCAACGCTTCGGCAGCAGTCGTGGTTGCAGGAACCACTTGGACTTTGAATCCTTGCTGCCGCAATCGGCGCAAGATGTTGTATTTCATGCCGAAATCGTAGGCGACGATCGGAATATCCGCCGGTGGCATGACATCGCGGACATTGCGCGAATCCAACGCTGCGTTGCCGCGAATTAAATTGAAACTTCCGCTCTGCTCGTCCTTTTCA
>JBKJOZ010000317.1:0-3006 GCA_046595315.1 Limisphaerales bacterium
CGACGTCTTTGAACTTGCTCCGGGCAATCGCTGCCTTGAGTTCAGGGCTGCCCAGTTTGTAAGCCAAAACTTTTTTGCCGTTCAACCAATGTTCGACCTGATTTCCGCGCAGCAAAATTCGGGAGCGATTCCATGCGCCAATCCACGTCCGTTTATTTTTATTTTTTGGAAGAATGTCGTAGAGCGACGCGGTGCTGCGTTTCGGCGGTTCGTGCACCGCGTCGTCAATCATCTGATATTCCGGACCGGGCGCGGTGCGCTGTTCGCTCACCAAATATTTCAAACCGTTGTTCGCGTTGGCGGGAATTTTCCATTCCCATTGCAAATCGTAATCGGTGAATTGCTCGATGGTGATGAGGTCGCCGCCCCCGCCGTGCGGCAAAAGTTTCAAGCAGCCTGACTCAACCACCCAACCTTGTTTGGGCGCCTCGGACTTTTTGTAATTGCGCCAACCATCCAGCGATTGGCCATTAAACAATAATTTCCAGCCTGCTTTTTTTTCAGATCGAGAAAGTTGATTCATTTCTGCGAGCGATTTTTCGGCGGCAGAAATCGGTGTCGCCCAGCCGAGGACGAACAACAAAAAAAGGAGCGCGATGCGATTCATAAATTTACCAGTGGCGGATTCGGATATTGCGATACCAAACTTCATCGTGATGGTTTTGCAGGGCGATGTGGCCCGATTTTTCCTGGGCAAACCGTGGCATGTCTTTGAATTTGCTTTGGGCGATCCATTTTTTTAAAGCCTCACTGCCCAATTCGTATTCCACAATTTTCCGGCCATTGAGCCAGTGTTGGACACGTTTCCCGCACACTAAAAGTCGCGCGTGATTCCATTCTCCAACGGGCTGCAGTTTTTTTCCTTTCGGCGCAATTAACGAATAAAGCGCACCCGCTGATGTTTTAGGATTTCCGCCATCTCTATGTTTGGAATCGTCGAGCACCTGCATTTCCAGTCCGGTGTTATAAGAGTGCGGAAAATTTTCTGATGCGTGATAAATAATTCCGCTGTTGCCGCCGGGCGAAATGCGCCAGTCCAATCGTAAATCAAAACTTTCAAATTGTTCTTTGGTGACGAGATCTACCACTTCGCCACCCGGGATGGTTTTCAATGTGCCATTCTCGACCTTCCAACTTTTATCGGGAAACGAATCGCGTTTGTAACCGCGAAATGCGTCCGCCGATTTTCCGTCGAACAAAACGACCCAAGTCGATTTAGGTTTGCAACCGTGTGGCGTGGAGCAGCCAGCGAGAATCAAAGCCAACGAAGCCACGAAGAATTTTGCGACGGAATTCATGGCCGTTTTTGTATGCGAGCCTGCGGATTCGGTCAAGCGAGCGGGGCGGGGGCTGTTTGGAATGTTTCTATTTTTAAATAGTTTGTGGGAGAAGGGTCAGAAAATCCCCGTCACTTTCCAAACATTTTTCACGATGGACAAATCAGTTTGCCAATCCATTGAGAATCGAGGGTTAAAGGCGGACTTTTAAAAGAAGAAAAGGAATCGCATGAAAAAAGTTTTTACACTCTCGATTTTGGCTTTGGGACTGGTTGGTTGTGACACGATTAATCGAACCCCGAACACCGGAGGCATGGGTGAATATGGATTTACTTACGACTTAAATGGGTCTCCTTCGCCCTTTGTGGACACAAGTTACCGACCCTTGACGGTTTATGATTTGGCCGCTCCGAGTGTGGTCATTGTGACGAATCGCCCGCCGCCCACCATCGTTTATCAAAACGGGCCGGAGATTGGGGTAACGAAATATGCGGGTGAATCTCCGGGAAGAGCAGCGGTTGTCGGAGTGGGTGCAGGACAGCCAGGACAACAATTGAACGAAGCAGCAGGAGCGCAGCGAGGCACTGCGGCAGCGGGAATTGCCCCAGCGACCGGATATCCGGCTGGTGCGGCGGCGTCGGGCGGGGGTTATTACGGTGGAGTGCCAGGTGTTGCAGTATTTGTGGACGGGGATACAAACGTGGTGGGAATTACCAACACCAATTCGATTACCAACTCGGTGTCGTTGACCAACACGAATAATCTAAATTTAGCTGTTACCAATACAAACAATGTCAACGTGGTTTCTACCAACAGAACTAATCTCAATTTTGCTGGCACTAATTCCGTGGTGAACGATCCAGCTGGATCTCAGGCTCCGACAAACCGTTTTGTTGGCCAACCTTTTCCCGCCCAGAAAACCGGTCCGGGCCCAGTGCAATCCAGCAGTAATAACGTCAATACTTTCAATGGTACCGTCGCGCCACCGGCGCCCGCGCCGCAACAGGATAATCGTGGGCTGCTGAATTCGGCCCCGCCTGCTGGAAATGCACCAGTTCCAGCGCCGCAAAACCCAGCCCCAGCTCCCTCGGTGGCTCCCAGACAGGGTGGAATCCAGCCGCAACCTCGTTAGGCGACCCCTTCAATACCTTGAGCGTCGGGTGAAAGTGGGTTAATAAACTCGCGTGATGCCAACTTTTTTGAGCAGGACTTTTCCATTCATCGCATTGGGTGTTTGGCTCGCGGCCAGCAGTGCCGGTGAAATTCGTGGGAAACCAATTTCAAAGAAAACAAACGAAGGAGCGAGGGTGGTTGTCGCCCTTACAAATTTTATTCCCAGTCCCCCCATTTCCCTCAAGCCAACCCAGTCCGGTGATTATATCGAAGTGGGCTTTGATAAATTGGCTGGTTATACGTTTGAAGTGCCTGAAGGCGTTCAGCCTACGAACGCGGTCTCGACCAAATTCGCAGCGCAAATACCTCCCGACATCAAAGCCTTCGATCAAAAGAAAATTTCGCTAAAAGGATTTATGCTGCCGTTAAAAGTCGATGACGGCGTCGTGACTGAAATGTTGATCATGAAAGATCAATCGATGTGCTGCTATGGTTCCGTGCCGCGCATCAACGATTGGGTCAGTGTAAAAATGAAAAAGGGCGGTGTGAAATCGGTCATGGACCAGCCCGTGACGCTCTACGGAAAACTGCACGTTGGCGAAATGTTGGAAAACGG
>JBKJOZ010000121.1:0-17955 GCA_046595315.1 Limisphaerales bacterium
AATTGCCGGATCAATGACGGTCAAGATAGCAGCAGAACTGGTGACCGATGAAATGCCGTTACCGACCACGACAGAGTAATTGTTCGCATCTGCTTGAAAAACGTTAGCCAAAGTCAATGTCTTACTGGTAGCACCGGAAACACTGCCACCATCAGTTAAGCTAACTCCGTTTTTCTGCCATTGATAACTCAATACCGATGCTGAACTTGCTACGACAGTGAAAGTTGCAGTGGTACCCGCGTTGTTGGTTCGACTGGAAGGTTGGGTGGTAATCTCTATTCCTGCCGTCACCTGTGCCCAAGTTGTGCCGATACGAAGGTCATCAATGACCGTCTTATTAGGCTGTGCCGAACTCCGGTTCTGAATAATGAAACTTGCAATGGTAGTGCTATCAACGGCCGTGCCGGGTGATGTCAAAGTAGCGGCTGGTTCACTTCCGCCAAAGCTGGATGGATTAATCCAAAGCTTAGCGACGTCGTCTGTTGTCGAACCGGTATTGAAAGTATAAGAGCCAACAATGAAAAGAGTATCGTTGACGTTGCGCAAAGTTGTATCGTAAAGGTCGGCGGCCGTGGCACTACTTTTAGACATTCCCAATAAATATTGAGTGCCTGATTTTTTCGCCCATGTCCTCGTTGAAAGCGAAGTCTGCGCACCAGATGAGGCGGCGCTATTATTAAACCCGTTCCAATACGCTCCAGACGTACTCAACGCTGTAATATCCGTAATTTTTATCATGTAAGAATAATAAATGGTCCCGCTCGTCACTGCGGATGGGAGGGAAATTCGCGCGACGCCGGCCGCGCTGGCATTCACACAACTCGCGCTGTTGCCTGGCGACACTGGAAGCCCAGAATAACTTAATGTTCCCGATTCAACCAAAGGATTGTTTGGCAATGTTAACGTGCCGGTCAAAGTCCAAAATTCCCCAGCGGCGTTGGTCTGTCCGGGAAGGTTGGCTCCAATTGTATAGGCCGTCCCGTTTCCCGATCCGACTGCACTGGCAAATGGTTCGTAAATTGGAAGGGCACCGTAACTTTGCAGAGCAGAGGCAGAGAGTAGCATCAGGAGACCAAGCAGCTTTTTCATAGGGGGTGATTAGGTTAAACGTTTACTGGGATTGCCGAGCACTACATCTTTTCTGCTGCGTTTGGTCAAGAAAATTTCAGAATTATTTGGAGGTTTGAGGCCAATTTAGGGAGGTTTTCGTTCGGCTCGACAGGGCGGAATCTTCACGCTCGTGCGATTTCCTGTCTCTCAAAAGCTTTTCGAAGACGATTTTCGATCCAAGTGGAACAGAAATTAGTTTCTTTCAGCTTCAGAAATAATTTGTGCAGAGATTTCCCCAGTCGTAACAAATCTCGGACTTCTCCTTTAAAGAATGGTCAAGCGGACGCTGCTCTCGATGATGCCAGCGCTGATGGCGTAGCGGGTGAGTCCAGCGGTATCGTGGATCTTGAGTTTGATCATCAGATTTCCCCGGTGTTTTTCAACAGTTTTGACACTGATGCCCAATTCGACCGCCGTTTCTTTGTTCGCTTTTCCTTCAGCAATTAATTGAAGCACCTCGATTTCGCGGGAACTTAGATGACGGAGGCGCGGCTTCAATGACCCTGCACGATCCGGCAATTTGCGATCACGCTCGTCCAGGTGCTGCGCCACGGAGGGGCTGAAAAATGTTTTTCCGCTGTGGACTGCTCGAATGGCTCGGCAAACGTCGCTCGCCGAAGTTTGTTTGAGTAGAAATCCTACAGCACCGCACTCGATTGCGTTTTTAACATACGCGTCTTCACTGTGCGCCGAGAGCATGATCACTTTAGTGGCGGGCACTGCTTTAAGAATTTGGCGCGTGGCTTCCAAGCCGTTTAGTTGGGGCATGGCAATGTCCATCAGCACCACGGCGGGGCGAATTTTTTTAACCATGGCGACCGCTTGACGACCGTCTTGCGCCTCACCCGCCACGTGAAAATCGCTTTCCATCTCCAGAATTTTCCGAAAGCCCTCGCGCACAATCATGTGATCTTCCGTAAGCAGAACAGTGATTTTTTTCATAAAGATTGAGGTTTCACCGCGCCGCTTCCACGACTCCGCTTTGGTCGGTGCGGCTTAACTTTTCCCGTCGGAATCTTGGCTAAAATAGTGGTGCCTCTGCCGAGTGCGGATTGGACCAAGAAATTACCGCCGACCATTTCGAGGCGTTCCCGCATGCCGAGGAGCCCAAGGCGTTTGCCGTGATTGGCCTGCAACACGCGTTCCACGTCGAAGGATTTGCCGTCATCATTTATTTTCATACCGATGTGGCGAGGATGTTTTTGAATGATGACTTCCACCACGCTGGCCCGGGCGTGACGCGCCACATTGGTCAGCGCTTCCTGCGCGACGCGGTAAAGGACGGTGCGCCGGGCCGTGTCCAATTTGTCCGCACCCGCAAAAGCGGTCAAATGAGTGCGAATGCCGGTTCGCGTCGTGAATACTTTCATGAACGAATGCAGGGCAGGAATCAGTCCAAGATCATCCAACACTGCCGGACGCAATTCGCGGGCAAAGCGATGCACGATGTCCACCGATTTTTCCACCAATCGTTGCGTTAAAACGATATTGCGGGCGAGTCCCTTAGTGGTGAGGGCGGCCTCGTTTTTCAAGGTGGCCAATCGGACATTAATGCCCGTCAATGTCTGCGCGATGACATCATGGAGCTCATGGCTGATTTTTTTCCGCTCGGTCTCCTGCGCCGATAAAATCTGGCGGGACAAATGTCGCAATTGTTCCTGCAAGTGATCCGACTGTTCCAACAACTGCGTGTAATGCCGCTCGCTTTTTTTCAGCGCCACCTCCACCGCCTTACGTTGGGCAATTTCCAAAATTAACTCCCGATTGGAGGCAGCCAGCTCCACCGTGCGTCGGCTCAAAGTCTCGATGAATTTTTTTTGAATGGTTGCCTCCCGCGCGCGACGGTGCGTCTTCTCGATCGGAGTGACCGCCACCGCAAAGAAAATTCCCGCTTGCTTGATGAGCGCAGCGCGTTGACGGGCTGGATAACGCGGCAAAAGTTCGGTAACCAGAGTTTGTTCGTGAAGCTTAGCCAGGTCCAAGGTTTGCAGCCCTGCGGTCACCGCCTGCACACCGAGGCCGCGCGCAGACGCCAAACTAGCATGCTCACCCTGTTTCAAATGCTTTCGCAAAACCGTCTGATAGCGACGGGACAAAATGAAGAGTTTGCGTTTCATAAACTACTGATTTCGCGGGAGGCACGCCGCGCGAAATGGGCTGATCTTACCACCAACCGCTGCACACTCGAGATTTCATCTTTCATTTTTTTTATAGCGCCTGCGGGGTTGCTCTTGGATTCCAGTTTTAACGAGAGCAACCGGACATTGATTCCCAACAGAGTTTGGGCAATTTGATCCTGCAGTTCGTAGCTAATGAACTGACGTTCGCACTCCTGGGCTGCTAACACACGATGGGTCACTCGCCTCAAACCCTGCTCCAAGTGCAGCGATCTTGTTAATAGCCTGGTATAATGTTCGCCGCTTTTCTTAAAAGCCGCTTCCATGCTCTTACGCCGAACAATGCCTCGTTGCAACAAACAGTGTGAAGCAGCTAATTCTGCCGTGCGCTCCATCAAAGTCGCACTCCGCCGCGCCGCATGATGAGCCTCTATGATCGGGGAAATGGCTTCGGAAAAAAACCTTTTCGCTCGCCTGACCAATCCATTCGTTCGGTTGGATAATTTCAGTGTAGCGAGCGTTCGCTCGTGAATCGTGGCCAAATCTAGCGTTTCAAACCCGAGAGTGACCGCTTGACCTCCCAGCAATAACGCAGGGTGCAACGTGGCTGGCGAGCCTCGCAAAATGTATTTTTGCAACGCCGTCCCATATAATTGCGACCAGCTAATGGCTTTTTGTTTCATGTTATGCCTGCAAACCATGCACCGACCCACGAGAGTCATTTTCCTCTCGATACTAATCTCCCTTAAAATATTAGAGGTTTTCCCTTACCTGTATATGGGGTTAACACCCTACCTACGGATGATGCACCCTGCGCCCACTTTTGGAAACCATCAACCCCCTGTAACCCTAGTGGGAAATACGGTAGGGATACACCCCATGGAGAAACATACTAGATGTGGGTAGTCTCGCCCCAGTAAACAAATACCGCCTGAACAAAAGAAAACCTTATTAAAACAAACTTGAACCATTCTATGACTGCACCAAAAACCATTTTCAAAACTACAGCTGGCATAAAGCTAATCTTGGCAGGCTTTGCCGTCGCCTTCATCACCTTGTTCTTAAATCATGATGCAGATGCCGCAGCTCAAAGTAAATCTCACTACCTTTTCCGCACCGCGATGACGAATACAGGCGTCGATCTGGATGCCACCGGCAGCATCTACTACAATCTGAATCGCCAAGGGAACCGCACCTTCCAACGCCTCAGCATGTCGGTGACGAAGCTCGATCCCCTCACCACCTATCGCCTTATTGCTTTTACAGGAGACAGCAGTAATTCAGTGAATGTAGCCGACTTCACCACAGATCGAAGAGGTTTTGCAGCGCTAACCTATTTCAAAGTGCCAAACGGCAACAAAGCAGGCCGTGGTTTTCCGCTTCCAAACGCTTTAGATCCTCTCTGCAATGTTCGTGAGCTAGACATCGTTAATTCCACAAGCCAAACCGTGTTGCGCGCTAGTCTAGACGATCCCGACAAAGGTTTTTACCTCATCAGTCGGTCGATGAGCACCACTGCGTTTCTTCCAACCGCAACTGGCCTACTGAATATTAAATCAACTGCGGTTTCTACTAAGGTCAGCCTGAAAGCAACGGGATTGAATCCAGCTACCACCTACCTGCTGACCATCAATGGCAACATTGTTCAAACCAACACCTCAGATATAAACGGCAAGTTATCAATCACCAACCTGCCCGCCGGTTTCTCCGCCGTGCTGGCAATTCGCACTTTGGGATTAAACGACAGCACCGGAACAAACGTGGTATTGACCACGAGCGGACTGGGAAGCCCCACGATCTGCACGGTGCAAATTTCGCTTTCCAACCAATTGCCAATCACGTTGGGAGAAGCCGGAAACTTCGCAGTTCTAGGTGCGGCAGCAGTGGCTAACACAGGTCTTACCACAGTTGATGGAAACCTCGGCATCAGCCCCGGCGCGCTATCATCAGTGACAGGATTTCCGCCAGGAGTAGTTCTCAACGGCCAGATCTTCGCATCCGACAACGTCGCTCAAAAACCGACTGTGGACCAGGCCAAGCTCGATTTGACTACAGCCTACAACGAAGCCGCAGGCCGGACAGTCGCCCCAATTTTGGTGGCAGGAAATATAGGTGGCCAAACGCTCGCTCCGGGGCTTTATAAATCAACATCCACTTTAGAGATCTCCTCTGGAGACCTCACGTTGGATGCACAAGGTGATGCGAACGGTGTGTTTATTTTCCAAATCGCATCCGAGTTGATCGTCACCTCCGATCGCAAGGTTATTTTGGCCGGTGGCGCACAGGCCAAAAACATTTTTTGGCAGGTCGGCACTTCCGCTACGCTCGGCACAACTTCGGTGTTCAAAGGAACCGTTATGGCGGATCAATCTATCACGCTAATGACCGGTGCAACGTTGGACGGCAGAGCGTTGGTGCGGATCGCGGCGGTGACCTTAGATGGAAGTATGGTCAAAATTCCTTCTCCGTAACGAGCATTTGAGAAGTCAATCAACCACCTCAAACGCGTCAATGATCTCGAAAACATTACGCGTTTGAGGTGAAAATTTTAGCCGTCCCGGCAATGTCGGTTAACAAAAAATAAATAAATAGAATTAATGAAAAAAACATCTGGAAACAGGAACAAGACGGTAAAAGTGTTGGCGTTGATGGTTGGCCTCGGTTCACTGGCACTGGTTGCTGGTGTCACTGGCTGTGCCGGTGACCGCTACACTCAAAGTACGGGCGAACATATTGATGACCAAGCCACTTCCTCCCGTGTCAAAAAAGCGCTGAAAGACGACACTCAATTCAAGTATGACGGCGTAAACGTGGAAACGTTTAAGCGCGTTGTCCAGTTGAGCGGCTTTGTCAACGCGAAGGAAGAAAAGCACCGGGCTGGCGATCTCGCAGAAAAAGTTGACGGCGTCAAAACAGTTAAGAATAATCTCATCGTAAAAACCAATTAAATAACCGAACGGGTGCTGGCTAGACGTAGCTCCAGCCACACTTTTTCAAAAAATAAAAACCTATGTTGTGGACAATTTGCGTAATCCTAATCGTTCTGTGGCTCCTCGGGCTGGTAACCAGTTCCACGATGGGCGGCTTGATTCATATCCTGCTGGTGATCGCCATCATCATGATTTTGGTCAACTTCATCTCAGGTAAGAAAAAATAGTATTCCAATAGTTATGAATAAAATTATTTCTTTAGCTCTGTTGGTGGGCGGAGTCGTCCTTATTATCCTTGGCGTTAACGCTACGAAATCTTTCAGCTCCGATGTTTCGCGGTTCTTTACCGGATCGCCGACTGACCAAGCCATTTGGATGCTCATCGGGGGGATTCTCGCTGTGGTTGTTGGTTTAGGTGGAACGTTTCGTGGATCAAAAAGAGGTTAACCCCTCTGCAGTAAAATGAACTCTTGAAGCACTGCTTTAAGAGAACTTGCATAAATCCCTCTACCCGTTCGTCGACTGGAATAAATATCGTCCAGGACAGAGTTCCGTAACTTAGGCGTTGGGTATTGGGTAAGAGGGTGCTCTTTCCGCTTGCCTGAGAAAATTTTTATTCCATAGTTACGCGGCACTGGATGGGGTCTTAGCTCAGTTGGTAGAGCGTCTCGTTCGCAATGAGAAGGTCAGGGGTTCGAATCCCCTAGGCTCCACCATCCAATCTTCCTCAAATTTTACTTTTTCTCACAACCTGACTTGTCAAATGTAAAGCAGAATCAAAAATGACATCCTTGTCCAAAAATATAGCTTAGCTCTTTAAGCCATTATCTTTGTCGCGGCGATGCGAGCGGGCGCGAAAACCAATTACGCCAAGAAAATAAAAAGGAAATAACACCAGAACCGCACAGGAACCGAAAAAAGCGAATTGCAGCATCTTGTTTTTATTCAGCAGTTACCGCGCCAACGCCCCAGATGCCTTCAAATTATGGAAGTTGTCGCACTCGAAAAAATCGGTAGCTCAAACTCCCTTCCGCATTGGTCACCGTCAAAAAATTTGTCGAAGCTACATTGGTGCGGATCGTCGTCCAGTTCACCAGATTGGTTGAGCCTTGAACCCAGTTGGTTTTTCCGGGAATCAACCCTGTGACTTTAAATTGAAATTCTGCGCTACCGGAAAATACCAGCGAACCGAGGGCAATATCGTTTTTGATAATGGAGAAATAATCATTGGTCGCGCCGGTTTCGCGAATGAATTTTGCGTCCAGTCGATTGCCGGACACATCGAGCACCAGCGAGCCCAGATTATTCAGCGAAATAAACATCGCCGGATGATTTAAGGGACCGCCGCTAATCCCGCCGGAACTTCCGACGACCGCATAAACGGCGCCTTGATGTGATTGCGGGCCATCGGAATTTTTAAGATAAGCGCCGGAACCATCTTCGCGCCCACTTCCGCCATTGAGTTTCATCGAATTAACAAAGGTGTTGGTTGCGCCGTAATGTTGATCGAGCAAATACGAACGCTCATAACAATGGCTATGGCCCGACAGAACCAAATCGACGCCGCCCGCCTCGAGAATGGGCAGAAAATTTTGACGCATTTCGATCAACTCGGGCTCGGTGTCAGAATCGTGGGAACCTTTCGTGTAAGGCGGGTGATGCCAAAATGCGATCGTCCAATCGCTCGTGGTGGAGTCGAGGTCAGTGCGTAACCACGTCGCCATTGCTCCGTTCGTCGAGCGATCCGCGGTCATGGAATCGAGGCAAATGAAATGAATGTTACCGTAATCAAATGAGTAATAATGTTCCGTGTAGGAAGGGATGCCGCCCGCCGCAGCGTTCGTCGGAAAACTGAAAATTTGAAAATACGGATACACGCCATTGAAATTAGTGAGTTGCGCCGTCTCATGATTTCCGAGCGTTGACCAGACAACGGACTTTCGCAGCAGCTCGGGATACATGTTGAAAACTGCAGCCTGATACTCGCTGTCAGTTCCCTCGTTGTAAGCGTTGTCGCCAAGCATCATCCAAAAATCGGTGTGTCGCTGTCCGGTGAAATTGTAATACGCATTGCGCACCGCCAATTGATTTCCGTCCGCCCGCCCGGCATCGCCAATCACCCAAATACGAGTTGGTTTCGGAGTTCCCGCCAGAGGTGAGGTGATAAAAAAATAGTTCGTATCGCCGCCCGCCAACTTTGTGCTGCTCGTGCCGATCGAATAAAAATATTTGGTGTCCGGCGATAAACCGCTCACGAGAACTTCATGTTCATTTGTCACAACAAAGTGATCCGCGTTTTGGTTGAGCGTTGCGAGATTTGTGCCAAATCGGACGCGGCTGTCTGTGGTCCCGGCAGTTCGCCAGCGAACCACCACACTCGTCGGCGTTCCAATCTGTAAATAGGGACCACGCTGGATGGGGGAATCCGACAGGCTCAATGCCGCTCCGAAAACAATGTCAGAACTGGTTGCGCTCGCTTGATGCACCTCGACCGCCAGCACGTTGGTCCCGGAAACCAGATTGGTCAGCGCATCGCCAGAAATGGAAAATACATCAAAGGAGGTGGCGTCGCCGCTGCTTGGACTACCCGTGGCAAAATTGGTGTAGGAAATCGGCGTTGGTGCAACCGGCATCCGCAATCGTTGCACTTCGGCCCCATTTAAATAAAAAACTGCACCATCATCAACGCGGTTAGAAAACGTGAGCGATAACCCAACCGTGCTCCCAGAAAAATTGAACCGTGTTCGAAAATAATAAGTAGTGCGACCGAGCGTCAGCGGCGTGTTTCTCGGGGCGACCAAGGCATTAGTCTCTGAGTAAAGCAACGCCGCTCCGGATGGCCAAGCCGAGTCATCGTACGCAGGAACTTTCCAGTTCACACTGTCGAGGTTGTTGGACTGTTCATATTTCCAGACGTTCGCGATGCCAAAAATGTTCGCGGCCTGTAAACACGGCGAGAGGCCCATGACACAAAACACCCCGTAAATGAAAAGTTGAAGCAACCGGAAACCGTGATGGCACTTTGGTTTGGGCATATTATTTTCCTAAAGAATTTTTCGTCACGGATATTTCAAGCCGTTTTAGCGCAGCGCTAATTCGATTTTCCAAATCTTTCATGGCCCCAATATTCCGGCGGCTTGCCGGCAACGAATCGATGGCGATGAGCGCTTCCGCAAATGTTTTCCGCGCTTCGGCGTTACGGCCAGCGTGCTCTAAAATTTCTCCACGCCGCGCGAGCCAGCTCTCTTTTCGTGGCGATTGCACAGCAATTGTTTCGAGCCGCGCCAACGCCCCATCGTAATTCTTAGATGCGATTTCCAAATCGATGGCGCGAAGTTGGAACGAAACAACCGGCCCCAGTTTTTCGATTCCCTCATCCAGCCCGCGCAAAGCTTCCACGAGATTTTTCAACGCAATTTGCGCCTCAGCGCGTTGCAGAAAACAATCGATCGCAGGAGCCGTGGATTGGTGGATCGCGAGACTAAAATCCTCCGCCGCAGCTTGGTATTGGCCGAGCTTGGCAAGAGTTCGTCCCCGCAGCGCCCGCGCCTCGGCGTGAGTGGGAACGGCCGAAATAAATTTATCCAAAGCGGCCTTCGCCTCACTCATTTTCCCGGCATCGAACCACGTCCTGCCTCTTGCAAAATTCACCTGCAACTTTGGATTTCTTTTTTCTGTTTCGTTGAAATCAGCCAGCGCCAGATTCCAGTCGCCATGTTGCCGATGCAATTCGCCGCGTAGGAAATAGAACTCGGAGTTATTGGAGTCGGCTTTGATTTTCACCGTCAGTTCCGCGATTCGATCGTGCAAGTCGCCGTGCGCTTTTACTCGCAGGGGAAGCGCAACGACCACGGTCAGACAGGCAGCAAAAAATATTTCTTTGGAACGGCGGAGCACGAAGTCAATTTACGGGAAAAACTGGCTAAAACAATTTTCGATTTGTCAAAATGGAAAGCCAATTGAGAAATGCACCGTGCCTGCCGGATCGTCTCTGCGCGGGTTCAAATTATGTCCGTATTCTAAACGGATGGGGCCGATGACTGTTCGCCAGCGCAGCCCCAACCCGACGGAAAAAAGCGTTTCATCAAATGGATAATTTCCCATGTCTTTGGCGAATCCAATCGAATCAAGGAAAGTCACGACCGACCATTTTTCCGTCAACGCCTGCTCAAATTCCACGTTGGCATTCAAGTAAGTTTCCGCGCCGATGACATCGCCTCGCGCATTTCGCGGCGCGGCTTCTCCTTCACGAAAACCGCGCACGGAATTCTCGCCGCCAGGAAAAAACCGTTTGTTGAATGGCAATTCGTCGCGCGGATTTCCCTGTGTAAAAACAATTCCGTGGCTCACGCCGAAATGCAGCCAACTCGTTCGGCGAATCGGCTGATGAAAGGACGCGCCAATTTCCACCCGTTGAAAATTCACTTCGCTCGCGAGAACCTCAGAGGCAATTTCGAGACTTCCAAACACGCGGTAGCCTTGGCGCGGATACAGGGGGTTGTCGCGTTTGTCGCGTTTCAAATCGAACGTAACCGACCCAACCGCCGCTTCCGCCACGCCCACTTGTTCGGCCAGGCTTGTCTCGAGGGCGTGCAGAATTTGATAATTATATCGCACGCCAAAATCGCTGGAGATCGTGCGTAAAAATTTTCGCGCCCCAACGCCGCCTCCGTATTCCTGACGCGTAAAAGAAACTTCTTCGCGCCGCAATCCAAACGCGTTGAAAAAAACATCGACATCTTCGCCGACTAATTCCGGCATCGTGTAGAGATAATCCGCGCTCGAGGTTCGGAACGATTGCGAGACGCGCAACCGCGCCCGGTGCGCTCGACCAAAAATATTATTTTGGTTCACTTCAAATCCGATGCGCGCCAATTCGTAACTGCCGAAACCAAATAACATGCTGACATCGACTTCTTTGCCTTCCTGCAAATCGTAAATCACATCGCGGGTGCGTTCGTCCACTTGGTCATAACGCAAGCCGACCGAATCAAAAATTCCCAGGCGCGCCAGTCGATAGCGTCCGGTTTCCGCCCCGATCCGATCGAGATTTTTATGCGACTTCAAACGCACGCGGCGTCTGAGCAACGCCTCTTTTGTTTTCTTGCGCCCGGTGAATTTTGCCTCGCCCAATTTGATTTGCTCACCGCTGTTCACCCTCGCGACCAGATCCAGCAGAACGACGCCGTTCGTCGGTTCGCGTTTGGCCGTCGTGATTTCAACCGTCGTATCGGCATAGCCTCGATGATAATTTGTCGTCCGTAATTCCTGCGCCAAATCCTGTTGCCAAAGTTTGGAAAAAATTTGATTCGTCACGACAAAAGAAATGTCGGTGGGATGTAGGTTCGTGCCGTAGAAAATTTCTTTACGAATTGAGCGCACGAAAAACTGCGGGCCTTGCGTGACGCGAATTTTTAAATTCACGGCGCCCGTCTTGTCATCTTGTTCCAGTTGATCTGCCGTGGCTTGAGCTTGGTCAAAACCTTTGCGGGCCAGCACTTCGATCAAACTCGACAAGCCACGCTCCAGTCGCGCCGGAGTAAACACGCGCGCTTTTTTAAACTTCACCAACGCGCCGCGTTCGATGAAAAACGCTCGCGCATCCTCTTCTGAAACCGCGTGAAGCCCTTCAAAAGCAATCTCCTTGAAGAAATACAAAACGCCCTCCGTAATTTGAAATTCCACGCGCCGCGCTTGGGTCGGTCGCGGCAACGGATCGCGAATGGCCTCGGCCCATTCGTAGGTTTGAACAGTTCCATCGTCGAGGGTCAGATGGGCCGTAATTTTCGGTTTCAAATAGCCGTCCCGATTGATACGGGAAATCAAAATCAACGCGGCGTCCTCGATGTAATTGGCGTCGAAAAATTCACGCTGTTTATTTTTTTCGTCGAATGTTTTGAGAAGATTTTTCAGCTCGAAATTTCCAAAGAATTTGTAGCCAGAAACTTGGATGGTCGCGGGCTTTATTTCGGACGCCACCGCGTGACCCGCGAGCAGCAACCAAATGGCCGCCGTGAAAAACGCTACCCGGTTTATTTTTCGAAAAATTTCCATTTGAAACCTGCATTCACTCCGCCGAAGCGATCGTATTCGCCGATGATCGACCAATCGTGGCTCAATTTGTATTCGAGATAGTAGGTTTGCTGGCCGTGGTCGGAGACATCTTCGCCAGAGCGAATTTCCAGCTTTTCTTCCGTCCCTTTGTTTCCGCCAAATTTTGAAACTAAATTTTTTCCGAGAAAAAATGCAACGCGTCCCGCCTTTTGCTGGGCAGAAAAATTGATTTCATCCCTCGGCAATTCCCCCGCCGTCACCATCAACAAAATTTGCTCCGAGCGCAGACCGGGGTTGGAAGAAAACTCAATCAGCGGTTTGTCGGCAAACCCGTTGATGTCCATTTTCACGTCGTAACCGAACGTTCGAGAGGCAGCGCTGATGGCGAGTTGCGGACGAAACGGGTTCGCGCTCGTGAGCGAAACAAAACCCTGCGTCACGCGCAAATTGGCAAACGGAAACTGCACCACGCCTGAATTAATTTTGGCGTCGCCCAGCGCAAAGGGCTCTTGCAACGTTCCTTCGACTTTGAAATTCGCCGAGATTTCCCCGCGAAAAAGCGGGCTGCGCACTCGAAGAAAATCATTTCCCTTCACCGCCACATTTAAACGCCAACCCGCAAACGGCTCAGTTTCCACGCTGAAAAAAGGGGGACGCTGTTTCGGTTTCGCCACTTTTCCCGGAACCAAAAGTTTCAAGTCGCTTAGATAAAAACTGTCCCGCAAATTCAGCGTCCCCGAAATGAGCGGCTCGCCCCCATTCGTGTTCGCAATTTTCAAATCCAGGTCGCTGCGTAAAATCAATTCCGGCCGTCGCGTCAAAGGCACATTCGTTCCGCGCAAATTGAAATTGAAAATGGGAAGTCCGGTCGCCCGCTCAAAATTCGCGAGATTCACTTCACCAACCAAATCCACCGGTTGTCCGCCGATAAATCCCCGAAACGTTTCGACCTTCATCCGCTCGCCGGAAAGTTTGAATCGCGCATCAATGTCCCGCACGGAACCGAGCGAAGAAATGGGTCGAAGTGCTGCGCCGGCCACACGAAATTCGCCGGACATTTTTCCGCCGCGCGCCACCAAAGCATCAAGGTTGATCGTCCCCAGTGGACTCAGAATTCCAGGAAACAACCGCGAGAAGGGCGCGAGCTGCGCGTCCACAATTTTTAAATGCGCGTCGGCTTTGCGCCAATCGAAAGCTTTGCGCCAATGCGTTTGAAAATCTTTCGGCAATGGAATTTCGCCCGTCGCCGACACGGGCTGACCTTCGACGAAAATTTCAAATCGATTCAGCGCAATCCGGTCGCGAACCAGATCAAAATCTGCGATTAGATTTTGAAATCGCGGCCACGTTTGATCGCGTTTTTTTGGCTTCAAAACTATCTCCCTCGCACTCGCCACGATCCTTCCCACCGGCGAATCCATCGTCCCAGAAACGCCGAGGGAAATGGACGGCTCGCGCAAATCCACGCGTGTCCACTGTGCAATTCGCTCCCAAAATTTTGGATTTGGCAAAGTCGCGGCCTGAAAATCAATGCGCTGTTTCGGCAAAATTTGAACGAAGCGGGTGCGATTGGCCGGTGCAAAAGTGATCGGCAAAAAACCTTTTCCAGAAAGGACAATTTCGGAGGCGCTCCCCACCTCGGCGCGCGCGATGGAAATTCCTTCGGCATTTCCCCTCGTCTCCAGATCGGCGGAAAAAGGGGTGCCGTCCGCAGACAAAAACCGAGTGATCGCCGACAAGGCAAACGTCGCGGCTCCATTCGTCCAACTGGCTGAGCCGCTCACTTTCTCGAAAAATAATTCCGGCAAAGGCGGGTCAAAAAACTCACTCCAATTTGAGAGATCGAACTGTTGTGCGGCGGCCGAAACATTTCCGCGCTCCGGCCATTCCAGATTTCCCTGGACCAGAAGCTCGTTCGTCGTCCCACGCCATCGCGCGGGCTCAATTTCAACCGCCCACATTTTTCCCTCATGCAGTTTGGTCACAGCAACCGCAAATGGTTTTTGCAGAGTAAAAATTGGTTTTTGATTTTTTTGAAAATCAATCTTTTGGAACTGAGCATCGAACCGATTGGTTTGCGCATTGACCGAGCCGGCCAAAACCAGAGACGAATTTTTTGCGCTGACGTTCGCCTGGAATTTTTCGAGATTAAATTCGCAGCCGCGCCAGTCCGCCTCAATTCCCAGTGGAGCCAAACGAGGGAGTTTTAATCCTTCCAACCTCACGCGGGCCTCGTGTGAAAGTTTTTTGAGCGGCCCGTAAAATGTCGCGTCTAGCGCGATATTTTTGTAAGAAATTTCCGGAGGTAAAAATTTGTGACCGATGGAACCGCCGAGTTTTAATTTTCCCTCGGAAATTTCCCGGGCGACGGCGTTGAAGCTAAAATTTCCCTCGGCGGTCGCGCCGTCCTTGAACTGAATTTTTGTGGAATCAATTTTGAGCCATGGCCAATCCAGCTCGCCCTGGAGATCAAAACGTTCGGCTTGGATTTCGCTCAACTCAATTTGCGCACCGGCAAGATTGAACTTTGCCTCTGGAAATCTGTTTTTTGTCCGACGCAAAACCGCCTCGCCTTTCAATTCTCCGGTCGCGTCAAACCATTTCTGTTTCGCCAGATTGGCAGCGACAGCCAGCGTCGCCTCGGGGCTCAACATTTCCCCGCGAAAATTGAATTCAACATTTTTGGATAATTTCGCCTGCAACCAGGGTGAGGAAATGTTGGCTGTTTCGATGCGGACTGAATTTGTGTCGCCCACGGCTCGAATCACGGCTTCGATCGGCGAAAGATAAATTTGCTGGCGGTCAGAGGGTTGCGCGTGGGCAGCGAGATTGATTTCAAAACGATTGCTCTGCCAGCCGCCTTGGAGCGAGCCGCTCAGGTCGCCGTAACCTTCAAGTTTCAAGAGGCGAGCCGGAATTCGAAATGACGTGGCGGCGAGCGAGGCGGTCTCGGGCAGCGAGCCATTGGTCCCAAATTGCGCCGTGATCTTGCACCGATTGCTTTGCCAAAACGTGTCGCCCTCTATTTTGAGGCTCTGACCCTCGTCGCGAAGGTTGAGTTGTGTCTCCCAGTTCCACGCGGCGGTTTTGATGGAAATTTGTTTTGTTCGGTTGGGGTGGAACTGGACGATAATTTCAGTCGGCGGAAAATGTTTTTTTGAAAAAATGGCTGAAGAAATGACGCCATTTTTACAATCAAACGCCGCCACCAAAATTTCCAATTTTCCGGAGCGAATCGCTCCATTGGTGAAAGTGGCTCCACGAATCCAGCGATTAAGTTGCGCCAAAACAGTGTCGATTTTTTTGGAGGTCAAATAGACGGAATTGGTTTCAGCCTTCTTGGATTTCACGAGATCGAGCGACCAGTTGGAGATTGCGAATAGGCGGCTCGCCCCCCCTTTAATTTCCTTGGCCTCGAACGTGGCGCTGGCGTTGGAAAATTTTACGTCGCGCAAAGTGAACCGGCTGTAGCCAGTTCGCTCGTAGCTTGCGTAGCTCACGCCGTAATTTTTAAGAATTGGTTTTAGAATCCACGGAAACCAAAGCGGAAGCGCGATTAGGAAAAGAAGGGCGGCGAGGATAATTCCCAAAATCAAAAACTGGCGCTTGCGTTTTGTTGCCCCCATATCGGTTCGCCGACGCCTCAAGCGCGTCAACTGCTCCAAATATAACGGAGGACTGGAGCCGCAGAATCAGGGCAGTTACCAGACTTCGACAGGGCCTTTTGGGACAGGAATTTGTTCACGGCGAACGGCGTCGGGTTCTTGCATGAACGAGGCAATCATCGGCGCGAGTTGATAACGCGGAAGTAACTCGCCGTGGGAATCGAGAAATTGCGCACGCCACGTTTTGTAATTCGCCAAAATTTCTTCGAACTCAGTTTTGCTGGCGAGACGGACGATGCGTTTGTTGAACTCGTTTGCCGGGCCAAAACGTTTTGAATACCATGGGGCGACTTTGCGAAACATGCGGCAACCATGCTCTTCACCAAAAATTTCAATCATCAAATCAAGATGCCGACACATCACGCGGATTCGTTCGTCGAAACTCGGTTCAGCGGGGAGAAGGCCCGTTGTTAAAAATTCGCGGGTATGCTGAAAAATCCACGGATTGTAAAATGCGCCACGACCGATGCTCACGCCGGCGCAACCAGTTTGATCGAACATCATTTTCGCCGCTTGCGGACAAGTCACGTCGCCGTTGCCAATGACGGGAATAGTTTTTACGGCTTCAACCACTTTGCGAATTCCGGCGAGATTTACCGTGCCGCCAAAACCTTGTTCGCGGGTGCGGCCATGAACGAAAATTGCGGCGACGCCGACGTCTTCTAAAGTTTTGGCGAGGTCAGGCGCGGTTAAATTTTGATCGTCCCAACCGAGACGCATTTTCGCGGTCACCGGAATTTTCACGGCGTCCACCATGCCTTTGACGAGCGCAGCGGTTTTGTCGAGTTCGGTCATCATCGCGGAACCGCCACCGACTTTGACGACTTTTCGCACGGGACAACCCATGTTGATATCGACGGATGAAATGCCAATGGATTCCAAATAAACCGCGGCGTCGCGCATTTCTTCGGGAACGCTGCCGAACAATTGCACGGCGAGCGGACGGTCTGCGGGACACGTTTCGATGAGCTTGAGCGCTTTGGGATTTTTTTCGAGCAGCGAACGGGCGTTGACCAAATCGGTTGTGGCGAGATCGAGTCCGCCAACTTCGCGCAAGGTGAGGCGGAACGGCAAATTCGTGTAACCGGCCAGCGGCGACAGAAAAAGATTTGATTTTAATTGGAGCGAACCGAAACGCATCGACGGACAATTTAACAGGGCTGAACAGGATTTACAGGATGGAAAATGGAAGTCACACCCAGTTTTCTTTTTGACTCACTCCCCTGCTTCGCTATTCTGCGCGCCCTTGTTTGTATGGCAAAACTGACCGTCAACGATTTAAACACCCACGGCAAACGCGTTTTCATGCGCGTTGATTACAACGTGCCGATGGAGGAACGCGATGGCCAAATGGTCATCAACGACGCCACCCGCATTGAAGCGACTTTGCCCACGCTGCAATTGCTCATCAAACAAGGCGCAAAAATTATTCTCGCAGCGCATCTCGGTCGTCCCAAAGGGAAACGTGAAGCGTCGATGTCATTGAAACCCGTCGCGCAAAAACTTTCTGAAATGCTCGGGCGCAAAGTGAATTTTGCCGAAGATTGCATTGGCGAACCGGCGGAAAAAGCCGTGGCACAATTAAATTCCGGCGAGGTTCTTCTGCTGGAAAACGTCCGCTACCACGACAAGGAAGAAATTAATTGCCCGGTATTTTCCGAAGATCTCGCCAAGCTCGCCGACATTTACGTCAACGACGCTTTCGGCGCAGCGCATCGAGCGCACGCCTCGACGGAAGGCATCGCTCGGGTCATCGCCAAACGCGGCGGACAATGCGCGGCGGGCTTGCTGATGGAACGCGAATTGAAATTTCTCGGTGATGAATTGAAAAATCCGGCGAAACCGTTCGTCGTCATTCTTGGCGGCGCGAAAGTTTCTGACAAAATCAACGTGATTGATGCGTTGTTGGAAAAAGCGGACACGATTCTGATCGGCGGCGCGATGGCTTACACTTTTAAACTCGCGGACGGTTTGAAAACGGGGAAATCGCTCGTGGAACCCGATAAAACGGAAGTAGCCAAATCAGCCGTGGCCAAAGCGAAAAAAGTGGGCGTGCAATTTTTGATCCCGACCGACAAC
>JBKJOZ010000166.1:0-3083 GCA_046595315.1 Limisphaerales bacterium
TGAAAAATCAAAAACCCGCGCCCGATATTTTTCTCGAAGCCGCCCGCCTCATCGGCGTGCCGCCGCAATTCTGCCGAGCCTACGAAGACACCGATTTGGGGATGCGGGCCATTCGCGCCGCCGGAATGGATGCAGTGGATGTGCGGGAATTATTGGTGAAATAGTTTCCGTCGCTTGAAAAAAATTTTGACGGGAAATGCTAGCGCGTTGAAAAACGGCCCATCTTGATCATTATTCCCGCATGTTCCGATTTATCCATGCGTTCGTCGCTCTCACCTTTTTTTGTTTTGTAAATTTTTCGGCGGCTGAAAAATTTTCTCCGCAAAAGCGCACGGCTCAAAAGTCACATCTCGGTTTTTATCTCCACGCTGGCTGGAACTACGATTATCCGTTTGCGCCACATAGTTGGCAGCGCACGGATTACGCGGATATGTTCCGTTTCCTCAAAGAACTGGGCTACGACCGCGTCATGCTTTGGCCGCTGATCGAAACGATTCCAATACCCTTGTCCGCCGCTGATACTCGCGATCTTTATCAATACCGCGAAATCGTCACTGAAGCTCAACACGCGCGGATCGAATGCTGGCTGGTCTTTTGCGCCAATCTCACAGCTCGGCCCGAAGCGTCCGCAAAACTTTGGAAAGACCGCACGCTCATGCCGAATCTCCGCGTCATGCATTTTGATAATTCACCGGAGAAATCCGCTTATCTGGAACATCGCGCGAAAATTATTTCCATTCTGAACAACGCCGATGGTTACGTGACGATTGACGGTGATCCAGGTGGTTACGCGGGCGCGAAACCGGAAGATTTCCTCGATGTCTTTCGCGCCGATCACGATGTGCTGCAAAAATACGGCACCCATCCGCGTTCGCAAAAAGTGATTCCGTGGATCTGGTGCGGCTGGGGCACACGCGGCGTCTGGCAGGAACCTATTCAACCATTCGTTGAAACGGAATTGAATCTTCTCAAAACCAATTTGCCTGAACCTAATGAATTTCTCATTGGCCAATGCCGCTCGCCGTTTGCCTGTCGCCGCATCAATGTTGATCTCGCGCAAAAGCTTAATCTCACATCGCAGTCGTCCATGCTCTGTTACGAATCGGTCGAATACGAACCAGCTACGCCTTCGGCGAAATTGCAGTTCGAAGAAATCCGCAACACTTTGCGCGAGGAACAATCGTTCCTGAACAATTCGCGCGGACTGATGGGCAACGCGCAAACGCCGATCATGGTTTTACCGGGAATTTATTTCTTCGCCCGCGCCGCGCGCGACACGAATTATCTTTCCAAATCCGACGGGCAAATCCTCCATGATTTCGCCAAATTTCTCGGTGGCGATCCCGCATTGCTGATTCCGGCGTGGACATGCCTGCGACTGGGTTTGAAAGAATTGCCCGACGCTCTTCCAATGCGTTTGCGTGAGATGAAATTAAAAAGTAAATCAGCTCGTTATATCCCCGGAGGCTCGAAACGTTACGTGGAAATTCTAGCGGCCCAAGTCGAGTCGCGTCTGGAACTGCTCCGCGCCATCGAAAAACCTGCACTCACCCCCGAAGCCGCAGCCCAAAATTACGCGCACGGCGCGGCCGCGCTCATTGGTTGGTGGAAACAACATCGTTACACTTTTGAACACGACCAACAGCATCCGTTCAACTGGAGCTTCGTTGATCCCACTCAAACGAAATTGCTTCGCGCTTGGGCGAAGAAGAATGTCGCCGGTAAAAAAGAAATTATTCAACTCGCTGCCGTTAAACTATCCGATGGCGGCTCGCTTTCGCTGGACGAAGCAGAAGCACGCCTTGCCGAACTTGGCGGGAATTAATCGCAGTGGTAGTGCGCGAAATGTTGTTGAAATAATGGTCAGCGTTGAAGAGGGGCGCTATTTTTCGTTCGGTTTGATCTGAATCGCGCCGGTCGAGGAATCTTTTATTAACACCAACTCAAAATTTTCGCACAACGCGATTAGCGCCTGCTTCGCAGTTATATTTTTCCACCGAAAAGAAACCTCAAGCTGGGATCGGGATAATTTTTGATCAGGAGTGATATTAATGTTTGCGCGCTTGGCCAGGGTCGTCAGCGCCTCCGCGATCGGCGCGGAATCCATTTGCATCAGAGGAATCGCATTGGTGTCATTGCCCACTAGGTTGCCGTCCACTTTTATTGCGGGCTGATTCGTGAACATAAATCGCGTCACGGAACTGGCAGAACTTTTAACCATCTTGACGCCGTGTTCCTTAATCAACTGCGCTAAAGCTTCGTCGGCACTCTTATTCTCCCAACGATAAGTAACCTTTGGTTGCGGGAGGATCTTGCCATCGGCATCTCGGGTTGGTTCGGACAACTTTGGATCAAGCATGAAATTGATATTCATCTGCCTCGCGAGAGTTTCGATAGAAGCTTCTAGCGGAACGTCTTTAAGATCAATCGATGCAACAATTTCTTGGCTCCAACCCGCTGTGGTTATGCCGAGAAGTGCCGCTATGGTAAGAAGCCCCGCAATTTTCATTATTTTCATTTTGGATTCCTTCACCCGACTAAACCGCTCCGTTTCCAAACATACCGAAACATCAACGTTCGCAGCGCCGCCGTCAGCGGAATCGCCAGCACGCCACCGAGAATCCCGCCCATCAACGTTGTGCCGACCAACACCGCGACGATGATGGTGAGCGGATGCAGTCCCACGCGGTCGCCGATGATTTTGGGCGAGATGACGAAGCCTTCCAGGAGTTGCACGACGCCGAAGATCGCGAGCACAAGCAGCGGATGCAGCCAGTCGCCGAATTGCACGGCGGACAAAACCAGCGCGAGCAGCAGACAAGTGATCGAGCCGACATACGGCATGATGCCGAGAATCGCCGCGATGGCGCCGAGCAGAATGGCGTAATTCAATCCAAGAATGAAAAACGCGATGGTCAGCATCGTGCCGGTGCAAAGCGCGACGAGCACTTGTCCGCGAAAAAAAACAATCAGCGCGTCGTTGATCGACGTCAGCACGAACACGACTTCCTCTTTCGCCTTCGATTCGTTGAGCGGCAGATAATCCGACCATGTGCGTTGGATGCCCGCTTTTTCCTGAAGAA
>JBKJOZ010000352.1:0-4667 GCA_046595315.1 Limisphaerales bacterium
GGCAAATTAGAAAACTGGCAGAGCGCCATGACTGAAGTTTTCCGGGAACTGCATCGCGTGTTGAAACCAGGCGGACACATCGCCTTTGAGGTCGGCGAAATACGCGGCGGAAAAATAAAATTGGAAGAAGCCGTTTTGCCCTGCGGAATCGCCGCTGGATTAAACCCGGAACTGATTTTGATTAACGACCAGAAATTTACCAAGACGGCTAATTGCTGGGGCGTGGACAATAATTTCAAGGGAACGAACACCAACCGAATCGTGTTGTTTCAAAAACGCCTTGCTTAGAGGGGGTTCGGTGAGCCGTCTCAAATTTGCGCCATGATTGATTTCCAACTTGAGACGCTCACCGAGGCGTTTCTACGCAACCTCCATTTGAACTTCGCGCCACCTACAATTACATTCCGCCGCCATGTTGAAAAAGTCCGCGCCTAAATTCATTCACCTTCGCGGTGTGCGGCACAACAATCTCAAAAATTTTGATCTCGATTTGCCTCTGGGAAAATTGATCGTAATCACGGGACTGAGCGGTTCAGGGAAAAGTTCGCTCGCGTTCGACACGCTTTTCGCGGAAGGCCAGCGACGTTACATCGAAACCTTTTCGCCGTATGCGCGCCAGTTTCTCGACCGCATGGACAAACCGCAGGTGGATAGTATCGAAGGAATTCCTCCCGCCATTGCCATCGAACAACGCAACACCGTCAAAAGCACGCGCTCCACCGTCGGCACCATGACGGAAATTTGTGATTACGCGAAATTGCTCTGGCCACATTTGGCGCAGCTCCATTGCAAGAATTGCGGACAACTCGTGCGCAAAGACTCACCGCAGAATATTTGGGAAACGCTGGGAGGGATGCGTTCCACCGCGTCCCGAATTTCTTCCACAAACGCGTCTCCAAGGGAAAAAGTCAGGGACGAGGTGGAACTCGTCCCTACCATGATTTCGGAAATTCTCATCACGTTTGACATTCCACTTTCAGAAAAAATTTCGCTCGCAGAATCGTTAGCCTTGATTTCCAAACAAGGTTACCAGCGCTTACTCATCGAAAATGAAATCCTGCGCGTCGATGAATCCCTGGATGCGTTGCGCAAATTAAACTTAGCCACGCTCAACGTCGTTCAAGATCGATTGAAATTAATCGACGCAAATCGCAAGCGCTTCGTCGAAGCCTGCGAACAAGCTTATCATTTTGGCAAAGGAAAATTGGCCATTCGCTTTTTGAATTCCGACAACTCGAAACTCAAAACTCAAAACTTAAAACTTTTTTCCAACCGTTTTCATTGCGCCCAATGCGACATCGAATATCGCGAGGCGACCCCTGCCCTTTTTAGTTTCAATCATCCGCTCGGCGCGTGCCCAACCTGCCGTGGATTTGGCCGCACCATCACGATTGATTACAACCTCGCCATTCCTGATCGCGCAAAAACTTTAGCCGAAGGCGCAATCCGTCCGTGGCAGACCGGAACCGGCGCGGAGTCCCAGGCGGATTTGTTAAAATTTTGTAAAATGCGAAAGGTGCCGACGAATATTCCGTTCAAAGATTTACCGCGCAAATTTCAAGATTGGGTCATCGAAGGCGATCCCGGTTACGGCAAAGATTCCGCGCACGAATGGCCGCGCGCCTGGTATGGCGTGAAAGGTTATTTTCGCTGGCTCGAATCCAAAGCCTACAAAATGCATGTCCGCGTTTTGTTGTCGCGTTATCGGTCTTATAAAATTTGCGCGGATTGCGGCGGAGCTCGTTTTCGACCGGAAACGCTGGGTTTTACTATTTCAACAGCGGCCGCTCCGGCGCGGGGTAAATCGCAAATCCATATTGCTGATTTCTACCAACTCTCAATTCATGAAGCGCTTCGGTCTGTCGAAGCGTTTTATTCGCAGCGCAAAAATCTAAAATCTTTTGATCCACTCACTCTTGCGCTCAACGAAGTCCGTTCTCGCCTTAATTTTCTGGAGGAAGTCGGACTCGGCTATCTCACGCTCGATCGGGCCACACGCACACTTTCCGGTGGAGAAACGGAGCGCGTCAATCTCACGACCTGTCTCGGCTCTGGTCTCGTGAACACGTTGTTTGTGCTCGACGAACCCAGCGTCGGGTTACATCCGCGCGACACCGAGCGGCTCATCAAAATTCTCCAGCGGCTTCGCGATGCCGGAAATACCGTCGTCGTCGTCGAACACGAAGCCAGCGTGATGCGAGCCGCCGATCAAATTGTCGATCTCGGTCCCGGTCACGGCGAATCCGGTGGTGAACTGGTTTTTCAAGGAACATTTCGCGAAATTTTAAAATCGAAAACTTCGCTCACCGGCAATTATTTGAGCGGCAAAAGGAAAATTGAAGTGCCAGAACGCAGACCGATCCAAAACCTTGCGACACTGAGTCTCAGCAACGCTTCCGTGCATAATCTCAAAAATATTTCCGTTGAAATTCCGCTGGGGCGATTCGTTTGCATCACCGGCGTCAGCGGTTCCGGAAAAACGACATTGGTTCGCGCTGTTTTGCTTCCGGCGCTCGAAATCAAATTAAAACGTCAGGAGGCCGAAGTGGCGGATCCAGATTCCGAGGACGGCGAAGATTCTGATGCCGAACTTTCTCCTTCGCACCCCATTCTTCAAATCTCGGGTTGGGAACATCTCGGTCGCGTCCTGTTGGTGGATCAATCGCCGCTGGGCAAAACACCCCGATCCAATCCCGCAGTTTACATCGGCGCGTTTGACGAAATTCGCGAACTATTCGCGCAAACGGAACTGGCCAAGCAACGTGGTTTAAACGCCAGTGCGTTCAGTTTCAATTCCGCACAAGGGCAATGCGAAAAATGTCGCGGCGCTGGCTTCGAAAAAATTGAAATGCAATTTCTCAGCGATGTTTTTATTCGTTGCCCGGACTGCAACGGCCGACGGTATCGCGCGCACATTTTAGAAATCAAACTCAGTTCGAAGACCGCGAGCCCAAGTGCAAAATTATTCCGGCCCGCGATTTTTTCCTGGAGCATCGCGGATTTGCTGGAAGCGACGGTGGACGACACGATGGATTTTCTGGCGAGCTTCACAGAATCACGTTTTGCAAAACGCGCTTTGGAAAAATTGAAACTGTTGCAAGAAGTTGGGCTGGGATATTTACGGCTCGGACAACCGATCAACACGCTTTCCGGCGGCGAAAGCCAGCGCTTAAAATTGGTCAGTCATTTGGCGGAATCCCCCATGGCAAAACAATCGTCAACCGAGAAACCAACTCTGTTCCTGTTCGATGAACCGACCACCGGCTTGCATTTCGAAGATGTGCGCGTGCTGTTAAAAGTTTTCCATCGACTGGTGGACGCAGGCCATTCCGTAGTGGTAATCGAACACAATCTGGACGTGATGAAGTGCGCTGATTGGTTGATTGATTTAGGGCCTGATGCCGGGGAGAGCGGAGGTAAAGTGGTCGCCCAAGGTTCGCCGGAAGAAATTGCCCAGAGCTGGGAAAGTCACACCGGTCAGGCGTTGCGCGGTGTTTTTGCGCCTTCAAGTTGATTCTGGCGAAATCTCGCCTCAAGGAATCCCTTAATAAAATTTTAATGACTTTCTCGTGAATCGGAAACGGGCACTTCCCTGATTGTAAGCAACCCCCAGTTTTCTAAGATTTTCTCGATAGAAAAATTACCGTTACACAAAAACAACAAGGAAAAATTATGAAAAAAGCAATGGGCAGTTTGGCAGTAATCGTTTGTTTGGGCTTGGGCATCGCGGCGGTCAACACCGGCTGCTCGGGCGACCGTTATCATCGCAGCACCGGCACTTACATCGATGACAAATCGGTTCAAGCCAAGGTCAAATCCGATTTGTTGGCCGATCCGGATGTCAAAGGATTGGCTGTCAACGTCGAAGTGAACAATGGCCGTGTGCAATTGAGTGGATTCGTTGACACGCTCGCCCAAAAAAATCGCGCTGCGGAACTCGCGCGTAGCGTGAATGGCGTGAAATACGTCAAAAACGATTTGGTGGTTAAATAATAGTAACCCCGGTCCATCCGGCAAAAAATTATGTCATTAGGAACCATTCTAATCATCTTGTTGGTTTTACTCCTCCTCGGAGTCGTTCCTTCATGGGGATACAGTTCCTCGTGGGGTTACGGACCAAGCGGAATCGTCGGAACCATTCTGGTGATTCTCGTTATTCTGGTCCTGCTGGGCAAAATATAATCGACGTCCGAATTGGACGTCGCCAAAACAACCGTTTGGAGTTTGCGCTCCAAACGGTTTGTTTTTTCGAACCACTTTGCCAACTCCGTTTTGAATGTTAAGAGTCTTAGGTGATTGATAAGCGATCAGCGTCCGAAAAAAACTCCATCTGCATTCACGGTGCGCGCGAACATAATCTCAAAAATCTCTCCGTCGAAATTCCCCGCAATCAATTCGTTGTCATCACAGGCGTGAGCGGTTCGGGAAAAAGCACTTTGGCTTTTGATATTTTATTCGCGGAAGGCCAGCGGCGTTTTCTCGATTCCATGAATGTTTATGCGCGGCAATTCGTGGAACAACTTTCGCGGCCCGACGTCGATTTGATTACTGGAATTCCTCCGACGGTCAGCATCGAACAACGCAATTCACGTGGCGGCGGCAAAAGCACCGTCGCAACCGTGACTGAAATTTATCATTTCATCCGCCTCCTTTTTGCGCGCCTCGGA
>JBKJOZ010000369.1:0-3329 GCA_046595315.1 Limisphaerales bacterium
GCAAGGCATCCAAGGGGAACAAGGATCGCCCGGCGAAGTGACCTTTATTGATTTATACGCCAATTCCGCCGCCAACATCTCCAGCGTGGATGATCTTAACCAAACCTTGAGCGACCCTCCGACCCTCGCCGAAATCCAACTCATCCAAAACAAACTCAACGAATTGATCGCCGCCCTGCGCCGGTGAGGCCTTGGACACGGAAAATTAACCGCGGCAAGACACCACCGTTTGCCCTGTCTCCGTTAGGACCAAAACCTGGGTTTGGGGCAGATCAAGGTCATTACCGAAATTTAAAGCATCGGTTTGGGTTTGGAACTGACGCGCACTGTTGATATCCGCATGCCAAACCGATTCCTTCGTAAAAAACTTTTTGGTGATTTTGTTCTGCAAAACAATTTTCATCAGCCAAAAACCTGCCAAATGTTTTTTGGAAAACAACCGAATATTTCGACAAATCTTTAAGCAAAGTTTCCTGTTCCCGCTCGCTTTGTTTTTGGCTTTCTTGCAGTTTAAGTCCGTTAAATTATTGGCTTTTTCGGAATTATAATTTAACGTATTTCCCCAAGAAATTTTAATGAAGAAATACCATTCAACCATCATGGTCGTGGACGATGATCCTAACGATTTAATCCTGATCGAACGTGCCTTCCGCGCCATTGGCGTCAAAGACCCTGTTCACACGGTCAACGGCGGCGAGGAAGCCATCGCGTATATGATGGGCGAAGGCAAATATGCCGACCGCGAGAAATATGCTTATCCCACCTTCATCACGACTGATTTGAAAATGCCGGGGGCCGATGGGTTCGCCGTGCTGGAACATCTGCAAAAAAATCCGGAGTGGGCCGTCATTCCAACCGTCGTCCTGACCTCTTCGCGCGATCTGGACGACATCCATAAATGTTACATCCTCGGTGCGAGTTCGTTTCACGTAAAACCCAGCTCGCCGGCCGCGCTGCGCCACCAACTGCAAGTGCTGCACGATTATTGGCTCACTTGCGAAGTTCCCGAAGTGGACAAGACCGGTCGCCGGTTGCGCACCAATAGCGAAGGCAAACTCGGCGAAAGATTTGCTCAGCCCTGACCGCGACGGGCGACGGCTTGAAAATAATCAAAGCAACGTTTTCTGTTCCGCATTCGCTTCGGTCTTGGCTTTCTTGAAGTTTAAATCCGGCAGGTAATCGGGATGTTCGGCGCGTTGTTTCTTTTCCAGCAACCCTTCTGCATGGTATCCCTCCGTTTTTTTCAGGCTTCACCCCTCTTGTTTATCTCTCGGCTGCGCCTAGGTTCCAAGTCATGGATACTACAGACGTAGTTTTGCTGGTGGAAGACGATGAAGATGATCAGGTTTTTTTTAAGCGAGCGGTGCAGAAGAACCATTTTCCTTTCCTGATCCATTGGGCGAGAAACGGAGAGGAAGCAAAAGATTACCTGTCTGGAGCCGGCGAATATGCCGACCGTCAGAAGTTTCCGTATCCCAAGTTTATTATTACGGATCTGAAAATGCCCCTCCACGATGGGAAGGAGTTTTTAACCTGGTTGAAAAGTCATCCCAAGTTCAGTGTGGTTCCCACCATCATTTTCGGCGGCACTGGCGCTGCTAAGGAAGTCGAGGACGCCTATGAAAACCTGGGGGCGCATTCTTACATGGTGAAACCGGCCACCCCCCAAGAACTTGAACGAATTGTGGAGTTAATTTTTGGTTACTGGGCGTCCTGCCTTGTCCCAAACCGCAAATTTTGACAAAGACGAGAGTCCATTAATTTATGAAAAACACTAATTTCACCATCCTGATCGTGGACGACGATGAGAACGACCAATTCCTGATCAAGAGAACCTTCAAAAAAATCAGCACCGTCGCCACCGTTCAAATTGCCCAGCACGGGCAACAGGCCATCGATTACATGATGGGAAAAGGAGAGTTTAGCGACCGTCAGAAGTTTGAATATCCGTCCTTTATTTTGATAGATTTAAAGATGCCGGTTGTGGATGGATTCGCCGTTTTAGATTTTTTAAAAAAGCATCCCCTCTACCGAATCATTCCCGCCGTGATGCTCTCAGCCTCAGGAGACCTTGATGACATCAAAAGAGCCTACATGCTGGGCGCGAGTTCGTATCATGTGAAACCCAATAGTCCTGCGGAATTGGAGGAAATGTTGACCCTGCTTTACGGCTACTGGATGAGTTGCGAAGTTCCGCAGGTGGACAAAACCGGAAAACAGCTCCCCACCGAAAGCCACGGTAAAATCGGCGAGCGTTTTACGGAACACGTTTAAGCCGAGCCGACTTCACAGTAACGTCTTTTGTTCCCCCGCTCGCTTCCTGTTTGGCTTTCTTGAAATTCAAGTCCGGCAGGTAATCGGGATGTTCGGCGCGTTGCTTCTTTTCCAGCAACCCTTCAATCGTCAGCAGTTGCAGGCGCGGAAATTTCTTGCCGTTGGGACTTTCGTAAAAACCTTCGCTCGCCGCGTCGCCGATCATTCCTTTGGTCGGCGGTTCCAGTGAAATGAAAAGGGCGATCTCCGCGTTCTCCCGTTTGCGCACGGGATTGAGCGCGCGCACGTCACGAGCCTGATTTATATGGGCCAAGAAATTTATCGCCATCAAAATGAACCATGTGGTCTGGGGCGTCGGCAATCCAGACTTCTGTTTCCCAAGCAATGTCTGGGGCAAATTTCCGGAAAGTATCGCGAGTCAGGAACGCAGTGATAAAGACAATGTCTGCTGTGCATTCCTTAGCCAGCCGTTTTAGTTCTAAAAGACGCATTGGAGAGATGGGCCCAGAGCTATGAACCGCTTCAATTAGGAAAAGCCAATTCTTCTGCGGCGAATAGGCTACAATGTCGGGCAGTTCCCCGTGTTGAAGCTCAAAGAATTTAAGCGCTTTTAGTTTTGCTTCATCACGAACGAGAAATTTTTTCGCAGTATCACCGACGTAAAGCACTTCCGCGCCAAAACCGAATCGCGGCAGGAAATGTTCGATGACGGCTTTCTGCAAAAGATTGTGTTCACCCGGACTGAATTTAATTGTTGTTCCATCCGGCAGCTTTATGGGAACCAATCCAATATGGCGTGCAGCGTCCAACCGTTCCGCTAAGGTAGGCCGCTCTGCCGTGAATTCTTCGATTGCTTCCAACCAGTCCGGTTGTCCGAAACTGTGGATGAGTTGGATATATTCGGGAGAGAGAGAGTAACCGCGTGAGGGATCGTTACGAGCGGCGTTAAGATTGTTCGCGCTCGCAATGATGATCCCCGCCACGACCGGCAGCTTCAAATCCTTCCGCCGGATGTCATCGTAGGAACCCATCGAAATTTTTTCCTGAAAATGTTC
>JBKJOZ010000168.1:0-2865 GCA_046595315.1 Limisphaerales bacterium
AAAACTGGTCGAACGCTTTCACACGAAGAATTATTTGCAGATTGATTCAGGACAGAATTATCAGAATTAATTTTGTAAATTTTGTGAATTCTGTCGAATCTTGAACCGAACTTGAACCAACCCATTGTCATCGCCATCGACGGCACAAGCGCCAGCGGCAAAAGCACGAACGCCAAACGCGTCGCGAAGTCGCTTGGCTATGCTTACGTCGATACCGGCGCGATGTATCGCACGCTCGCTTGGTATTGTTTGCAAAAGAAAGTGGACATTGACGATCCCAAGGCGGTTTCCGCTCTCTGCAAAAAATGGAAAACCACTTTGGAATGTGTCGATGGTAAAGTTCATTTGTTGGTGGACGGTTATTTTCCCGATAAAGAAATTCGCGGAACGGAGGTCACCTCAGCCACGTCGCACATCGCCGCATTCCCAAAAGTGCGCGATTGGATGAAGCTCAAACAACCCGAGTGCATTCAATTTGGAAATCTGGTGATGGAAGGCCGCGACATCGGCACGAACGTTTTCCCTGAAACAGATTTTAAATTTTATCTCGATGCCTGCATTCACGAACGCTCCAAGCGCCGCTCGGCCGAAGGCGTGGATGAAAATCTCGCCGTGCGCGATCAACGCGATAGCCAGCGCGCAGCAGCTCCATTAATGATCGCGCTCGGCGCAATGGTGATCAACAACTCCGGGCAAACCGTGGAGCAGACGAGCAAACTGATTATTGAAGAAGTTCAGAAACGGTTGACGTCGGAAAAAAGATGAACCTGAGTTATTTCCTTGGCTGGACGTTTTTCCGACTGATGTACGCGGTCTATTTTCGCTGGCGCGTTTACAATCCCGAACGAGTTCCTCAAAAAGGACCCGTCGTCCTCGCTTCAAACCACGCCAGCATTCTCGATCCACCTTTGGTCGGTTGCGGGCTCAAGCGCAGCATCAATTTCCTGGCCCGCGAATCTCTCTTTCGTTTTCCCGGAATCGGCGCGCTGCTTCGCTCTTGGAATGCGGTTCCAGTGGACCGCGATGGCGGGGGCGCGCGAGGCTTGAAGGCCATTCTCGACCGACTCCATGCGGGTGGTGGAATTATTTTATTTCCAGAAGGCACGCGAACCCTCGACGGTAAATTGCAACCCGCCCGTTCGGGCGTTGGTTTAACCGTCATCAAATCTAACGCGCCAGTCGTGCCCGTGCGCGTTTTCGGCACGTTTGAGGCCTATGGCAAAGACATCAAAATTCCGCGCCCGCACCGTGTCGCAGTAAAATATGGCCGACCAATGATGTTCGAAGCGCTGCGCATCGAAGCAAAAACTTGTTCAAAAATTCGTTTGAAAGAAATTTATCAGCAGGTAGCCAATGAATTGATGGCGGAAATCGCAAAACTTAGACCACAAGAGGATCTGCCGAAAAAATCGGAATAAAAAACACGCCGCGATTTACGCACGGCGTGTTTTCGAAAAATGAGAGCTTAGGATTTCTTTTCTTCCTTGGGCTTCGCGCATTTTTCGCAAGCCTTGGCTTTGCCCTCTTTTTCCAACTTGGCCACGGTGTCTTTGCAACACTGCTTGGTCTGGTCGTGCGAACAGGTTTTGCCCGCTTTCGCAGCGTCTGCGGCTTTTTTACAGCATTCACCAGCCCAAGCGGTGGACGACACGAGGAGCATCGCCACGACAATCGTGGCGCCAGCATAACGGATCATGTTTTTCATATGTTTTTATTTAGCGCTGTTGCGCGGGTTCAAAGATTAAGAGCAAGGACAACACAATTTATTCCCGCGAAAGAAAACTATTTGAAAATGGCCTAAGTTGTCTATCACGCCCGAATTGGCGTCGGTGCCGATTTCGCCACCACTAACGAATAGTGGCGCCCACCGCTTGGCTTAGATTAGAGAAACCTTGTTGCGCCAAAAACGTTTTCATTCCTCTGACAACATCGTTGGCAATGCCCGGGCCTTCGTAAACCAAACCGGTGTAAATCTGCACCAGCGAAGCGCCTGATATAATTTTGGCCAACGCATCGTTCGCATCAAAAACTCCACCGACACCGATGATAGGCAGTGCGCCTCGGGTTTGTTTGTAAATGTGGCGAATCATTTCATTGCTCCGAGAGCGCAACGGCCGCCCGCTTAAACCTCCCGTTTCGGAATAGATTTTTTCCAACTTTCCGTTCCCGGTTTCGGGTCGGGCAATCGTGGTATTACTCGCGACGATTCCGGAAATCTTTCGCGTCGCGATCAATTCCAAAATTTCATCCAACGCAGCAAAAGAAAGATCAGGCGCAACTTTGACCAAGATTGGTTTGGGCGTGACGACGTTGATTTGTTGAAGGGCTGAAAAAATTTCGTCGAGCGCCTCTTTGTCCTGTAGTTGGCGGAGATTCGGCGTGTTCGGCGAACTGACGTTGATCACAAAAAAATCCGCCAAACCGCGAAGAGCCTTAAATGAATTGGCGTAATCTTCTGCCGCTCTTTCCAACGGTGTGATTTTGGATTTACCGAGATTGATCCCGACGGGATGATTTGGCCAACGTCCCAGTTTTTTCCAGTCGCGCAACTTTTCCGCGACGGCTTCTGCGCCCAAATTGTTAAAACCCATCCGGTTGATCAGAGCTTCATCTTCAACGGCACGAAACATTCGCGGTTTTGGATTTCCCGGTTGCGGATGCCACGTCACACCACCGAGTTCGCAAAAACCAAATCCAAGTTTTTCCCAAAACGGGACGGCACTCGCATGTTTGTCCATGCCGGCTGCGAGCCCAACCGGGTTTGGGAATTTTAGGCCGAAAAGTTCAATGGGAAGTTCCGGCGTGGAGAAAAATTTGTGCGCGACATCGCAAATGGAAACATGACGGCTTGCCCAACCCAATGCC
>JBKJOZ010000005.1:0-10300 GCA_046595315.1 Limisphaerales bacterium
TGGCTGGTCTGCACGTTCAGCAACGTCAAACTCGCATCCGTCGCTCCACCGATCGGCGTGCCGCCCAAATCCCATTGATATGACAGGTTCCCTCCGGTGGCTACTACGGTGAAGGTGGCACTTGCTCCCTGGTCGAGATTTGCACCACCCGGACCGGATACAATCGTCGGTGGTAACACAACCAATAGACTCGCAGTTTGGCTCAATGCATTGCCCGCTGCATTGCTAATGAAAACCGAATAATTTGCCGTATCACTTACTCCGACATTTGACAGAGTTAATGTCGCGCTCGTTACGCCAGAAACATTTCCACCGTTAAGTAGAACCGTTCCGTCTTTGCTCCATTGATAGCTCAATGTTGCACTGCTGATCGCACTAACCGTGAAAGTTACAGTGGTTCCAGCGGCAATCACCTGGCTCGCAGGCTGCGAAACAATTCCGGGAGGTACAATCACATCGACAAAGCGGGTGGGCAGCAATTGATAACCACTGGTGCGTGGATTAGACGAATCGAATTGCCCCAGCACACCGATGATGGCGACGGCGTTCGTCGGTTTGACCTGCCCTTGGAAATCACCGACGCGCGCGTCGATGCGGAGGTCAAATGTTTCTGCGAGATTATTTGCGTTGGTCACCTTGATGGTGGTGTTGGCGGCAAACGTTGCCGAGGCAAGATTGATAAAGACGTTGGAGAGGATAACACGACTACCTTCTACCGATTCAATCAAGGCCGTGTTCGTCTGCGAATTAATACTGAGATAAACAGGTGCAGGTAGCGCATTGCCAGAGCTAATAATCTGGACACTGTGAGTAGGGTTGGATGCAACGAGGTTAAATTCTAGAAGCCCGTTGAAATTTCCCAATCGACCCGTCACTCGCACTAAATCACCTGCGTTTGGACGAATGGTTCCGCCGCCACTGATAAAGCAAACGATGCCTGCTGTGTTATCCTGAAAATAAAATTGCGCGTCGGCAGTTCCTGAGGTGTTGGTGTGCGAGGTAACAATACCCTCAACGCGATAAATGTTAGTGGTGTCGGTGGGAAGCCAATTCACGCTATCAACTAAAGTGCGCAAATAGGCAATAGTCGCCAAGATCGGTTCCTGCACGGTCAGAACGGCAGCTGCGCTATTGGTTGTTCCCACGTTGTTACTCACTGTCACGAAGTAGGAACCACTGTTATTCGTCGTTACACTGGTTAAAGCGAGCGACGAGCTGGTTTGACCACCCATCGGACTACCATTGAAATTCCATTGGTAACTGAGTGGTGAACTGCCGCTTGCCACTACCGTCAACGTGACATTCGATCCTTGCCAGACTGTTTGCGTCAACGGCCCTGTCGTGATGGATGGAGGAACCGTCACGGTAAGAATCGCCGCAGTGCTGGTAATGCTATTGATCATGTTACTAATGACGGCGGTGTAGCTCGCGGCATCGGCTTGCACCACGTTTCCTATGGTCAGCGAACTTGTTGTCGCACCGGTAATAGTTCCGCCATCACTCAAATTTAAACCATTCTTTTTCCATTGGTAACTGAGCGGTGCGTCCCCAGTCGCAGTGACGGAGAATGTCGCGGTCGTTCCTGGATCATTGGTGCGGCTGGCTGGATTTGAGGTAATCGCTGGCGCGTTCACGATGTTTAAGGTTGCCGAGCTGCTCGTTGCTGAACCGACCGTGTTGCTAACCGCCACCAAATAGCTCGCCGCGTCGCTACTTGAAACATTGGACAAGGTAAGCGTGGCCGAAGTTGCGCCTGAGACCGTGCCGCCATCGGTAAGATTATTACCATTTTTCTTCCACTGGTAGGTGAGTGGAGCAGAGCCGATTGCAGTGATTGTAAAGGTAGCAGTTGAACCCGTTGCATTAGTACGGCTGAGTGGTTGGGATGTGATCGAGGGCGCCGCAGCAAAAGGATTATTGAACACCATTAACACTGGCAAATGATCTGAAGCCGTCTTGCTATCGTTGGTTTGCAAGGTCGGTGGCAATGGACTGAGTAAATCGGTTCTAAAAACCTGACTCGATGAAATATTGGAGAACAAAAGACCGGAGGGAAAAATGTAATCAAGCCGATTATTCAAACTGGCTTGAATTGAAAAAGTATCGCCACTTCCCGAAATCGGATTAGTTGGATTAGTCAGGTGTAATCCAGTGGGCGCACTCACCAATCTTTGAATGACAACCGTGTTGGTGTTGTCCTCGTTCATGTCCCCGTTGAGCAGGTAAGGGTCGTTTGGATAAAACACAAAAAGATTCGTGGCAAAAAAGTTTGTGATGGCCGCCGCTTCCGCAGCTCGTTTATTGGAAGCATCCGTGTAGCCCCCTGCGCTGGATTTCAGATGAGAAGTGAAAACGTGTAACGCTTGCGAGAAGCCAGGCACACTGATTTGTGCTTCAAACAAATCGCGGGTGAAATTGGCGTTGGTGTAACCGAAGCCATCCAGATCGGCACCGTCCAGCCACTTCGAAGACCGCGTGATCGCCCAACGGCTCACGATGGCGCTGCGAATAAAATTATCCGTTCCTGAATTGGTCGCGTAATAAAATCCTGGCAAATAATGATTCACGATATTGGCGACTTCATAAGTCATATCGTTGGGAATTTCGTTGAAGGTGATGATGTCAGGATTGAGATAAACCAATTGACGACCGATGGCTTGAACTTGCGCTGAATTGGTGCTGAAATCCAACGCGCCGTTGCCCTTCACATTGTAAGTCAAAACCCGCAGCGCACTGACATTGATATTGAGGGTGGCGGAATCACTCGACGCAGATCCTGCTGCATTTGTCACCACACAAACGTAACCTCCTCCATCCGCGCTCGTGACCGAATTAAGCGTCAAAGTTGCCATCGTTTTTCCTGCTAAATCGGTTCCGTTTTTCCGCCATTGATAGTTGAAAGGAGCCGTACCACTGGCCGAGATCGTGAACGTCACATTTGCACCTGCCGACACCGTTTGGCTGACGGGTTGTAGAGTAATCGTTGGCGGAGCGGGGTTGACCGTTAAGAGCGCCACCGAACTGGTGACTGAACCGTACGAATTCGTTACGACAACCTTGTAACTTGCTTCATCATTTTCCGTTACGCCTGACAAGGCCAAAGTGGATGCGGTCGCGCCGGAAATTTGCACATCATTCTTGAGCCATTGATAATGCAAAACCGACGTACCACCCGCGACCACCGAAAAATTTGTCGAGCCTCCTTCGAGAACGGTCGCGTCATGCGGCTGCGTCGAAATGCTGGGTGGGACACCGGCAAGTGCGGAGAATGTGATGCTCAGAGAATCGATCCCCAGCCCGTGATCGCTTCCGGCATCATTGATGTCCACCCAGCGGAGAAACAATTCATCACCCGGCTGAACGGCAACTCCGGTCAAGACGACATTTAAAAAAGTTTGCTGATTAGCCACTTGATTTCCGTCCAAAGTTGCAGCAACCGCCCCCACCGTCGGACTCAGAAAATCCAAACCAGTGAATGCAGTCCAGTTGTTCGTAATACCTGCCTCTGAATTTGTGATAACCACGGTGTTGGTCCGGTACCAAAACGTTAGCGCTTGAGTCGCAGTATTTCCGCCGTTGCGCCATTGCTCGCCTGTGTAAGAAATCGTAAAATTTCCCTGCGCCGATGCGGTGTCATTTTTGAACCGCACGCCGTAAGCAAATGTCCCCGGCGTTCCCGACGCAGTTGAACCCAGCGCCCGCTCTGGGTTAGTTGCCGCACCAAAACTGTACAACGCCCCAGCTGTGTCGCTTCCGGTTCCCGCGCGATAAACTGTCACGGCATTAGGTGCCACGCTCTTGGTGGCGTACCAACTGGGCAAAGTTACATTGTCCGCCCACGCGTTGGCCGTGCCGGTATTCAATAACGAATCAAAATTTTGTGAATACGACCCGCTGCTCAACAACACTTGAGCAGAACTTTGGGAACAAATTCCAAGCACAGCAGACAGAACGAGAAATAATTTTTTCATACAACAGAGCGTTGAACGCGGGATTTTTTTGGTTGAAGGGATAACGTCTTTTAATTGATAAGACGTAAGGGAGACTACTATTTATTTTTAAGGGAGCAACGACGACTTGTTCACAATTGGGTGACGATTGCGTGGCGCGGGCATCAATTTTCGCCCCGCTTCTGCTGCGTTTAATCCAGAAGTCAGAAATTTCACGATGGCTGAATTTCAAACCTCAGTCGCGCCCCTGACCCTTTTCCCGTGGAAAACTACCCTTACCTTTTGTGAAGATAAATTGCGACACTCCGGGCATGACGCTCTTATTTAACTCGATGGGAAGGAGAGTTTGCCGATGAAAGCCGACATCCTTGTGAGTAAAAATCAGGCAACCTACCGGATTGAACGTGGCCGGGCGACGGCCGAAGTAGGGATCTCGGATCGGCCCCGCTTACGAATCCGCTTCAACGGAGGCGCGGTCGATGTGAGCCTTACGATTGAGGAAGCGTATCGCATTGGCGCTGAATTGATTCTTTGCGCAGACCATCAAGCGGCAGAAAAAAATCAGCAACCAGGTCGGCGCTTTTCCTAAAATCTTAGGACCGAGTTTTTTCGGCGTTGTCGCATCGCAGTGTCGAACCGCGCTGCCTGACTTCCAAGCCGTGTATTGAACCCGTTCAGATTTGAGAATTTTGACCTACAGCAGTCATCGACGCCCCGGAATTATTCAAGCGGCACTCCAAACCAGTCGTCATCTGGATGGCAGCCGAATCTTGCTCGCTCCCGACCAGTTTAGGGATTGCAGAATTTAATTATCGAAGCGAAAGCCAGGCTGGATGCCCTGCGAAAAAAGAACCCGTAATTACTTTGGCAGCTTTATAAGCGCCCGTATGTTTCCCCAAATTAAATTATGAATTTTGGCATTGAAATTTTCCTCTCCATCGTCGGATGCGCTCTTGTCGCGTGGCTGATCCTGACGTTTTTCTCCAACCAAGCCCGGGTGGAACGGAGACGGCGCAGGAATAACGAACGGGTGATCAACCGCGCCGGGCGACCGACCGTGAAGTTTAGCGTCAAGAATAAGAATTGATCGCACCACGCCATTCCGTGGCGAAAAACCTATCTGCCATTCCAAACAACTTTTCCGCCAACCATGGTCAGCAGAACTTTCGTTGTGGGAATATCGTCAGCACGACATTTCAAAATATTACGGTCAATCAGAATCAGATCGGCGAGTTTTCCAGGCTGGAGTGATCCTTTGATTTTTTCTTCGAAATTCAAATAGGCGTTATTGATTGTGTAGAAACGGATGGCTTGTTCGCGCGACAAACATTGTTCGGGTTTATCGATTCCGCCGCGTTCCGTTTGCCGCGTTGTGGCAATCCAAATTCCGAGCCACGGGTTCCACGGGTTGGTGCTTTCGACGGAATCAAGTTGCACCATGTGATCACTTCCGCCGCCGATGACTAAACCGTTATCCATCCAACTTTTCCACGGTTGAAATAATTTCATCCGGCGTTCGCCCAAAATTTTGACGAGGCTCGCGCCATCTTTGTAGAGCCACGCAGGTTGCACGTCGGCGGCAATGCCAAGACGTTTGCATTTCTCGAAATTTTCCGGCGCTTGAAAATTGGCGTGCGTGATGAGAAATCGTCGTTCGCGAATATCCATTTGCTTCTGAATATTTTCGTAACAATTGAGCAACACATCGGGCGACGCTTCACCGGTGCAATGCGCCGTCAATTGCCAGCCGCGCTTGGCCGCTTCGAGATAAAGCGGATTCAAAATTTCCGGCTTCACGTTGAGCAAGCCGCGATAATTCGGATCAGTAATTTGATACACGTCACTCACGCCCCACGGCTCGCGCATGTAGGCTGTGCCGATAAGCATCCCGCCATCGAGCAACACTTTGAACGGGCCAACGCGCACCCAATCGTCACCCACACCGGTTGGGCCATAAGCCAATTTTCCCAGAGCGGCATTCGTCATTTCGTTCAATTTTTTCAGCGCGTCCTCGAGGGTTTTTGGAACCGGCTCCAACATGCGGGTGCAATTGACGCGCACCGTCAGCTCGCCGGACTTGGCAAGGTCGCGAAAAAGATCAATTGCTTCTGGATCGGTGCGCCGTTCGCCAATGCTCGTGATGCCTTGCTGGTTGTAGAGCGAATGCAATTTTTTGACGGCGGCGCGTTGTTCCTCTGGCGTTGGTTTAAACGCGGAGGAAGCGCTTTTTAAAAGTTGCGCGGCGTTGCGCAACAAGCCCGTTGGCTCGCCCATCGCGTCCTTCACAATTTCGCCGGGCGTCGGATTGGGCGTGTCGCGAGTGATGCCGGAGACTCGCAGCGCTTTTGAATTTGCGACCGAGACCGGGCCAGAATTCCAATGCACCGGATTGTCGGGCGCGGCGGCATCGAGTTCAGCTTTCGTCGGCAATCTACCTTCTTCCAAACGCGTAGCATAAACGCGTTCCAACACGATCCAGCTTCCCGGTTGTTTTTTTGCCACCTGTTCGCGAATCCATTTTTGCGCCTCAGCAATGGAGCGAAGAAACGGCGCGCCACCACCGAGTTCGCTGACCGACGCGCGATAGGAATGCACGTGGCTGTCGTAAAGTCCCGGCATCACCGTCTTGCCTTGGGCGTCCAACACCTTCGTCTTGGCGCCGATAAATTTTTTAGAGTCACGATTTCCACCGACAAAAATAATTTTATCTCCGCGCACCGCAATGGCTTCGGCGTTCGGTTGGTTGGTGTTGACGGTAATGACGTTGGCGTTGTGGATGACCAAATCCGCAGAAATATTTTCAAGCGATTGGTGCTGACAGGATGCAAAACAAATCAAAACCACCGCCCCGAAAAAAATCTGACAAAACGTTTTCATTGAAAAATTTTCTAAATTCCACCCGTTGAAATGCCCTGAGACTTTCCCGTCTTTGCATCGAACGAAACCGCGCTGACGTAGGCGCTGTATGTTGGCGAGATTTTGTAGCCGATGTTTTTTAAAAACTTTTCTTCTTCAGCGGAATGACCTTTTTCTAATCCAAGATTGAGCGTGCCATTTGTTTCCATGCGCGGAGATTTCATGGATTTTTCCATCGACGCGCCGAGGCCGACGTAATTAATCAGCACTTCGTAAATGCTGTTCGGAATGCGCGTCCCCCCTGCTCCGCCCACGGCGAAAATCGCTTTGCCGCCACGCGTGAGAATCGTCGGACACATGTTGTTGACGGCGCGTTTACCGGGGCCGGGAGAATTCGGATGGCCGGGACGTGGATCGAATCGCCACATGCCGTGACCGAGCACCATGCCGAGTTCATCAACAGAAACGCGCGAGCCAAAACTGCTGCCATGAGTCAGCGTCAACGCAATCATATTTCCGTGACGATCGACCGCAGTGATATTGATCGTCCCTTCGTCGTTGCTCGAATCCGTTTTTTGCGAAACGGGTTTTTGATCTTTCAACGCACGACGAATTTTTTCCGCCATTTCCTCAGCGTGATTTTGAGAAAGAAGTTTTTCAATCGGCACACGAACTTTTTCAGAATCACCAAAAAATTCGTTGCGATCTTTCCAAGCGATGCGTAACGCCTCGAGTTTGGCGTGAAGTCGCGGCAAGGCGGAAAGTTTTGACCAATTCAACGACTTCAAAATCGAGATGGCTTCCAACATCATCAAGCCGGGCGAGGTTAAGGGCGTGGTGTGAATGATCAGGCCGTTCCAGTCGAGTTTGAGCGGCTCCACTTCGCGCGCGTGGTAGGCAGCCATGTCTTCAACCGTGACCAAGCCACCGTTTTTTTGAAACGCCGCAGCGATAATTTGCGCAATGTCGCCGCGATAAAAAGATTCGACAGAATTTCGTTCCGCCAAAGTTTTAAACAATTTTAAGAGCGCGAGATTTTGCTGTTTGTCACGACGAGGCAGCTTGGAAACTTGCACGGAATCGGGTCGCGGATCATTCCGCGAAGCGTCATCGGGGCCGGAGGTTTGGGTGGCGTGAATTCCCTCTTCGCACAATTGAATGGTGGGCGCGAGAATTTCGCGCAGCGAACGCGTGCCGTAACGTTCCAAGGCGAGTTGCAATCCGGCAGCAGTTCCCGGCACGGCGGCGGCGAGCCAGCCAATTGCGTTGAGATTATTTTTAACTTTTCCGTTCGCATCGAGCGGAAACATATCTTCGCGCGCAGCGGCTGGCGCGGCGGAATTGAAATCAATCGCGGTCACTTTTTTTCCACCGGCGAGCGCGATGATGGCGTGTCCTCCGTAGCCGCCGATGCCGCATTTGCTCGGCGAAGTGATGCCCGCCGCGAACGCCGTGGCGACGGCTGCATCAATCGCGTTGCCGCCATTGCGCAAAATATTTTCACCGACTTTCGCGGCGACTGCATCTCCAACGATTGCCCCAAACGCGTTGGAGGAATTTTCACTTTTGCCAAAACAAATATTTGGGGCGAGCGCGCTGGCAACAATTACTTTGCCAGTTGTGGAGAGCATTTCGCGGCGGTTAATCATAGGTGCGGTTCATTGTTTATTGGCGAAAATGGTGATGGCCGCGCCTCGACCGGTTAAGCCTGCAATGGTGGTGGCGACAAGGCTCAACAAACCAAGCGGGACGGCCAAAATGAGGGAGAGGACGGTCTGAAGTATGGGAGTTTGTTCCTTGTTCAAAACCTTCGCATTGCGGCTGCGCAGAAAATTGTAGAGCGCGTTGCGGCGCAGTCCGAGGTTGTTGAGGGTCGATTGAACGAAGCTGAAAGAATCGTATTCGGGCGCAAAATAGGAGACTTCGCGCGCCACCAAACCAGCGGAGGATAATTCGTTCAGCAAGGTGTCGCGGGTGAAATGATTGAGGTGTCGCGGCACGTCGAGGTGAAACCAGTTATCGCGGGACAATTGCGCTTCGGGACTGCCAAAATTGGGAACGGCAACGAGGAAAATTCCGCCGGGTTTCAAAAAGCGTTTCACTTCGCGCAACAATTCGGCGACGGCGGGAATGTGTTCCAACACGTGCCACATCACGATGGCGTCAAAATGATTTTCGGGAAAATTCAAGCTGGCCAAGTCGCCGGTCTGAATCGGCAATTTCAAAACTTCGCGCGCGAACGCGGCGGATTTGTCGTCCATTTCTGTGCCGTGAACTTCCCAACCGCGCTTTTGAAATTGTTGGAGCAAAAGTCCACGGCCGCAGCCGATGTCGAGCACGCGCCCTTTGCGACCGCCGCGAATTTTCTCAATCTGGCGGACCCGTGAAGCGTAAAGCGAATCCTGCAAAAATTCGACTGGCCCCGGAAATCGTTTGCTGTCCTGACTTCCGTAATAAGTGGCGGGATAATAAGCACTCCAATCGGTGGGTCGCGGCATCGTCAGAGCCAGCCCGCACGCATCGCAACGGACAATTTTAAATTGATCACCGGTGATATAATCGCTGGCTGGGAATAAAACGGTCTGGGCTGCATGCGAACAGGCGATCGCGACTTTGGCGGGCGAATCTTGATCAGAAGAATGGTTCACGGTGCGCCAATTATAGAAAATCTGGTGAGTCTCGCAAGGCTCAGGAACTGGGGCGCTGGCAGGCCGGGCACCAACAAGTCGTTCGGCCACCAATGGTCGCGTGTTCCAGAACGGCCTGGCAACGGGGGCAAAGTCCTTTTTTCTTCCAACGATGTTGAAACAGCCACGACTTCGGCGGATCAGAGAAATCTTCGCCGACGATTTTAAGCGCTTGCCGGCAGACAAAACGGGTCTTCGCAAACAACGCTTTGAATTCTGTTACGCCAAGATTTTTTGAGATGGAACGCGGATGAATTTTTGCCTGCCAAAGAATTTCGTCCGCCATCCAATTGCCAATTCCCGGGAACCCGTTTTGCAGGAGCAGCACGGCTTTGATCGGCGCTTTTCCGTGGCGTTGCAGAAAGTTTTTGAAATTGGAAAACGTAAATTGGGGCGAGGTCAAACTAGGCGGCAGTTTCGACCACCAATCCGGTGGGCTCGATCCATGATGAAAAAGAACGCGACCAAACAGGCGTGGATCACTGAAAACGAGCGCCTGGTTTTTTTGAAATAAAACCAAATGATCATGTTTGAGCGGGATGAAGGGAACTTTTTCGCAGCGCAATTTGCCGGTCATCCCCAAGTGCAAACCGAGCCAGCCGTTTTTCGTAAAACGGAAGAGCATTTGTTTTCCATGCGCGCGCGATTCCGAAAAAGTGGCACCGGCCAGAGTCTGCTTCAGCAAAGCGAAGTTGGTGCCGCGAAAGATTCTCTTGGGCGCATGAAGTTGCACGGAAAGAATTTTTTGTTTCAATCCGCGGTTCCATTGTTTGCGGTAAAATTCGACTTCGGCCAGTTCGGGCATTG
>JBKJOZ010000079.1:0-8838 GCA_046595315.1 Limisphaerales bacterium
CCTTCGCGCAAATTCCGATGGACGCAATTTCCGCCACCGTCAGTTGGATCGGGGAAACCGTCGGCAAAACAATTCCTGAAGGCGCGTTGCACAGTTTGATGGTCGATGGCGTGATTGCAGGCGTCGGTGCGGTGATTGTTTTTCTTCCACAAATCTGCCTGCTCTTTTTGTTCATCAGCATTCTGGAAGACACCGGCTACATGGCGCGCGCCGCGTTTCTGATGGATCGGTTGATGAGCAAAGTCGGGCTGCACGGAAAAAGTTTTATCCCGATGCTGAGTTCGTTTGCCTGCGCGATTCCCGGAATCATGGCGACCCGCACCATCGAGTCGCGCAAAGACCGGCTCGTCACCATACTCGTCGCGCCGCTGATGAGTTGCTCCGCGCGACTGCCGGTTTACACGCTGCTCATCGCCGCGTGTATTCCGAAAAAACGGGTTTTAGGAATCTTCACTTTGTCCGGCCTGACGATGCTTTCGATGTATCTGCTCGGAATCATCGTCGCGCTTTTGATGGCGTGGCTTTTCAAAAAAACTTTACTCAAAGGCCCGACGCCAATGCTCATCATGGAATTGCCGCCTTACAAACGGCCCACGTTAAAAGTCGTGTTGCGCCACATGTGGGATCGCAGCGGATTATTTTTGAAACGCGCGGGAACGGTGATTCTCGGCATCAATATTCTGCTGTGGTTTCTGGCGAGTTATCCGAAAAATTCCCAGGCAGAACACGAATTCGCCACCAAACGGCAAGCGCTGGAATCAAAAATAAATTCCGGAACGCCGACCGCGATTCAGTCTGCGGAACTTGCTGAATTGGCCAACTCGGAATCCGGCGAACGATTGCGCCACAGTTTTGCCGGCAAAATGGGACGCGCCATTGAACCATTCATCGCGCCGCTCGGTTACGATTGGAAAATGGGCATCGGCATCGTGGCGTCATTTGCTGCGCGCGAAGTTTTTGTCAGCACGATGTCCACCGTTTACAACGTGGGCCAATCGGACAGTGACGAAAAAGGAATTGGCAACGTGGCGCAAACTTTGCGCGAGCAAAAACATCCAGACGGCTCGCGGATTTACACACCGCTGGTCGCGGTTTCGCTCATGATTTTTTACGTCTTCGCGTTGCAATGCGTCAGCACGGTAGCGGTGGTGCGACGCGAAACGAATTCATGGCGCTGGCCATTTTTCCAATGGCTTTACATGGGCGTTTTGGCGTGGACGCTCGCCTTCATTACCTATCAGGGCGGGAAATTACTCGGGTTTTAATTCAGGGAACGAACCTCAACATCCCGCTGATCTGGCGAGATGCACGTCGTATTGATCCTGGTCAAATTTGAGGACAATCTGAAAAAGATTCAATCCTTGACCCCGCGCCGCGTGCAGGGCTTGGACAGAATTTTCAAAGGCCAATGCTTCGGACGTTTCAAGCGTCCAACGGTTGTCAGCGCAGAGATAGCGAAGGCTTTTACAATCTTGTAGTAATACTTTCATGGCTCCTTGGTTGCGGAAGAACTTCGCCCCGAAAGTAGGAATATCCAGTAAAATATTTAAATATTAAACCCGCGCTCCGAACTCACTTTTTCTTCAAGATGCGCTCCAATTTTGCCGCGGTTTTGGCGTAGCTCGGGTTGTAGGCGAGGTTCTTCAATTCATGCGGATCTAACCAGTGATCGTAAAGTTCGGCCCCTGCTTTGCCGTCGTCCCACTCAGTGTAGCGCCAACGTTCCGTCCGCACACTGCGCCCATTCCGATCTTTGCCTGTCACTTGCGTGAAAGCCGGTTTATCCCATTTGGCTATCGAAAAATTTAACAACGGGAGCAAACTTTTTCCCTCAAAACCAGTCGGTGCCGACAAACCGCAAAGCTCGGCAATGGTGGGATAAATATCGAGAAGCTCTACCACACGCGGGGATCGGCTGCCATTGGCGCGCGCTTTCGGCGCATAAATAATCATCGGCACGCGCGCTGATTCCTCGAACAAAGACATCTTCTGCCATTGACTATGTTCTCCGAGCAACCACCCGTGATCGCTGACAAAAACGACGACGGTATTTTTATCCAAGTCCAATCGTTCCAACGCCTCCAGCAACCGGCCGACTTGCGCATCGACGAAGCTGACGCTCGCCAGATAGCCGCGTTTGAACGCGCGCAATTTTTCCGAATCCAATCCGTAATTGGCTGGCCGGACGTGGAAGGCCATCGGAGGAATGTCCGCCAGGTGCGCCGCAGGATAATCCGGCAGCGAGATTTTATCGAGTGGATACAGATCAAAATATTTTTTGGGCGCGATGTCGGGAACGTGCGGACGAAAAAATCCGGTCGCGATAAAAAAGGGTTTGTCTTTGTGTTGCTCGATCAGACGAATCGTTTCCGTCGCGATTTTTCCGTCGGTTTGTTCTTCGTCGGTTCCATCGGCTGCCATCCAGGCCATCGCCGCGCCGAGATTTCCGTTGTGCGGGGTGTAATTGATCACCTGCGCCTCGTCCACTTTATCGCGACCTTTCGGATTGATGACCTGATTCCACGATTGCGGATCGTCAAGGCCGTCCGTCCCGATTTGTCCCGGCACGCCGTAATGATAAATTTTTCCAACGCGCGCGGAAAAATAACCGTTCTTTTTAAACAACTCCGGCAACGTCACCGCGTCGGGTAAAATTTTTCTGAAATACAATCCATTACCAACCACTTTGGTGGTGTCGGGACGACGCCCGGTCATCATGGATGCACGACTCGGATTGCAGAGTGGAAATTGGCAATAGGCCTTTTCAAAAAGCACGCCGCGTTTGGCGAGCCGATCAATGTTCGGCGTTTTCATTTCCCGATGCCCGTAAGCGCCCAACACACAGGTCAAATCGTCTGACATGATGAAAAGAACATTGGGTGGACGACTCGGGCCAACCACCCCAACGGCCTCGGCGGATGAAACGCCGAACGCAAATAAGAAAAGCAGCTTCAGAAGATTTTTCATGCGATGAGAATTCCTACTTCCGCAAAGAGAATTCAGCGAGAGAAATTTCAGATCACTAAATCAAAAATCCCACTTCAACTTGCCGGTCAGCGAGCCGTAACGGTCGTAGCCTTTTTGAGTAGTGAACTCACGTGTGCGCACGACGCGCGTGAAAGCGATGTCAATGTGATTACCGAGCGTCAAAGCCAATCCGTAAATTAAATCGCCCACGAACGGTTCTTTTTTCACATGAAAACTTTCGCGGTAAAGATTGCCATCGAGAAAAGCATTGCGTCCTACCGCAGTTCCTTCGACTTGTCCAAAAACATAAGCGCCGATTGGGCCACGTGAACTTCCGGTGGACAAGGTGAGCGGTGAGTTAATGGTCTGAACGCCAAAATTATTTGGAAGGTTGAAGCCTAATCGGGTGGTGACGCCTGCATTGCCCGAAACCATGATGGTCCCGAGATTTGCACCCACATTCGGAATGACATCAAAATAGTGTGAGCTGGTTTCGTTGAAGGAAAATTTCCAGGCGCGACCGTATTTGAGAATAAATCCCGGCTCGCTTTTGAGCTGGTTTCCCCAACCGTCGAAGCCCGGGATCTCGCGGAATTTATGAACTTCATTTTGCGAGCGACCGGCCTGCGCTTCCGGGCCCATGATGCCGAAATCGAGTTCAAAATTTTCGAGCACTGGAACATCTTCGAGCACCATGCCGTGGCGTTGCAGCACAATGCCGAGGTAAAGCCATCCGGCATAAGGCCGGTCACCGCGCAGAAGATTCGTCGCCAGATTATTTTCAGGTGTATAAATATTTTGTCCGACGGCCACGCCGAAATTCGCGTTGGTCGAATTAAGCCAAACATCTGGCAAATGCTTGGCGATGGCGGAAAGTCCGAATCCCCTCGCCCACCAGGAGGCCGGTTGGCCGCCATCGAGATAAATAAATTTGAGACCCTGCGTGTAATGACGGTCTTGGTGCTTCCCCTCCTCTGGATTGTATAAAAGATCGTTCTCTTCGATGGCCGCAAGAACGTGCTCTCGTTTCGGCTCGGTTATTTCCTGCGCACCGCTCGATGGCGTAAAAATGCCGGCGCCGATTCCGACCAGTAAACAGGTGTAAAAAACAAATTTAGACGCAGTCAAGTTTCGAAAATATTTCATGTCGCTTTGAGGAACGTAATTGATTCCTGCAAAATAATAACAATCTTTCCTTCAACCTCCAATGGGATGATTGCTGATCGCTCCTCACCTCGGGGAAATGGAAATTTGAAACTTTTTGCCGCCTAGATGGCAAACGTTCTACGCGATAATCTCGCTCACCACTTTTCCAGAAACATCGGTCAATCGGAAGTCGCGGCCGGCGTGGCGGAAGGTGAGTTTTTCGTGATCGAAACCCAGCAGCGCGAGCATGGTTGCGTGCAGATCGTGGACGTGGACTTTATTTTCCGCAGCGGCAAAACCAAATTCGTCGGTCGCACCGTGGACGTGGCCGCCTTTGACGCCACCACCTGCCATCCACATGGTAAAGCCGTAGGGATTATGATCACGACCATTGATTTTTCCTGAGTTGGAACCGGGAGTGGGCAATTCGACCACTGGCGTACGGCCAAATTCTCCGCCCCAAACGACGAGCGTATCTTCCAACATGCCGCGCTGTTTCAAATCTTTGAGCAACGCGCCGATCGGTTGGTTGCATTCGTTGGAAAGAGCGCGCATTCCCACGTCGAGGTCTTCGTGCGTATCCCACGGTTGACCCGCGCCGTGCCAGATTTGAATGAAACGAACGCCGCGTTCCGCGAGCCGCCGCGCGATGAGCAGTTGCCGCGCCTGCGTCCCTTCGCCATACATTTTGCGGATGTGCTCGGGCTCTTGCGAAATGTCGAATGCGTCGGTCGCGTCCATTTGCATTCGATAGGCGAGTTCAAAAGATTGAATGCGCGATTCGAGTTGCGCTTCATTGCTGCGCGCTTTGGCGTGGCGCTCGTTCAATTGCTGCAAAAGATCGAGTTGCCCGCGTTGCTCCGGCAGCGAGGTGTAATTATTTTTGATGTTCTCAATCAGCTTCTCGATCTGCGTGTGCTGCGTGTCGATGTAGGTGCCTTGATAAACGCCGGGCAGAAAACCAGATTGCCAGTTTTGCGATTCCTGAATCGGATAACCGCCGGGACACATCGAAATAAATCCCGGAAGATTTTGGTTCTCGCTGCCGAGACCATAAGTGACCCACGAACCGACGCTGGGCCGCACCAGACGTGATTCGCCGCAATTCATCAGGAGCAAAGAGGGCTCGTGATTCGGCACTTCGGCGTGCATCGTGCGAATCACACAAACATCGTCAATGCATTCGCCGACGTGCGAAAAAAGTTCACTCACTTCGATCCCGCTCTGGCCGTATTTCTTGAATTTAAAAGGGGACGCCAGCGCCGCACCGGTCTTGCGTTCCGAGCGAAGATTTTCCATCGGCAACATTTTGCCACTGTATTTTGTGAGCGCCGGTTTGTTGTCGAACGTATCGACGTGCGACGGCCCGCCGTTGGCGAAAATGTGAATGACGCGTTTGGCTTTGGCCGGAAATTGCGGAAGTTTCGGCGTGAGTGGAGAAATGTTTTCGCTGGCGACGGCGGGCGATTCCAACAAATTGCCAAACAAACCAGCGAGGCTGACCGCTCCCATGCCCATACCGCAGCGCGAAAGAAATTCTCGTCGCGTGAATCCGAGTGAATCCAGATTGGGCTGATGAAATTTCATTGAGTTTGAGTGGACTTAGTTTACTGCGGGAAAATTCATGGGCAAAGGTTTTGTGAGGCCAATTCGATTGACACTCATCATTGCATGGTTAACAACATCGACACGTAAATCCTGCTCCGCTCATCCTATGAAAAATTTATTTTTCTATCTTGCCGTCTCCGTCTCTCTTTTATTTTTTACTCATTCTATTTTCGCCCAAGGCAGTCTCACGCCGCCTGGCGCACCCGCTCTGACGATGAAGTCGCTGGATCAAATTGAGCCGCGCACGCCGGTGGATGCCAGCCACACCCCGGGGAATTTTTTCGCGCAATTTATTATCAATCAGCCCGGTTCGTATTATTTGACCAGCAACATCGTCGGCGTGAGCGGCAAACGCGGGATTCAGATCCAGACCGGCAATGTCACCCTCGACCTGAACGGGTTTTCTCTCCTAGGTGTTTCGGACGCCTTGGATGCAATTTATTTCACCAGTGTCTCCATCACAAATCTTTTGGTGCGAAACGGGATCATCAGCGGTTGGATCTCCGGCTCGGGCATCTACTATCTTGGCAAAAACGGGATCTTCGAATCATTAAATATTTCGGCAAACAATGTGGGCATTGTATTGGGCGACGGCAGCCGCATCAGCCGATGCACCGTCATCGGCAACAGTCAAACTGGAATAAAGGTCTTTGGTTCAGCCTGCGTCGTCATTGAGAACAATTGCGCTGGAAACAACCTCCTGAATAATTCCACCGCCGCCGGGATTTATGTGATCGGTTCGGGAAACCGCATCGAAGGCAATCACGTAAGCGGCTCGGGCACGGCAGGATACGGAATTTACCTCGGCGGCTCACCCTACACCAACAACATCGTGGTCAGAAACTCAGTCACAGGCGTGGGTACAAACAACTACTCTTTTGACGGGAACCAAATCGTCGGCCCCCTGATCACCAATAGAGTCTCGGGAATCATCACGAACTCAAATCCATGGGCGAATTTTTCTTTCTGATATTTATTCCGACTTAACGACTGAACAAAAATTCTGAAATACCACACCGACATTTGTCTCGGACTTTTATTTTGCAGTTCATGGATGGCAATGAGTGGGAATACCCCCTTAAGATAAAAGTCCTCCTTCGTTGCTTAAGTTCTCGCGCGCAACAATTGCGATGCCCATACTGCACCTCATGAAATCATTTCACTTCATTTCTCTGTTAAGCCTACTTTTCGGAGGCTCTCTTTCCCTCATAGCTCAAGGAAATCTGACCCCATCAACGGCGCCGCTTCCCAGCATGAAGACGCTTAACCAGATTGAGCCGCGCACGGATGTTTTGACCCTTACGAACGATGGCAATAGTCGTTTTACCATCCAACAACCCGGCTCGTATTATCTCACGACGAACATCGTGGGCGTGGCGAGCAAGCACGGCATCAACATTTCCAGCGGCGACGTCACGCTCGATCTTAATGGCTTCGGCATTCTGGGCGTATCGAATTCTTTGAAAGGCGTCAACTGCACCGGCAGTTACACCAATATTACGGTGCGCAATGGGGTGGTCAGAGGTTGGGGCAATAACGGCGTGGATATTTATTCAAGTGGTTTCCCGAAAAACATCTTGCTGGAGCACCTGACTGTTTCACATAACCAAACCGGCATTTTAACCGAAGAATCCAGCATTGTGCGCGATTGTCTCTCTTTGAGTAATCGGGTGGATGGCATCTTTTGCCGCAATGGTTTAATTTCTGACTGCACCAGTGCCAATAACGTAGTCCGTGGCATTAACGCGATCAACAGCATCGTGCGTGACTGCCGAATCAACTCCAGCGGCGGGGATGGCATTAACGCGAACAATAGCACCGTGCGTGACTGCGAAATAAACTCCAGCGGCGGGAATGGCATTATCGTCCGCGTCGGCTCTGTTTCGAGTTGTGTCGTGAAAGACAGCGTTTTAAGCGGTATTTATGTTGAACTTCCAGGCTGCAAAATTATCGGCAACACAGGCAATGGAAACAACAAGGGCGGAACGTCTTCACATGCAGGTATTTTTATCAACGACAGCAACAATCGCATTGAAGACAACCATTTCGTCACCAGCGGCCACGCAGGCATTAAAGTCAGTGGGATTTCTGATAATAATGTCATCATAAAAAACAGCGTCTCAGGTAACACCAATATTCTCGCCAACAATTACATCATACTCGGCAACAATGCCCTCGGCCCTCTTATTAGCGCTTTTGGAACCATTACTAATTCAAACCCGTGGGCAAATTTTTCTTATTGATCAATCAGTTTTTCAATCCTTTTGACTTATGAAAACCATCCTAGCTGTAGTAGTTCTCGCCAGCTCACTCATGGCTAGTCAGGCTGCCACCACTATCAATTCCGCCAATAAATATTCCTACGGCGCGAATGTCGGTTGGATGGATTGGCGCGGCGATACCAATAGCGGCGCGGTCATCGGAGAATACGTTTGTACAGGTTTTATTTATGCGGCCAACGTTGGATGGATCAATCTTGGAAATGGCGCTCCCATCAATGGAATCCGTTACCAAAACATTTCCTCCAACGACTTTGGAGTGAACCATGACGGCGTTGGAAACCTGCGCGGCTATGCTTACGGCGCGAATATCGGCTGGATTAATTTCGAGACCAATGGCGCGGCAAAAGTCGATTTGAACAATGGCAGATTAAGCGGATCGGTTTACTCGGCCAACTGCGGTTGGATCAGTCTCAGCAATGCGTTCGCATTCGTGCAGACGGACAAAATCCAAACAGGCGGCGATAGCGATGGCGACGGCATTCCGGATGCGTGGGAGTTATCTTATACGAATGTGCTCACGGCGTTCACTGCTACCAGTGACAGCGATGGCGATGGTTTTTCAGATGTGAACGAGCATTTGGCTGACACCAATCCACGCAATGGCAGTGATTTTCTGCGCATTGCCTCCAGTTCAGTTCTCTTCGCCGGTGGACAAGATACCAACACTTTGAATTGGACCAGTCAGCCGACGCGCCAATACCGGGTGCAATATCGCACCAATCTCAATGCGGGTTTCTCCTGGACTGACACTGGATTTTCATTCGGCCCTGCTGCTGGGACCGCGATGACGCAGAGTTTCAGTTTCAATTCACCTTCAACAGAACGCTATTTCCGC
>JBKJOZ010000157.1:0-7508 GCA_046595315.1 Limisphaerales bacterium
TTAAAAAACGGTTTAATTTCGTCTTCCACAATTCGTTTGGCCAACGCATCGGGCAACGCGCCTTCCAATCCATAACCCACTTGGATGAACATTTTTCGGTCCTGAATAAAAACAAAAAGTACCACGCCATTTCTTTTGTCCTTCTGGCCTACTTGCCATTTTTGCGCAATGCGTTGGGTAAAATCTTCAATAGAAGAATCGCTCTGCATTTTTGGGAAAACGGCCACAACCACTTGATCGGAAGTTTCGCGTTCAAAAGCCTCCAGCTTTTTGTCCAGTTCTTGCGTAACATTGGCGGGAACAACATGCGCCTCGTCATTGAAATAATGTGGCGGACGCGGCGGCATCACCTCAGCGCCATGCAACTGCAATGAGAAGAAAATGATCGTGAAAATTTGCAGCAAGAAAAGTCGCCACGAACCGAAGCGCGACCGCGAAACTAAAAATTTCTGGAAGCCAATTTGCATTTTAAAAACTGCCCGTGACGGCAGTTATTTATTGGTCGGTTTACCAAAATCAAATTGCACTTTGGGCGCTTGTTCCGCGCCGGCTTGCGCTTGGAAATAAGGCCGTGGCGCAAAACCAAACATGCGCGCGAAGAGGGTGGTCGGAAAACGTTTCACGCTGGTGTTGAATTGCTGGACGGCGTCATTGAAGTTTTGCCGTTCGACGGTGATTCGGTTTTCGGTGCCTTCGAGTTGCACTTGTAAATCACGGAATCCGGCGGTGGCGCGCAACTCAGGATACCGCTCCACCACGACCAACAATCGCGAGAGCGCGGACCCGAGTTGATCCTGCGCTTTTTGAAATTGCGCCAATTGCGCCGGATCCGTTGGCGCGCTGTTAGGATCAATTTTCATTTGCCCGACGGACGCGCGCGCCTGCGTGACTTCGGTGATGGTCGATTTCTCAAAGTTCGCCGCGCCTTGTACGGTGTTCACGAGATTCGGAATTAAATCATAACGCCGCTGATAAACGTTTTGCACCTGCGCCCATTTCGAATCGACGTTTTGCGAAGAGCCGACGAGCCGGTTGTAAGTATTGCACCCGCTCATCCCCAGAATAATTACGAGGAGAATGACCAAGCCGCCGCAGCCAAGAGCAATTTTTTTCATATTCGAATCCCGAAGTTGTGTCCAATGAACTTCAGGACTTGGAAAACTTCAATAGGGAAACACCCTGCTCCAGTTTCACTCAGAATTTTTTAGGGCGTCGCACGATTGAGCCAGTCTTCGGTGAAGCGAGCGAATGTGATTTTTTCCGTGGCACTTTTGTCGCCGCGTTCGTAGAGGCAACCAATCGTTTTGTCGTGCAGTCGGGCAAGGCACGAATAAGCGCTTGGTCCCTCGTGCAACACGCGTGAAACCGGCCACGTTTGACCTTCATCGTTGCTCACGCGAATTGTCATATTTCTTCGTCGTTTTTCGTGGGCTGGATTAGAGAAAAGGATTTGGCTGGGTTCTTTTTTCTTCGGCCAGTTGTAGCGAAGAATGCTCGCCTGACAAATGGGCTCGATCAAATCGGGTTGATCCTTGGGCGCAGTCCAGGTCGAGCCGCCATCAGAACTGAGCGATTGAGCGCGACGACTTTTGCCAAAATATGAGCGCATATCCATCAGGAGTGTGCCGTTGCCGTCGGCCAGTTCGACGACCTGACATTCGTTCATGCGCGGACGAATCACGCCGCCAAGTTTCCAGTTGTTTCCGTGGTCATCGCTGTAAATAATATGCGAACCGCGTTCCTGTTTTCCGAGGCTGCCGTTCGCATCGTCCACGGTGTGGTCGCAAGGAATCACGAGACGCCCCTTGTGTTCGCCGTGCTCGATTTGAATGCCGACGCCCGGGCCGGTGGCATACCAACCCCACGACGGATCTTTGACCGAAGTGGTAATTTCCACTGGGGCCGACCATGTCTTGCCGTCATCGGTGCTTTTGCACGACCAAACCGTTCGTGCGACGGCATTCGTTTTGTCAGTGATGGCGCGTTCACTCGCTGCGCCGGGATTGTGCGAAAGAATTAACCAAACGGTTCCCGTCTTTTTGTCCAACACCGCACAAGGATTGCCGCACGTATTCACTCCATCATCCCAAATAATTTTTGTTTTGCTCCAGGTTTTCCCGCCATCGGTGGAGCGCTTCATCAGCAAATCAATGTCACCTGCGTCGGAGGAACTGTTTTTTCGCCCTTCACAAAAAGCAAGTAGCGAACCGCGCTGGGTCGCGAGCAATGCGGGAATTCGATACGCGTGATAACCCTCCGTTCCGCTGATAAAAATATCCTGTTGAACCAGCGGTTCAGCCGCTGCCGCCGAAAACACCAGCGTCAATAACGCAGTTTGAAATAAAATCACAATTCTCATCCGGCGATTATTCAGAGACGAACCCGAATAGGAAATCCAAATTGGACAAGTTATTCTTGCCATCGTTTCTTCTGCGCAGCTAAAGCTAACGGCGTGTCCGCAAAAAAACTTCTCAACCTCGTTGTCGCATTCCAATTTGTCGCGCTGCTGGTTTTTAGCGGAGGTTGCAGCTCCACCGCGATTAAAAATCGAACTCAGAAAGTCGCGTTTCAAATTGGCGAAACCGAAATTCATGCCGAGGTTACGGAACGTGGTAAGTCTCGCTTGACGATGGTAAATCTTCATGAAGATGAAAAAACCTCCGTGCAAGCCGGACAAATTATTCTCCAGAAATATGGCGGACGCTTGATCCGGCTCGTTCATTCCGGACAACGCCGCGTCGTATTTTCTTTGAACGGAAAACAATATTCATTTGATCCCAATCGCATTTTCTCGGACCCAGGCGTGCGTAAAACGTTGGAGAGTCGTGGCGCAATTCCAGAGGAAGCATATAAAACAGTCAACCAATTCGCCGTGAGGTTCATCCACTATTTCGCGTTGGATAAAGGACGCGGGATTATCACGTTGCACAATAACGGCGAAGGTGATTTATCGATCCACACTTACGAACCAGGCGGAGAGGAGGCTGACGTTACCGATCAGCTTTCGATAAACTTGGAAGCCGATCCAGACGATTTTTTTTACGTGACGAGCCCTCGTTTTTTTGAGGAAGCGAAAAAGAGAAGGTTCAACGCGGTTCTTCAACACAATCAACTCTTGCGTGATGACGGTTCTCTTTCGATTTTTGCCGGGCAACACGCAATCTCCTACATCAACGTGGAAGCGCAATCTGGCCACTTCCGCGAACAAGTCCGCATGCTGGATTTTGCGGTGAAACGGATGATGAAATAATCGATCAGCGCGAAAGCTTAAATAGCTTTGCTCCGCCAGCGGGAAGTGAAAATGTAAATTCATTCCCCCGTATTTTGACGCCGAAAAGTTTGCCATTTTTGTCGCTCAATTCGCGCAATCGCTTGATGCTTTTTTCGAAACGCACCGTTGTCTCGGCCGGTTTGTGCAAAGCTCGATTCATGATCATCAACCAGTCAGAACCATCCTCGTGTTTGAAAGTTCCCACCAGAAATTCGCCGACCGTTTTGATTTGGACAACGGCATCCTTCGGCAATCCACGGGTCGCTTTGGGCAACGTTCCGGTGTGATAAATTTCGGTTGATTTCAGTTTCATCAAGGTTGGTGCCCATGCTTTGACTGCGGCGTTGATGCAGCGCGCCTGTTCGTAATGCGGTGAGCGATTTCCTTTGGTGTCGATGATCGCGTTGCTGGTGAGGAAGGATGGATCATTGGTTGGCGACCAGTAGGTGAAATGAAAAAGTGCCTTTACTCCGTAAGCGAGCGCGGTGTTGACCTGCCAGCGCAAATCGTCTTCGGAAGGATCGCGATATGGACCGTGCGGCGTCACTTGAAAAATAAATCCGAAGGGAACGTCATGCTTCAATCCCTGGCGGCGAATGATTTCAAGATTTTCAAAATAAATCGGACGCACCGTGTTATCGACCATGAGCGCATAATGATCGAAACAAAGCAGGCGGGGCTTGACGCTGGTGAGAAACTTTTCGACGTGTTGCTCGTAAGGCCCGCCCAGCGCCCAATCAGGAGCGTGGTTGGGCAAAAGATTGATAAACGGCAACCGCTTTGGATCGTGTTCCAGCAAATATTGATTCACGGCTCCTAAAAGCGGAAATGAATCAACTCCCGGTTCATCGGCAAGGAAGTAACCACCGAGCGCGGTGTGTTTGGTGTAGTCAGAAATGATGGCATCGAGATTGGTTTTGAACGCGGGATTTTCCGGGCCGTAACTCAGAATTCGCGAATCGTGTACAACGTATTTAAGTTTATTTTTTTTGCAGGCCTCAAGAACGGCTTGGTTGCTACTACTGCCGGAACAGGCGAGCATCGCGTAGTTGAAATTGCATTCTGCGACTTCCGCGTAGCGTTTATTAATATCCTCCGCAACGGGCGGTCCACACCAGTAGCTGAGAATGAAATCATCCGCTTGCGTTGTCGCTGCACCAATCGACAAAACGATTACCAAAAATATTCGCTGGGCTGAAATTATCATTTTGAGTCCGTCCAGTTTGTCGGTTGCATTCTATTTCGCCACCCGAAAGTATTGCTCGTGTTAACGAGGAATGAATTGAGGCATTTTCTCTCGAGATACTGATCCATTTAAAATTAGATCCTCGGAAATTTGATTCCAGAAACTCCTCACGCACGCCTATTGTTGGTCACTAATGAAAATTCTAGCTCTTCTGATTTTGTCCACATTAACTCTCCCTGCGGAAACCAATTCAGCCGTTAAACTGCCGCCTAAGGGAAAAGTGAAAATTTATCTCCTCATGGGCCAATCCAACATGGCTGGTCGTGGCGTGCCGGAAAAAGAAGACCTCACGCCGCATCCACGCGTTCTCATGTTTTCGCAAAGCAACCAATGGGAAATCGCGGTGGAGCCGATCACACGTGGCGAAAAAAAGAAAACGCCCGGCGTCGGTCCCGGCCTCGCTTTTGGCAAAACAATAGCCGAAACCAATCCGGAAATTACGGTCGCACTCGTACCGTGCGCCGTCGGCGGCACACCGTTGAAGCGCTGGATGCCCGGTGCCGATTTGTATTCCAACGCGGTCGTGCGCGCAAAAACTGCGGCACAATTCGGGACCATCTCAGGAATTATTTGGCATCAAGGGGAAAGTGATGCGGGATCAAAAACCAACGCGACAACTTACGGCGAACGTCTTGCCAAAATGATCACGGCGATTCGCATGGAATTAAAATCGCCGCAGCTTCCGTTTGTCGTCGGGCAAATCGGGGAATTTAATTACAACCGCGACGGCAATCCTCAACCGTTCGCCCGTGAAGTGAACGAAACACTGGCCAACATTTCGCAACGAGTTCCGAGAACCGCTTGCGCTCTCTCGCGCGGCCTCGGCCACAAAGGCGATCAATTGCATTTCGATGCAAAAGCGCAGCGCGAATTGGGAAAACGTTACGCCGCAGAAATGCTACTTTTGGAAAAGTCGCCTCGTTTGAAACAAGCCGATTCGGAGAGAAAACTTTTGCAGAAGTAAAACTTTCCGTTTCCAGTGGCCCCAATCAGAAGCCAACTTTTTAAGTCGCCTTAAAGGTTGCGAGCGCGAATGGCGTCCCGAATTTCAATCAAAAGTTTTTCTTCCTTCGACGGTTCAGTCGGCGCGACAGGAACGACCGGAACCGGTTTTTTCTTGAGTTTGTTCATCCCTTTTACAATTAGGAAAATGCAAAAGGCGACGATAAGAAAATCAATCACAGTGCTGATGAAAACGCCGTAGCCAATAACCGCTGCGCCAGCCTCAGCCGCGTCAGCGAGCGTTTTTACCGGGGCACCCGCCTTGGTCAATTTCGCCGGGTCGAGGTTGATAAAAAGATCTTTGAAATCCACCCCGCCCATCGCTTTGCCAATCGGCGGCATGATAATTTTATCAACCATGGCCGAAACGACTTTGCCGAACGCCGCGCCAATGATGACGCCGACGGCAAGGTCCACCACATTGCCGCGCATCGCGAACTCTTTGAATTCTTTGATCATGCTCATAAATTTATTTGAGAGAAATTACGCGACTTAAGCGACTCTATTTTTTGAAAAGGCCTTTTAGCCCCTCGACCGCTTTGCCCGCTTTTTCGGTTGCGTTTTTACCGCCCAAACCGGTAATTGCTTCCGCACCTGCTTTCACCGCACTGGCAATAAGTGGTTTCAAAATTTCTTTGCAAAGTTGCGCGGCGGTGACGCCATTATTTTCCGAGCCGATGTCAGTCAAATGAATCGGCGGCAACGGAACCGTCAGCGCTTTTGCACCCAACCCTGTGATGTTGATATGAATAATTCCGCCGTTGATGACGACGTCTTTTACAAAGAATTTCTTGCCACCTTCGCTCGCCGGTTTTCCTTTTGGCGTCGGCTTCACATCATCGGGAGCGCCTTCAAGATTTTTCAAAATAGTCATTAAATTATTTCCGCCCAATCCACCTTCAAACGTGATGACCGGCGCTTGAATATTTACTTCATCCACCACAATCGTGTTTGACAAAACGGAGCGCAGCTTCACCGCGACTTTGACATTGCCCACCTCGATTGCTGACGGCGCTTTGTAATTTTCAGGATTGCCAACGAACAATTTGCTCAACTCACCATTGCCATTGAACGGCGACAGTTTCGCGCTGCCCAATTTCACATCGACCTTGGTCAATTGCGGCCCGACAGTTTCCACGCCCTTTTTGACAATGGAATTAAGGTTAAAGAAAACAAGCCCCAGCGCGACGATGACGAGAACGGCGACGACGACCACAATTCGAACAACCCATTTTTTCATAGGCGCCGATGCTGTCGCGGGGGATGAACGGAGTCAAACTTGAATCGAAAAAAAATCGGAGACACGCACAACACGCATCTCCGATCTTAGTTTTTTCTAAATGAAGCGACTTAGAGTTTTCCGCCGTAAATCGCGTTTTTGCCGAGGATTTGTTCGATGCGCAAAAGCTGATTGTATTTCGCCAAACGATCCGAGCGGCTGAGGGACCCGGTTTTGATCTGGCCGCAATTCGTCGCCACTGCGATGTCCGCGATGGTCGCGTCTTCGGTTTCGCCCGAGCGATGCGAGAGAACTGCGGTGTAACCATTTTCCTGCGCGAGTTCGACGGCATCCAACGTTTCCGTGAGCGAACCGATTTGATTCACTTTGACGAGAATGGAATTCGCCGTGCCGGTCTCGATTCCTTTACGGAGAAATTTTACGTTTGTGACAAACAGATCGTCGCCGACGAGTTGAATTTTATCGCCGAGTTTGTCGGTCAATTTTTTCCAAGTCTTCCAATCGCCTTCGGCGCAGCCATCTTCAATGCTGATGATCGGATATTGACCGGTCAGCTTGGCGTAGAACGCTACGATCTCATCGCCGGACAATTTTTTGCCGCTGCTCTTTTTGAAAATGTAATTGCCGCTCGCCTTGTCGTAAAACTCGGAAGCGGCCACATCGAGCGCGAGAAAAATTTCTTTACCCGCTTTGTAACCGGCATCTTTCGTCGCTTGCAAAATCACTTCGATCGCCGCTTCCGCGCTATC
>JBKJOZ010000170.1:0-3994 GCA_046595315.1 Limisphaerales bacterium
TGCGGCGCGTTGACCGAAAAAACTCCGTGCGCCATTTGCGATGACCCACGTCGCGATGCCGGTTTGATCTGTTTGGTCGAACGGCCGGTGGACATTATCAGCGTCGAAAAGGGCGGAAGTTTTCGCGGAAAATTTCATGTGCTCGGCGGAAAAATTTCTCCATTGAACGGCGTCGAGCCGGAAGATTTACGCATTGCTGAATTAGAAGCGCGCCTTACCAAAGAACCGATTCAAGAAATCGTCATCGCACTTAGCACCGACGTCGAAGGTGACGCGACCAGTTATTATTTGGCGAAACGTCTGGCTGGCAAAGGGGTAAAAATTTCTCGCATCGCCCACGGATTGCCTGCCGGAAGCGGTTTAGAATTCGCTGATGAAATTACTCTGAGCCGCGCGCTCGAAGGCCGACGCGAATTCAGTTAATTTATGAAAATTCCGGAAGTCGTGGTTTTTGATTTAGGCAAAGTCCTCGTCGATTTTGATTACAATATTGCTGCTCGAAAAATTTCTCAGCAGGGACGCCTCTCCCCTGAAGAAATCCAAAAATTTGTGGATCATTCGCCGCTCCTTTTTCGTTTCGAAACGGGATTGATGACCAAGGAAGAATTTTTCACTGAGATTTGCACTGGCACCGGATTCTCCGGGGGAATTGAGGATTTTTGCTGCCATTTCAGCGATATTTTTTCGCCGATTAAGCCGATGATCGAATGGCATCAGACGCTTCGGCAAAAAGGAATTCCCACTTATATTTTTTCCAATACCAACGAGTTGGCGATTCGTCATATTCGCGCAACTTTTCCGTTCTTCGCGAATTTCACAGATTACATTTTTTCCTACGAACATCGCGCGATGAAGCCGGATGCGAAATTGTATGAGGTCGTCGAGCGGATCTCCGGCAAAACCGGCGAGGCGATTCTTTACCTCGATGATCGCGTGGAAAATGTGGCAGCGGGTGCAACGCGAAATTGGCAAACGATTTTACAGGAATCGCCGGAGAAAACTTTGCAACTGGTTAAGCAATTCGGCTTTTGAATTAATTCTGCTGCTCGCTCTGCCGCAAGAGCGTGTGAATAAAACGGTCGTTGTCGCCCAGTGAGAAAATGCGCTCGGACAAATCGTTCAGTGCGCGTCGCGCCGGTTCAAAATTTTCAGAGAGCGTATTGAAAATTGGCGCGAGTTCATATCGTTGGGCCAGCCGATGGTCGCTCGCCACGCGAAAATTCGTCCGACCTAACTCCTGGTAATATTTCAAATCGGGAAACCCTTTTGATTCAGCGCGAAAACGAATTCGCTCCGGAAAAACGCCGGAGAGAAAGAGCGAGTGATTTCCAATATGCGCGCGAATATAAAAACTCGTGCGCTCATCCGCAGTTCGCAAAGCCGCCAGCATTTCAAAAAAATAATCGAGCGGCGTGGTTTGGCCGGGAACGATGCAGCGGCTTTGTTCTGCGTGAGAAAATTCAGTTAACATTTCGGCGACGTAATCGGCGACGGTTCGATCTTCAATTCCGGCGCGACGCAAAACCTGCCGGACCAACACATAGAAATAAAAATGATTTGAGACGCGCAGGCAGCCGGTTTGTTCGAGCAAGGCACGGAACAACGCTTCGTCGTCCAGAATCAGATCGCGCGTCTCCGGCTCGGTCAGCAATTTGATTAAGCAATTGCCGCTATCCATTTTTGTTCCGAGGATGCGCGTGATGAAATCGATGTCGTCAGCGGTGAATTGAATCCGACAATTTGGCTGGATCATTTTCATAGCATTTTTGGGAATTCTAAAACATCTGCATAACGTGTGCCGCGTGCCGATGAACCATTTGAAGAAAAAAAGTCCCGAAGAAAATTACCGATTCCATTCTCTATGTTCGCAAAACACATAGTCTGGTATGACTGCCTGACGTCAAAAATATAGCAGTGAAAAATAATTCCGACAACACGGAACCTTTGCTCAGGGAAATTCCCGCGCGCAACAAACGCCAGGTGATGGATTGGAGTCTCGTTCTAACCAGCCAGGAAATTGAAACGACCATTTCGCGCGGAGAAAATTGGGCATTGCTCGTCGCGGAATTGGACTACGAACAGGCCGTGACAGCTATTGAACTGTTTGAAAAAGAAAATCGCGGTTGGAATTGGCGACAGAAATTGCCCGGCACCGGTTTGATTTTTCACTGGGGCGGGTTGGCCCCGTGCCTGTTATTCGCCGCATTCTTTTTTTTAAGCGAATCGCAAATTTCATCGCTGAAAATTTTGGGATTGATGGACAACAAAGCGGTCGCGGCGGGCGCATGGTGGAAATTATTTACCGCAGTTTGCCTGCACGGCGACGCAGCGCATCTCATCGCAAATGTCACGACAGGTTTTATTTTATTCGGCATGGCGATGGCTCGCTACGGAGCGGGCGTCGCTTTGCTCGCGGCATTTTTAGCGGGCGCAGGCGGAAATCTAGCGGGGTTTGTGATCTATCCCGAGACGCATCGCGGCCTCGGCGCTTCAGGAATGGTGATGGGTGCGCTCGGTTTGCTGGCGGTTGAAGGCATCGCGGCATGGCGCACGACGCGGGCAACTCATCTGATTCGCCGTGGACTGGCCGCTGCAATTTTAGTGTTGGTCTTGATGGGATTTTCCGAAGGAACAGACATCATCGCGCACGTCGGAGGATTTGTTTTCGGTGCAGTTTTCGGACTCATTTTACATTTTTCTCCGAAAATGATTCGCCGCGAATTCGCGAACGCGATTTGTGTGGTCACGCTCGCAGGCTTAATAATTTTGACCTGGTGGCTGGCTCTGAGGGCTTAATTCCACGACAAATCTTCCGGGCTTTGCGCGGTCAATCGGTATTGCCAACCCTTTTTGTCCAGAATGGTTTGCCATAGTTTTTGCGGGTTGGTTTTGAAAACAAAATCCAAGGAAACGGGATGGACCAGCCACGCGCCGCGTTTCATTTCTTCTTCCAGTTGGCCGGGACTCCATCCGGCGTAGCCCGCGAACACTTTTATTTTTTGCGTGCTAGAAAAAGATTCGCCGATATCGACGAGAGATTCCAGCGAATGGCCGAGGTTGAGGTTCGGAACAACATTGGCTTCGGCCAAAAAAGTGTCGCTATGAAGGTAGCTGAGCGCTGCGGGTTGCACTGGACCACCGGTGAAAAGCGGCTGTTCCTTCAAATCTTCAGGCAAATCCGCGACAATCATTTCGCCCACTTTGTTTCCGCTGTTGCGATTAAGAATCAAACCCAGCGCGCCTTCCGCGTTGTGTTCGCAAATCAGAACGACAGTGCGATGGAAAAACGAGCCGGCGAGTTTCCCGCCGTCGAGAAGCAATTGTCCTTTGAGATTTTTAATGGTTTCACCCATGCCGCGCCTTGCGCTCCAATTTGACGCAGGCTTGCCTGTCTGACAATTGAGAATAATTTGGAGTCATGAAAAAATGTTACCTGCTTTTCACGTTGGTGGTTTTGGGAGCGATGCTCATTGCTGGATGCAAAAGCAATTCCGGTAGTCGCGAATTTATTCCGGGGCGCGGTTGGGTTCCAACGCGGTGAGCGTCATTTTTTTCTGAAAATGGGTTGGTTCGCCCGAATTCTCAGGGCTTCGCGGAGCTGGAAACGAGGGAAGTTTTTCCGGCCAATTGTCTTGAGCTAAACCCGCGATTGGCTACGGTCGGTTTGCAAAACATCCGGGATACAAACTCGTTATGAACGATTCTTTTTTTGGTTTCACTGCGCGCGGTATTTTTCTGAAACTATGCATCGGCTTAATCTTGATGGCGGTGGTTTTTCCGCAAAGGATTTACGGACAAGCCAAACCCTCCATCACGTCCCAGCCATCCAGCCAAACGGTAGTCGCGGGGACAAACGCCAGCTTTAGTATTTCGGCCACGGGCAACTCGCCCCTCGTTTACCAATGGTTTTTCAACGGCGGTGAGCCGAATCGGTCAGCGCACCGCCGTTGAAAAACCATTGGTAAACGAGGGGCGAGTTGCCCGTGGCCGAAAT
>JBKJOZ010000213.1:0-3838 GCA_046595315.1 Limisphaerales bacterium
CTTCCATGAGCCGAGCGTATGAAAAATCTTCGTTCAATTATTTTATGGGTTCGCGCGCCGCTTACGTCACGTCAGGTTTTCAGCGGGCGAGTGTGAATTTGCGCGCGATTCAGTTTCCGGCTTCTTACATTCTTTCGGGCGACGTCAATTTTCCCTTTGATGCTACGGACGCGGATCCCGACAACTATTCGCAAGAAACTCTGTTCACCTACACCTCACCGGCGCACAATCGACGGGTCAATGTCCTCTTCGCCGATCTCCATGTGAAGGCGCACAATAAATTCAGCTCAAACGAAATGACCTTTTCCTATTCCCGGCCGGGGGTTGCCTTCGCTGATGTCACAAATTATTAAGCCACTATTTTTCGAGAGGCGTTAAGGGGTGAGGACTCGAAAAAATTGCTGCGAAAATCCGAACGCATTGGTGCCGCTAATTGGAAGAATTCCGTTCGTCACATTTATATTTGTTTGAAAATTGGACCAATCCACGAGGTTGGTCGAGCGTTGCAACGTGTAGGATTGATTCGTGTTCTGAGTCGGTTTTCCGGTCACCAAGAAGCTAAAAAATCCGTTGGCGTTGGTCGAAAACGAGGGAAATGAGAGCATGGATCCGATGAAACTAAAATTGAGGTTTGTGAAATTGGAACCAGCACCAAGGGTGACCACGTAATTACTGGGTGAGTAGCTTGGGCCAGCGGTAACCGAATAACTGCCCACCACCAGATTGCTGATGGAATAATTTCCATTGGTCGCAGAGTTCACGCTGTTGGTCACTGGACCGGATGCCACCACAGGGCTGCCCCGAACTCCATTCGTTCCGTCCATCAAACGTCCGGCGATGCCGAACGTCGCGACAAATTCAAAAGCGCCAATGTCGCAGGCGTTACCCTGCGGGCGTGCGACTCCGCGCTGATCAATAGCCAAACAAAAACTCGGGTCTCCGTTATCAATCGCCGCACTTCCCGAAAGCAAAGCCATCGTCGGACTGATTCCTGCAACATTGTTGGCCAGCGACGCGAGGCGCGCGTTGAGATTATTTCGACTCCCGGAACCGGCCGTAAAAACCGGAGTGGTATCAGAGCTAAGGTTGTAGCCGTCGTCGATCACCGTCCCGGCATAATTCGATCCGTTGGTTCCTTTGGCCAGAATCGTGTTATGCATCTGCACTTGCCCTGGATTCTGCTGATAAATATTTCCCCCCTGACTGACGCCGGTGGAGCCCTTGTTGTCCACAAATGAACTGATGCCGCCCGCTCCTCCGATGGCATTGTTTGTGGCGATGGTGCAACTAACAAGAACCACACTATTGGAATTGAAAATCGCGCCGCCCCGGGCCGGGCCACCGTCGCCAGCAAAAATAAAATTCCCCTGAAAAACATCGCCCCCTTTTCCACCACGAACAATATTTTCTGTGAACGTGCTGTTGGTGACCGTCACGAAGCCAAGATTGTAGATGCCACCTCCGTAACCGAAACCGCCATTTCCGCCGTCGCGATCCGGGCCCGCGTGAGCAGTGCTGGCTCCAAAAGCCTTGTTCGTCACAAAGGTGGAATTGTTTACGGTAACATTCCCTAAATTGTAAATGCTTCCGCCGTAACCTGCGCCACCAATTCCGCCATTCCCGGGTTTGCCCGGAAAAGGAGCCGTGCCGCCTGAGCCAGGCAAGCCTCCATCGCCGCCCGCAGCGCTGTTAATTTGAAACGTGCTATTCGAGATAGAAACATTTCCAAGATTGTAAATTGCTCCGCCCGCAGCAAATCCGCCCCCGCCGCCGTTTCCTCCGTCGCCGCCAAAAGCCGAATCATCGCCGCCTTTTCCGCCATCGCCGCCATTGCTTCCAAACGCGCCATTGCCGAACAGGATCGATTTTATAATCGAGACAGTTCCCAAATTGTAAATTCCTCCTCCGAATGCTGGCGCACCGGTGCCGCCACTGGTGCCGTTGCCACCAATACCGCCATTCACCCCATCCAAAGGCACTTTCCCCAGCGCCAGATTTACGGCCAACAAACAATTAGAAATATTAACCAAACCGCCTGCATTATAAATCGCCGCGCCATTGGTGCTTCGTCCATTGGCCACGGTCAGGTTACGCAAGGTCAGCGTCACATTGTTCGTTACAAAAAAAATCCGCACCCCATTGAGATTGTTGCTGCGGCCACCGCCGCTGATCGTCACCGCTCGCCCCACTCCATCAATCACCGTGTCCGTGGCGATCTGAACGGTGCTCGTCAAAGTCAGCGTGCCATCGGTGAGAAAAGTCACCGGCCCACCGTTGGTCAACGCCATCATCAGATTGGATTGAGTCAAACTCGAGACAACACCGGCTTGAGAAGTAGCCTGCGCGACCAGCAGACAGAAACCCGCGAAAAGACAGGCGCAAGCGCGAAGGCGTGAAATTTTAACAACCAGTTTCAAGAGCATTGGTAAATAGCAAAACACCGGACGGTTCACAAAGTTTTTCGGCATTTAACTTGAGTGACAATTGACACTGCAAATTATTGCTGCAACGGTGCCGCGATGAATCGTTTGATTTTAGTCTGGTGCAGCACGTGGCTTTTTTCCGCAAATCTCACCGCCGCCGACTGGTATCGTTGGCGCGGCCCGTCGCTCAACGGCATTTCCTCCGAAAAAAACTGGCAAACCACCTGGCCAGCCGAAGGTCCCAAGCAGCTCTGGAAAAGCAGTGTCGGCACCGGATTTTCCTCCGTCTCCATTAGCGACGGTCGCCTCTTCACAATGGGTAATGAAAACGAAAACGATTCCGTTTTTTGTCTCGACGCCAAAACCGGAAAAGAAATCTGGAAACATTCTTATCCGTGCAAACTCGATCCGAAATATTACGAAGGCGGCCCCAGTGTCACGCCGACGGTGGATGGCAAAAATGTTTTCACCTTGAGCCGCAAAGGTGATTTGTTCTGCCTCGAAGCCACCAGTGGAAAAGTGGTTTGGTCCAAAAATCTCGCCAACGATTTGGGCGCGGAAATTCCGACCTGGGGTTTCGCGGGTTCGCCTTTGGTGGAAAAAAATCACCTAATCCTCAACGTGGGCAGCGCGGGAACCGCTCTCGAAAAAGCCACTGGCAAAGTCATCTGGACCAGCGGAAAAGAAGCGGCCGGTTATTCCACTCCTGTGCCCGCCAAATTCGGCAACCAAAGTTGCGTCGTTTTGTTTGGCGCAAAATCCATTTTCGCCGCGACGGTCAAAGACGGCAAAAAAATTTGGGAACACGAATGGAAAACCAGCTACGACGTCAACGCCGCTGAGCCGATCATTCTCGGCGATAAAGTTTTTATTTCCTCCGGCTACGATCACGGTTGCGCACTGCTGAAAATCAAAGAGGAAAAGGCAACCGTGCTTTGGGAAAATAAAAATCTCCGCAACCACATTAACAGCAGCCTCCTCCTGAACGGTTTTCTTTACGGCTTCGATGGCAACGCTGGACCCAAAGCGAATTTCAACTGTGTCGAGTTCGAAACCGGAGCGATCAAATGGACGGAAAAAAATTTAGGCGCAGGCGCGTTGATGGCCGCAGACGGAAAACTCATCGTGCTCACCGACAAAGGCGAATTGATCGTGGCCGAAGCGACGCCCGATTCCTTCAAAACCATTTCCCGCGCGCAAGTTCTGGGCGGGAAAAACTGGACGGCACCAGTCCTGTCCCATGGCCTGATTTATTGTCGCAACGCCAAAGGCGATTTAGTCTGTCTGGATGTGAAAAAATAATTAGCGCAGCAAAATTTGAGATCGAAACTTGGCTGGACAATGTTTAGCCGAAAATTACTGTCAAACCATGAAACGAGATAGACTGCAAACCCCGCTGCCTACTTAAATGTTAG
>JBKJOZ010000254.1:0-25476 GCA_046595315.1 Limisphaerales bacterium
TTGAATCTTCCCTGGTCAACCTCTTGGGCATTTCGAAACGTCCTAAACGTACTGGCATAACTTTCTTTCTAACAATTTTAATCTGACTTCTTCGGGTGATTTATTCCCGCAGCCGAAGCAGTCCGTATAATTGTTTATTTGCTCCTTGCGAAGCGGATTTCTAATTAGCGGGAATAAAATTCTACAACAGCCTGTTCGTTTCCGATTGGCTGGATTTCATCGCGCGTCGGAACGCGCATGACTGTTCCTTTAAAAATATTTTTGTCGAGTGACAACCAATCAGGCACAACGCGGCTCGTTGAAATTTCCAAACTCTTGGTCGCCAATTGACGAGAGACATTCGAATCTTTGACTTCAACAATGTCGTTCACTTTCAGAGCGTAGGAAGAAATGTTAACCTTCTTTCCATTGACTTTGACGTGACCGTGACCGACCAACTGACGAGCGGCAGAACGGGTGTTGCCGAAACCGAGGTGGAAAACAACGTTGTCCAAACGGGTTTCCAAAATCTGCAACATGGTTTCGCCAGTGACACCACGGCGCTTAAGCGCTTTTTCGTAAACCCCGCGAAACTGCTTTTCCATCAAACCGTAGTAATAACGAAATTTCTGCTTCTCGATCAGGCCGAGAGCGTAGTCGGTGTTTTTGCGGCGGGACTTCGGGCCGTGAACGCCGGGACCGTAGTTGCGGCGTTCCAAATATTTTGACGGACCGAAAATTGGGATTCCGAAACGTCGGCTGATTCTTGTGCGGGGACCTGTATAGCGAGCCATAAATTAAATTTCGATTTACGAATTTCGAGTGATGAATTAAACGCGGCGTTGTTTGCGAGGACGGCAACCGTTGTGTGGAACGGGGGTAACATCTTTAATCGCGTTGATTTCCAGACCGATCGCTTGGAGAGCGCGGATGGCGGATTCGCGACCGGAGCCTGGACCTTTGACACGGACTTCAACTTCGCGCATTCCGTGGGACATCGCTTGACGAGCGGCGTCCTGAGCAACTTGTTGCGCAGCGAACGCGGTACTTTTGCGCGAACCTTTGAAACCAACCCGGCCTGCGCTCGACCATCCGAGGACGTTGCCTTGCATGTCAGTGATGGCAACGTGTGTGTTGTTAAATGTCGCAAGAATGTTGGCGATGCCAACGGAAATATTTTTCGCGCCTTTGACTTTGATGATCTTTTTGGCATTCGGATCATCAGCGAGCAGTTCAGCCGCAGTTGGCGCAGCAGGAGCGGCGACTGGTTCAGTAGTCGCAGCAGCCTTTGGGGTTTCAGAAGTCCCGGGTGCCGCTTTTTCTTTTTTTGCAGGTTTAGCCTGGCCTTCAGCAGCAGGAGCCTTCGCTGATTTTTCAGCCGCTTCGGGTTTTGCTTCTTTTTTAGAAGCAGATTTTTTCGATTTTATTTCTTCAGCCATAGTTCAAAATTAGGTAATGCCAGCCTTGGCGTTCGGGTTGCGTTGGACGCCGACAGTTTTGCGCGGACCTTTGCGTGTGCGTGCATTAGTTGAAGTGCGTTGGCCACGAACGGGTAAACCGCGTAAGTGACGGACACCGCGATAGCACTTAATGCCCTGCAGTCGCTTCAAATTCATACCCAGTTCTCGGCGCAGGTCGCCTTCGATGACATACTTGCCGTCCTGAATCGCGTGAACGATCTGGGAAAGCTGCGCTTCATCCAAATCCTTGGCGCGAATGCTTGGATCGATTTTGGCCTTCTCCAAAACGATTTTTGCATTGGCCGGACCGATGCCGTAAATATAGCGCAGCGCAATGTCGATGCGCTTGCCGCCGGGAATTTCTACTCCGATAATGCGTGCCATAAATCTTAACCTTGTCGTTGTTTGTGCCGGGCATTCGTGCAAATGACACGAATAATCCCTTTACGTTTTACCACTTTGCAATTTTCGCAAAGCTTCTTCACTGATGCGCGAACTTTCATATTATTTTCCTCTTAAAACGATGCTGCCCTTCGATAAATCGTAAGGCGACATTTCCAAATTCACTTTGTCACCGGCCGCAATTTTAACAAAATGCAACCTCAATTTGCCTGTTACATGAGCCATAACCCGATGCCCATTGGCCAAAGAGACCCGAAACAAATTGTTCGGGAGCACTTCGATTACGGTGCCTTCAACTTTGATAGCGTCTTCTCGCGACACGTTAAAATTTCCGGCTCCGACTCGGTAACCAGCACCGTATGCTCAAAATGGGCCGACAATGAAACATCTTTAGTTACCACTGTCCAGCCGTCTTTTAAAATTTGCACTTCAGGCTTGCCGGCATTAACCATCGGCTCAATTGCCAGCGTCATTCCAGCCCTTAACTTGGGCGATGACCCCTTTTCCACGAAATTCGGGATTTGCGGTTCTTCGTGCATCGACCGGCCAACGCCGTGCCCAACAAATTCACGAACGACGCTAAAATTATTCGCTTCAACGTAACTCTGAATCGCGCGCGAAATATCCATCACGCGATTTCCCGCAACCGCTTGAGCAATTCCTTCGTAAAGTGCTCGCTCCGTCACATCCATCAAACGTTGCGCCAATACTCCGCAACCGCCCACCGCAACTGTCTTCGCTGTATCGCCAATAAATCCGTTGTAAACTACGCCGCAATCCAAACTAATAATGTCGCCAAATTCGACACGTCGATTTCCGGCCAACCCGTGAACAACTTGCTCATTTACCGAAATACAGAGATGACACGGATATTTTTGATATCCCAAAAAAGCGCTTTTTGCCCCGTAGCTTTTTATCCGATCCGCCGCAAAATCGTCAATCTCACGTGTGCTGAGTCCCGGTTTGATGAAGGAAGCTACTTCTTCCAAAACCGCCCCTGCCACCGCACAGGCTGGTCGCATCGCTTCCAGATCCCGTTCATTTTTCAACACAATCATCTTCGAGAGAAAATTGGCTGTATCTTACAAACGACCTTTGATTCTACCCTTTTTCAAAAACCCGTCGTAATGGCGCATCAGCAAATGAGATTCCATTTGGCGCATGGTATCCAACATCACGCCGACCATGATCAACATACTCGTGCCACCGAAAAACTGGGAAACGATTGGATTAATGCCCATCGCCGTTCCAAGCATGATTGGAATAACTGCAATAACTGTGAGGAAAACCGCTCCCGCCAGTGTAATTCGGCTCATGGTCCGATGAAGAAAATCGCTCGTCGCCTGACCCGGACGAACGCCAGGGATATAGCCACCCGATTTCTTCATATCGTCAGCGATTTGCAATTCATTGAATTGGGTAGCGACCCAAAAATAGGAGAAGAACAAAATCATCAAACCATACAACACCAAATAAAGCGGTGCTCCGGTTTGAATCATAATCGCCAAATCGGTAAAAAACTTCAGCTTAAAGCTTTGACCGAGAAAGAAGAAAATTTTCTCGGGAAACATTAGAATGGCTTGGGCAAAAATAACAGGCATCACACCAGCGTAATTGACTCGCAATGGCATAAATGAACTTCCGCCAGAATAGACTTTTCTTCCCACAGCGCGCTGGGCATACTGCACCGGAATTTTTCGCTGTGCCTGAGTTACGGCAATAACTCCTGCGATAACTGCAGCCAACAAGAGAATTAGAGCAATTGCATGTCCCCAATTATATTTTGATTCAATTCCGTTCCCGGGGAAAAACATTTCAACAAGTCCCTGACCCGCTTTCGGTAATCGCGCGAGAATACCTATGGTGATGACCAATGAAATCCCGTTTCCAATTCCGCGATCAGTAATTTGCTCACCCAACCACATGAGCAACATCGTACCGCTCGTCAGGATAAAAGTTGTTTGGATTCGATACCACCAGATGTTGTCGTAAAGAACGAGCTTGCCAGAAAAACCTTTAAATACCCGCTCAGCATTTTCCCAACCGAGTGCCATCACAAACCCCTGTCCAAGGCAAAGCAAAACAGTGAGATAACGACCGTATTGGATAATTTTGGTGCGTCCACCTTCCTCGCGTGCCAACTTGCTCAACTGTGGGATCACTGCAGTCAACAATTGAATAATAATTGTCGCGCTGATGTAGGGCATGATTCCCAATGCGCCCACAGCACAATTTTCAAATCCGCCCCCTGTAAACAAGCTATACATGCCTAATAGGGAACCACCATCAGACGCACCGGCGCTTTCGAAGTAGGCCTTAAGTGCAGCGTTGTTTAAGCCCGGCGTTGGAATTAAAGCCGCTAACCGGCAGATACCCAAAACAATGAGCGTAAAAAAAATTCGCGATTTTAACTCGGGAATTTTAAAGCAATTAGCTAGCGTGTTGGTTATAGCGGTGAACATGCGAAAAGAGATTAACCGCGTGGACCTTGAACCTTTTTAGCAATCACTTCGCAACTGCCACCGAGCTTTTCAATCTTGGCTTTAGCCGCTGCGCTAAAGGCGTGCGCTGTTACTTTCAATTTTTTTGAAAGTTCGCCCGTGCCAAGAATTTTAATCCGCTTCAAAGTGCCATTCGCCAAGCCAACATTTCGCAATGCCAATTCGTCAACGGTGGCACCATCTTCAAATTGATTGAGCGATTCCAAGTTCACTGGAACGTATTCGATGGTGTGGCGAGCGTTATTGAAACCGCGTTTTGGAATGCGGCGAATGAGCGGCATCTGGCCACCTTCAAATCCGGGACGAATGGAACTACCGGAACGCGCGGTCTGGCCTTTGCCACCGCGACCGGAAGTTTTCCCGTGTCCGCTGGATTCACCCTGCCCCAATCGCTTGCGGCGATGCTTTGATCCGGGACGAGGTTTTAAATCATGTAAACGCATAAATTAAGCTGTGGCTACGATGGGTTGGACTTCTGTGGACTTCTCAACCTTCTTTTTAATTTCGATACCGCGACTGCGATAAATATCTTCGCGTAAACGGAGTTGGCGCAATGCACCCAATGTCGCCTTCACAACATTGGCCGCGTTATCGGATCCAAGCGACTTGCTCAAAATATCTTTGATTCCAGCTGATTCGAGAACGGCCCGAACCGTTTTTCCCGCGATAATTCCTGTTCCAGGAGAAGCAGGACGCAACAGAATTTTAGCACCGCAAAATGTATAATATATTTCGTGAGGGATGGTTGTGTCTTTCAATGAAATCTTGACCATCGCTGACTTGGCAACTTCTCCGCCTTTGCGAATGGCGTCTGCAACCTCTCCGCCTTTGCCCAGACCGATTCCAACACGACCTTTTTTGTCACCAGTCACGATTAGGGCACTGAAGCTAAAACGGCGTCCACCCTTCACAACCTTCGAGGAGCGGTTGATGAAAACAACTTTCTCAACAAGGTCGCCTACTTGAGCCTGTGGCCCATCATTGCGACGGCGCGGTCCGCGGTTTTGTCCGCCGCGTCCACCACCACCAAAACGATTACCTCCACCAGGTCCTCCCGGACCACCAGCGGGGGCGCTACCTTCACCACCAAAACTTTTAATTACTTCAGCCACAATTTTTTCTCCTGGTTAATTAGAATTGCAAACCGGCTTCGCGCGCCGCGTCTGCCAAAGCTTTTACTTTTCCGTGATAACGAGCGCCGGAGCGGTCGAACACCACTGATTTGATTCCTTTGCCCTTCGCGGCTTCGGCAGCAAGTTTTCCAATACGGGTTGCCGTAATCACATTTGCGCCAATTTTTTCCGCCTTGCCAACCGCTTTGCTTCGCGTGGAAGTAGAAACAACCGTCTTGCTCGCGACATCATCCACGAATTGCACGTAAATATTTTGGTTCGTAAAACGGACACTCATGCGCGGACGTTCTGCCGTGCCGGTAACTTTTTTACGAATGCGCCAGTGACGGAGTTGCGCCAATCTTTGTTTAACTTGAGTTCTCATTTTTTTGCGTCACGGATTTCGCCGTGACTTAATTGTTATTGAACGGTCTTGCCTTCCTTACGGATAATCTTCTCGTCGGAGTATTTCACACCTTTGCCTTTGTATGGCTCAGGCGGATAGTAGCTACGGATTTCCGCGGCAACTTGTCCAACCACCTGTTTGCTCGGCCCTTCAATCGTTACTTTTGTATTTTCTTCCACCGTTACTTTAATCTGGTCTGGAATCGTGTAATTAATCGGGTGCGAATAGCCAAGCGTCAGGTTCACGACTTTCCCCTGCACTGCTGCTTTGAAACCAACACCGTTGATTTCCAGTTTTTTACTGAAGCCAACGCTGACCCCAAGAACCATGTTGTTAATTAACGCGCGACCCAAACCGTGCATCGCTTTCGCTTCGGCATCTTCTCCGTCGCGGCCCACTGTGATTTTATCACCTTCAACCTTAAGGCTGGTGCGGCGCGGCAAATCCATTTCAAGTTTGCCTTTCGGGCCTTGCACAGAAACTGTTTTGCCTGACACGTTCACCTTCACTGCGGCAGGAACGACAATCGGTGATTTTCCAATTCGTGACATAATTCTTTAAATCGTTATTAGCGTGAATTGTTACCAAATATAACAGAGTAATTCTCCGCCAATGTTTTTCTTGCGAGCATCATTACCCGTCATGACTCCTTCTGAAGTCGAAACTATCGAAACACCCAAACCACCACGAACGCGGGGAATTTCTGTCGAACCAGTGTAGCGGCGTAAACCAGGAGTGCTGACGCGGCGCAAACCTTCAATGACTGACTTGCGTCCGTCATATTTGAGTTTCATCTTAATTGTCTTTTTAATTTTGCCTTCAACACCCACTTCGCTCACATAACCCTCTTTTTTTAAAATATGGGCAATACTTTCCTTCACGTTTGAGTGCGGCATTTCGACCACTGGCAACAACGCCTTGTTCGCGTTGCGAATGCGGGTCAACATATCTGAAATTGGATCTGTCATATTCGGCTAAATTTTTCTTACCAACTTGCTTTCGTAACTCCCGGAATTAATCCGTTCAACGCCGCTTCCCGGAAGGTCAAACGTGAGTAACCAAACTTGCGCAAATAAGCATGGCGACGTCCCGACATTTTACAGCGATTTACGACACGCGTTGGGCTCGCGTTTCGTGGTAATTTAGAAAGCCCAGCATAATCGCCTTTAGCTTTCAGTTCGGCACGAATTGCCGCGTATTTCTGAACTGTTTCGCGCTTTTTCTTGTTGCGCTCCATCCATGCTTCTTTAGCCATAAATTATTTCTTTTCCGCGAACGGCATTCCCATCAATTTCAAAAATTCCAACGCTTCGTCATCTGTCGGCGCACTGGTCACAATGGTAATATCCATTCCTTGCGTGCGCTTAATTTTTTCTAGTTCAATTTCAGGAAAAATCGTTTGATCCGCTACTCCCAATGAATAATTTCCGCGCCCGTCAAATGAACGAGCCGAGATTCCGCGGAAATCGCGAATCCGCGGAAGCGCGGTCGCAACCAAGCGATCAAAAAATTCATACATCACTTCACGGCGAAGGGTCACGCGGCAACCAATCGGCTGGTTTTCGCGCAATTTAAAGTTCGCAATCGCCTTGCGGGACATGCTGATAACCGGCTTGCGGCCAGTGATCATCGTCAAATCTTTCACGGCGTCATCAATCGCGCCTTTTTCGAGTGAAGCGCTCACGCCCATGTTCACCACGATTTTTTCCATTTTTGGAACTTGGTGAATGTTCGTGTATTTCCGACTCTTTTTCAGAGCAGGAATTACTTCGCTAACGTATTTTTCGTAAAGTCTTGTTTTCATTTTTATTCACCTTCGGAATTTGCCGAAAGCATTTTAATCATCAGGCTTTGGCCGCCTGAGCTGGATGACGTTTTTTTGATCCATCAAACACTGCGACCGCCATCACGTTTGAGATGTGAATCGATCCTTCACGCTCAACAATCGCGCCCTGCGGATTGTTTTGACTGCGCTTGGTGTGTTTTTTCAGCATCTTCGCGCCTTCCACAATCACACGCTGGCTTTTGCTTTTGACTTCGATGATTTTACCGCGCTTTCCTTTTTCGGAACCGGCAATTACCACTACTTCGTCACCTTTTTTTACGTGAAAACTTTTTTGCATAACTCAAATCACTTCTGGCGCGAGGGAAATAATCTTCATGAACTTCTTGTCGCGCAATTCCCGGGCGACCGGTCCAAAAATACGGGTTCCCCGTGGATTATTGTCTTTGTCAATAATGACGATTGCATTGCTGTCAAAGCGCAAATAGGAACCGTCCTCGCGGCGAATCGCCTGGCGCGTGCGAACCACGACTGCGTTGACGACTTCCCCTTTTTTAACCGTGCCGTCGGGCGAAGCTTCCTTGATGTGAGCTTTGATCACGTCGCCAATGAAAGCATAACGTTGATTTCGCCCAATCACTCCGATAGCCGCTGCGCGTTTCGCGCCGGTATTATCGGCCACATCCATTATGGAACGAATCTGTAACATAAAATCTATTAACCGACTTTTGCGACTTCTTCACTCTTCTCCAAAATCTGGGCCAAGCGCCAACGTTTCAACTTGGAGAGAGGACGCGTTTCTTCGATCAAAACAACGTCACCAACCTTGGCTTCATTCTTTTCGTCGTGCGCATAAAATTTCGAAAAGGCTTTAATTACTTTCTTATATTGCGGATGTTGGAAACGTCGCTCCACACTCACCACAATCGTCTTGGTCATCTTGTTGGAAATAACCCGACCCAAGCGCTCTTTACGGCTGCCACGGGCTGCTGTGTCAATCTTTGTTTCGGTTTCAGCCATAAAAATTATTTCTTAGCTCCATTAACCCGCACGTGGGAAATCTGGGTTTCAATGCGAGCAACATCCTTTCGCAAAAGGCGTAGGCGCGATGGTTTTTCCAACTGGCTACTCGCCTGTTGCAAACGCAGGTTAAACATTTCCTGACGCAAATCACGGCTCTTCGCCGTCAATTCGGTCATCGTTAAATCTTTAATTTCCGACATTTTCATATTCAGCTCTCAACCAATCTTGTGACGGGAAATAAATTTAGTCTTGATCGGCAATTTAGTCGCCGCCAAACGCATCGATTCACGAGCAATCGCTTCCGGCACGCCATCAACCTCGAACAAAATGTTCGCCGGACGAATCACCGCCACCCATGATTCCAACGGACCCTTGCCTTTACCCATTCGAGTTTCCAGCGGCTTTTTTGTGTAAGATTTCTGCGGAAAAATACGAATCCAAACTTTGCCGCGACGCTTCATGAAACGGGTCACCGCCACGCGCGCTGCTTCAATTTGCTTCGTATCCAACCAACAACGTTCCGTCGATTGCAATCCGTATTCACCGAAAGCAACAGTGTTGCCGCTCATCGCCATTCCCGAGCGACTGCCCCGGTGCATTTTGCGATATTTAACTCTTGCGGGTTGTAATGGCATAACAAATTTCTAAATTAGGCGGCGACAGGCGCAGCATCTTGCTTCACTTCTTTTTTCTCTGGCTTCACGTCACCTTTGCAAACCCAGCATTTGACGCCAAGTTTTCCGTACATCGTATTTGCTTCCGCAAATCCGTAATCAATATTCGCACGAAGAGTATGCAGCGGAACTCGGCCTTGCAGATATTTCTCAACTCGTGCAATTTCAGCACCACCAAGTCGTCCAGCACAACGAATTTTAATCCCTTCGGCACCAAAATCCATCGCGGTTTGAACCGCTTTTTTCATTGCGCGACGATAAGAAACCCGGCGCTCCAATTGTAATGCGATACTTTCCGCCACGAGCTGGGCGTCGATTTCAGGCTGTTTAACTTCTTGGATGTCCACGTAAACCTCTTTACCGGTCATCTTGCTCAATTCTTCCTTGATTTTGTCGATTTCCGCACCTTTGCGTCCAATAACAACACCTGGGCGAGCGGTAAAAATTGTAATCCGGCATCGAGTTGCTGCGCGTTCGATCTGAATTCTCGGAACCGAAGCGGTCTCGAGTTTCTTTTTTAAAATGTCGCGAATTTGACGGTCTTCATTGAGGAGCTTGCCAAATTCTTTTTTGTCGGCATACCACTTCGAGCGCCAATCTTTGTTGACAGCAACGCGGAGACCAATTGGATTTGCTTTTTGACCCATAAAAAAATTATTCGTCGGAAACTACAATTTTCACGTGACAATTCCGTTTCAAAATCGGACCCGCTGATCCACGCGCTTTCGGGGTAAATCGCTTCATGGTCGTCGCCTGGCCAGCAACAGCTGACTTCACTCGAAGATTTTCCGCCTTCGCTCCGTTATTATTTTCCGCATTGGCAATTGCTGAATTCAAAGTCTTCGCCACGACTCTCGCTGATTTGCGTGAGACAACTTTGAGAATTGCCTGCGCCTCCAAGGCTGGTAGACCTTGAATTTGCCGGACAACTTCTCGCATTTTTTGCGCAGACATCCGAACATTTTTGGTAATCGCTTGAACTTGCATACTATTTCGCTTCTGCTTTCGCCGTGTGCATTCCGTGTTTCTTGAATGTCCTGGTCAAGGCAAACTCGCCGAGCCGATGCCCCACCATATTTTCGGTCACGAAAATTGGATTGAAAATTTTTCCGTTATGCACGCTGAAGGTCAGCCCCACAAAATCAGGGGTGATCATCGAACGGCGCGACCAAGTTTTGATTGGTGTTTTTTGATTCGCTGCTTTCGCTTTAACGATTTTATCTACCAGCGATGCTTCGACAAACGGACCTTTTTTAATCGAACGTCCCATAATTATTTGTGTTTCATCGGACGACCATCACGGCGCACGAGAATAAATTTGTTGGAATATTTGCGTTTGTTGCGAGTGCGAAACCCCTTTGTAATGACGCCCCACGGTGTCACAGGATGTCCACCCCCTGAAGTTTTACCAGCGCCCCCACCCATCGGATGATCCACTGGATTCTTCGCCACAGCACGACTCAACGGATGAATGCCGCGATGACGACTGCGCCCAGCTTTACCAAGAACGACATTTTCATGTTCTGTATTTCCGACCTGACCAAGCGTTGCGTAACAGTTTTCATTCACGCGGCGAATTTCGCCGGAAGGTAATTTAATTTGCGCGTAACCTTCGTCTCGTGACATCAAGGTTGCTGAACCACCAGCCGTGCGGACCATCTGCGCACCGCGACCGGGAGTAATTTCGATATTATGAATCGGCAAACCGACCGGAATTGCACGCAGTGGCAAACTATTTCCCACTTCGGGTGGAGCCATTGGACCACTCATCAGTTTCCTACCTACCGCCATACCGACTGGCGCAATGATGTAAGTCTTCTCACCATCTTTATATTGCAAAAGAGCCAAACGCGCTGTGCGAAGAGGATCGTATTCAATTGCAATCACATCCGCTTCGATGCCGTGCTTGTTGCGCTTGAAATCAACGATTCGATGAAATTGTTTATGACCGCCGCCCCAACCGCGACTGGTGACGCGACCATAATGGTTGCGTCCGCCGGTTTTTTTCTTGATCTCAATCAAGCTCTTTTCCGGATGCGTCTTCGTGATATCATCGAACGACGCTATAGTGATATAGCGGGTCGACGGCGTTAATGGTCTAAAGCTCTTTACTGGCATAAAAATCAAAAATCCAAATTACAGCTTGGAGTGCGTTGGCCATTAATCCTGCGCCCAGTTGGGCTATCAGTTATCGGTCACGCTGAAATCGCTGCCGCTGCACCACTGCTGGCGTAACGGAGCGCGGAATATAGCAGCGACTTTTTTCCGTGCAAGAGGTTTTTAAAAATATTTCTACAATTGTGCAAAATTGTTTTTTAATCGGCTAAAATATCCGCTTTATTTTTCACACTGATCCGTTTTCTGAGGTGAAATTGACCTCAACTTTTCGCTGCCTCCGCCGCGGCTAGAAGAACTGCGTTAAGCCATTTTTTTGTATAAAAACAAGGAACTACCCCGAATTAATTACACCATCAAATTCCCGCGAAGGTCACTGAACTTTGAGCAACTCCGCTTCCGTCCATGCTTCATTTCGGCTTGCGTTGGCTTCGCGGATTTTTTTTATCGTGGCGGCTTCCACCGGTGCGGCGCCATGTTCCCACTCACGTCGCACGTAGGTCAGCAACGACGCGATCTGATCGTCGTCAAACACGCCGAGGGAGGGCATTTCCATCTCCCAAACTTTCCCTTTCACGGTGAGCGGACCGCGCACCCCATGCAAAATAATCCGCGCCACACGTTCGGGCGAACCCAACACCCAGTCCGAATCGGCTAGAGGTGGCGCAAGCCCTTCCATGCCCAAACCAGTCAATTGGTGGCAAGCCGCGCAACTGGCTGCAAATAGATCTCTCCCGAGTGCGAACTGCTTTTCCTGCTCGACGGTTAGCGGAACCACTTTTGCGGGAGCAACAAAACCGGGCTGCCCCGGCCAAGTAACCAACATCGAAATTTGTTTGAGACGACTAATCGTTTCTTTGGCGGGAGATTTTTTTAGTGCCACAAACCCATTCGGCTCAGTTGTAAAAATCAGCAGTTTCGTCTGAGCGAAAGTTTTCCCTTTTGCGACGGGTGCCGTGGAAATAAATCCATCGAGCAAGGCCGCTTGCTGCCAAGCCGGAGCGAGCGCCGCTAATTCCATTACGCGATTTACGTTATTGGTTTTGCGTTCGTAAAAAATGCATTGCGCGAGGCCGTTTAAGAATTCCGCGCGCCCGGGCTTCTGTTCATTCCAAGTTTTATCAGCCAATAACTTTTCTAAAAATTCTAATTCGCGTTTGTAAAGTCCGCTCAACAACGCGGCACGGATGTAAATATTTGACGAAGAATTTTTCGCAATCGTCAACATCCCCTGCTCCGCTTTCCAATCCGCAATTTCACCGAGCGTAAAGGCGAGTTGCAGTTGAAGATCAGGAACCAACTCAGTACCCGCCATCGCGACGAAACGTTTGAGAAATTCCTGCGCCTCAGCCGATTTGAAAAATGGTTCCGACAAACGAATCGCCGTCGCTCGAACTTTGGGGCTTTGACATTGAATTGACGCAGCGCCAACCAACGTTTTTTTGTCCAGTTGCCCCATGCCCTCCAACGTCCAAAGCGCGTGAATGCGTCCGAGAAAATTAGTGTCAGACGTTGCTTTGGTTTGCAGGAGTGAAATTGTTTTGGCCTCGCTACGCTCGACAAGTAACCGTTGCGCCGTGTCGCGCACCCAACCGTTTGCGTGTGAAAGTTTTTCGACTAATTCGGCAGAAGTTGCTTTCGCGAGGTTGACCGGCTTCAGTGATTTGCCATCCGCCACAACGCGATAAATTCGGCCAAGTCCAATCGGTTTTTCCAAACCGCGCGACTCGGATTGAGCGCGTAAATAGGACGTGAGAAAAATCCGATGCTGCAAAATCCCGTGATACATATCGACGATATAAAGTGCGCCGTCCGGTCCGTTGTTCAAATTTACAGGACGAAAACGCTCATCAGTCGAGGCAAGGAATTCCGCGTTCGTGTAAGCTTGGGAGCCAGTCAAAATTCCGTTTTCTTCGCGCAAAATATTTCGCTTCACCAGATTGGCCGACGGTTCACAAACGAAAGCGTTGCCGCGAAATTCCGCTGGAAAATTATCGCCACGATAAATTAACGGCCCACATGCCGCCGTGAATTTCTCCAGCGTTCCATCGGGTCGAAGTGTTCCTTTGCGATAACCGCGATTGACCCCCGGCGTGACGCGAATAGGCCACACCGTTTGATTGCCAATCGGGTCCACATTTAGCCCAACTGGACTGCGATAATTCGAATTGCGCTGCAAATATTTTGACGGAACAAGGTCGATTCGAAATTGATCACTGTTGGAATTGTAAACGATGCGACCATAATCGTCCTGCGAGATTCCAAATTGTCCACGAAAGCTGGTGGGTTCGCGTTGCCAATCTTCTTCGCCGCTGCGAAATCGCATCGTCGTATCTGCGCTATAAATCCAGTTATCCAACGCCCACATCAAACCATTCGCAGTGTGCTCGGGACTTTTTTGATCACCGTAATCTTTGGCAACTTCCGTTTTGGAATCTGATTTTCCATCACCATCCGTGTCGCGACAAAACCAAAGATGCGGCGGTTCGGCCACGAGTAATCCGTCGCGCACCAGAGTCAGCGCGCGGGGCATAACAAGGCCATCGAGAAAAACCGTGCGTTTGTCCATCTCGCCGTCACCATTCGTATCTTCGAGAACCGCGATTTTTCCGAGAGGTTTATCTTCACCCTTGCCGTCTGCATCCATCATGTAGCCGCTCATTTCGACAACCCAAATTTTTCCATCCGGCGCAAAAGTGATGGCGACTGGGTCGTGGACAAGCGGTTCGCTCGCGACAAGTTCAATGCGAAAACCAGTTTCAAGCTTGAAAGATTTCAACGCTTGCTCGCCGGATAAAACGGGTGACGGCGGAATTTTTTCGGGCGGAATTGGCGCGATTTGCTTTTCACCTGAACCATCTTTTTTGTCCCCGTTTTGCGCGTAAAGATTTCCGGAAAAAGTGAAGGCCGCGACGACGCACAGGCAAAGCTTTGAAATCAAATTTAGAGAACTCACAAAATTGTTTAGAGGCCGATTTTTAAAAAAATTCCACGCGATTTCATTCATACTTTTAGTTCCGTTTGGACGTCGCTCTACAACTAAATATTCTTAAAATTTGGAAGCAAGCGTTTCAAATCACCAATCCGTTGGCTCGTAATCTTTCAAAAATTTTCCCCAGACATGTTCGCCCGTGTTGAAACCAGCGATAATCGGGTCCACGATTCGCGCCGCGCCGTCCACAATATCCAGCGGTGGATGAAAGCGATGTTCGGCGGTTTTGCGCTCGGCGATTTTCACCGGATCTTCATCAGTCACCCAACCGGTATCAACGCTGTTCATGTGAATTCCGTCGGCGTGATATTCTGTGGCCGAAGTGCGCGTCATCATATTGAGCGAAGCTTTGGCCATGTTCGTATGCGGATGGCGCGTCGTCTTATTTGGGCGATAAAATTGCCCTTCAACAGCCGATACGTTGACGATGTGTTTGTCGCGTTCGGGCGTGCGAAGCATTAAAGATTTTAGCCGTGCATTAAAAATAAAAGGCGCAACCGCATTGATAAGATGCACTTCAAGCAGTTCGACCGCCGGAACTTCTGCAAGCATGAGTCGCCATGAATTCCGCTCACGCAAATCGACTTGTTGCAAATCCTGATCGAGACGGCCTTGCGGAAATAAATCTTTTTGCGCAGCAAGTTCATCGGGCAAGAGCGGCACTTGCGACAATTCAGAGGCGTGGGTGAGTCCGACTTCGGCAATGCGCCGTTCCGCGAGCGCAGAACTTCCTTCGGGCAACATGTGATAACCACGCAAACCTTCGTACGCACCGAGAAGTTGCTGCGCATTTTCCGGCAAATTATTTAATGCGCCAGATTCGCTCGCCATCATGTGCTCGTAAAAATCCGGCGGACGCCGCACGGTTTGGCAGGCGTTATTGATGATAAAATCGAGTCGATCCCGCGTGTTCAACAAATGTTTGCAAAACGCCTCAACGCTGGGTGTGTGGCGCAGATCTAAACCAAAAATTTCCAGGCGATGCCCCCAGTCGGCGAAGTCTGACTCCTGCGCATAACGCGCCGCCGAATCGCGCGGAAATCGCGTGGTCACAATGAGCTGTGCGCCCGCTCGAAGCAGTTTGATTCCCGCTTGGTAACCAATTTTGACACGACCGCCCGTCAGCAACGCAACGCGTCCGTTCAGATTCGCTAACTCTCCCCGCTTTTGAAAATTTAACTCAGCGCACTTTGGGCAAAGCTGGTCGTAAAAATGGTGAATCGTCGAAAAATCCTTTTTACAGATGTAACAATTTTGCGGCTCTACGACTTCGCGGAAATCTGGATTGTCTTTGATTTCCTGCTGAGCAAATCCGAGTGGCGGATAAATATTCGGGGTCGTGAAAACGGGTTTTTTGCGTAACACGCGAATGCCAGTTTCGTTCAAAACACTTTGATCGCGTTTCAACTTCGCGGCGTCACGCTGGCGTATTTGTGCTTTGCGCAATCGTCGTCGGTCAACCGCGTCGGGGCGAGAAACCTGTCCGGCGGCTTGCAGCAAACGCGTCCGATCTTCTTCCGAAACTTCAGCGAGTAAGGCGCGATTGCTGGCAATTGATTCAAGCAAATCGGCCGCAGATGCAAGTCGCTCAGATATAGACGCACCGTCCACAGCTTCGATGGAACTATGTTTTTTTATAGAATTTAGAGACATTTTGAATAACGAAACGATTAAAAATTAACTCGTTACGCTACGCTAAGACGAGTCTCAATTTGGAATACTGCTCGAGTTCAAACTCCAAATCCGAAGGTTGCCTTCGCCGTGGCAAAACATAAAACTCTTGCCGTGAATCGCCGAAAATTTCTCACTCTTGCCAGTGCTGCGACCAGTTTTTCTTTAATGGTCAAAGTGGACGACCTCTCCGCCGCAGAAATTCCCGATAATTTCGATGTCATTGCGCCGCCCGAGGGAAAAACCGGAAAGTATCGGCCCGAAAAAAACATGACGCTTGTCGATCTGGTGTGCGACGTGTTTGTCGCTGGCGGCGGGATGGCGGGAGTTTGCGCGGCGATTTCTGCGGCCCGAAATGGGGCAAAAGTCGTGCTCGTGCAAGACCGTTCACGATTGGGCGGAAATTCCAGCAGTGAAGTAAAAATGCACATCGTTGGCGCGAACAGTGGTCGTCCCGGTTGGCGCGAAGGCGGTCTCATCGAAGAATTTCGACTCGACGACGCCGTCAACAATCCGCAGCGCAGTTGGGAACTTTGGGATTTATTGCTCTACGACAAAGTTAAAAGCGAACCGAACATCACGCTCCTCTTGGACACGGTTTTGTTCGCCGTGGAAATGAAACGTGACGCGATTCAATCCGTGATGGCGCGCTCTGACAAAACGGAACATCTCTACCGCGTCAAATCGCATACCTATCTTGATTGCACGGGCGACAGCCGGTTAGCACTTGAGGCGGGTGCGGAAATGCGTTGGGGTCGCGAAGTTCGTTCCGAGTTCAATGAATCTTTGGCGCTGGAAAAACCGGACGCTCACACGCTCGGCAGCAGTATTCTTTTTACCTCCCGCGATTACGGCAAACCGATCCCATTTAATGCACCAAAATGGGCAAGGAAAGTTACGAAAGAACAACTTCGTTTTCGTGGCGTGAAATCCTGGGAATATGGTTATTGGTGGATTGAATGGGGCGGAAAAATAAACACGATTCGCGACAACGAACGCATTCGTTTTGAACTGCTCTCAATCGTCACTGGCGTTTGGGATTACATCAAAAATTCGGGCGAACATCCGACCAGTGCGAACTGGGGAATGGATTGGGTCGGCATGATTCCAGGCAAACGCGAAAGCCGTCGTCTCATGGGCGACCATGTTCTCGCACAAAATGATTTGCTCGGCTTAAATGGAGATTTTGAAGACGCGGTGGCGATCGGCGGATGGCCGCTTGATGATCATCCTCCCGGCGGCTTCGACGATTATGATCACAAGCCGTTCGTGCAGATAAAAACTCCAGACGTTTACAATATTCCACTGCGCTCGCTCTACAGTCGCAACGTGAAAAATCTTATGATGGCCGGTCGCAATATCAGTGCGTCGCACGTCGCCTTTTGTTCCACTCGCGTAATGGCGACGTGCAGCGTGATGGGCCAGGCTGCGGGAGCTGCGGCGGCTGTTTGTGCAAAAGAAAAATTGATGCCCCGCGAACTTTGCGAAAACAAAATCAAACTGGGCGAATTGCAGCAAACGTTGTTGCGCGATGATCAATCGATCAAAAATCGCCGCAGCACTGATGGAAAAGATTTTGCGCACACCGCAAAAGTCAGCGCTTCCGCCAGTGAGAAATCGACCAAGCCAGAAAATGTCATCAACGGTGTGACGCGTAACACGCCAAAACAATTGGACAATTGTTGGGCGGCAAAACTGACCAAAGAGGGCGTGTGGTTGCAACTTTCCTGGGAAAAACCGCAGACGTTATCTCAGATTCAAATTACGTTCGACAGCGGGTTCGAGCGCGAGCTGACGTTGACTTCGCAGGACGGTTTCAACAAACGGATGATTCGCCGCGCGCAACCTGAGACGATCAAAAAATATAAAGTGCTTCGTCGAGTGACAGGCGGCGAATGGAAGGAATTTCTAACGGTGGAAAACAATCATCAACGCTTGAATCGCCATTCGTTCAACGCATTAGAAACTGACGCCATTCGAATTGAAATCGTCGAAACAAACGGCGCAGAACTCGCGCGGATTTTTGAAGTGCGCTGTTACGCCTAGCTTCGCAAATCGCGCGGAAACTCAATCGCGGTTTGCTTTTCAATCGCATCGTTCGCGATCAAAATTGTGGCGGCATTGCGCAATCCTGCATTCACATCGCAAATCGTTTTTGGATCACGTTGTTGCACGTGTTTGATAAACGAGACGAGCTCGTCGCGCGTGTCGTCGCCGCCAGGATTTTCAATCTCCACGGGTTTGCCGCGAAAAGCCCACGGATCATTTGAAAGTCCAAGCGTTTTTCCAGATGTGATGATGGACGCATTCGTTCCGACCGCTTCTTTTTTTGCCCAGCCAACATCGTCCGCGCCTTTTTCCATGAACAATAAACCTTTTTTATCGGTGAGATAAAGTGTGCCACGCGTTCCCATGATCAATTCCGAAGCGCCTTCGTAAGCGTTGTTGCAGATCGAAGAATAAGTGACGCGCACCGTGTACGGCTCTGGCGCTTTTTCGGCGGGCGAGGATTTCATGGCGTAATCGTAAATACAAAAAACGTTGTCCGGCACGTCGCGACCATCGCGCCAATAATCCACGCTGCCCGTCGCGATCACGCGATTCGGCGCGGCGTCCAGCATCCAGTTGGCGACATCCATTTGATGACTGCCCAGTTCCGCCATGAGTCCCTGCGAAAATTTTTGGTAAAGCCGCCAGTTCAATCGCTTTTCAAGTTCATTCCATTTTGCATCGTTGCGCTCCACGGGAACTGGACGCCGCCAATTATTATTTCGATGCCACTGACATTTTATAGCTGTGATTCTGCCAATCATTCCTGTTTCAACCATGGCCCGGGCCTGTTTATAGATCGGATTGGAACGACGTTGCAGGCCGACTTGAAAAACTTTTTTTGAATCATGAACTTTCAAAGCGAGTTTGCGTCCCTCCTCGATGGAAAAAGTCATCGTCTTTTCGCAAAAAACATCGCAACCGGCATCAATCGCGTCGCAACAAACTTGATAGTGCAGCCACAACGGCACCGCGACGACGAGTGCCGTGGGCTTCACTTTTTCAAGCATCTGTCGGTAATCGGAAAATGCTTTCGCGTGTTTCCCTGCGTATTTCACGCCGTTCTTCAAATGCGGTTCGTAATCATCACAAACCGCCACAATTTCCACGGACGAAATGGTGTTCAATTTTCGAATTAAATCCGAACCGCGTCCCCCACAACCGATCACAGCGACGCGAATTTTTTCTCCCTCACCCGCCGACAAATCTCCCACGCTCGCCGCAACCAACAACCCCGCTGCCGTCGCAATAAATTCCCGTCGAGTCGGCAATTCGTTTTGGGAAATCATAAGCAAGTGTTTGAAGGTTGACCGGTGTCCGCCCAAAACATTTTGAGTTGGAGAGATTTGTTTTCAGCTACAAAAACAACAGCGCGTTCTTTTCCCATGCAGAGAAGCGCGGTGGAAAAAATTTCAGCCTGCGCCGCGGTTTTTGTCACGACGCTGCAGGCTGCCTGGGCTTGGAGGGGCGTGCGCGAATGGGCAACCAAAATATCGGAAACTTTTGCGCCGGTCGCAGAGGTAGAGAGGGCCGCATCGGTTAAACAAATTTGTTGTTCTGAGTCGTGCAAACCGATTTTCCACAATTCATCATCAGCATCTCGCCCGATGGCGAGAACGGAACTTGTGCCGCCGTGCAGCAATGCTTTTTTAACCCCAAATTCGCGCAGGCAATTCGCAGCGCAATCCAGCGCGTAACCTTTACCGAAAGCGCCGAAGTCGAGCCGTAACGTGTGGTTTTTGAATGCGATCAATCGCCTATCGAAATCAAATACTATGTCGGCAAAGTTGCTCTTGTTTTCTCTATTGACCGTAATATCGAAAAAGCCTCCCGTTTGCCGACAAGCCTCCCGGCATGTTTCCAAAACTTGAGCCATTTCAAAATCGACCAGAAGAGTTTTTAGGGCGGCATCGCGGTTAAGGCGGGAGACTTCGCTCGCGGGATCGAAACGGGAAAGAAGTTTCTCGATGCGTTCGACTTCATCTAACGCGGCTTCGCCTGCGGCGTGGAGATTTTCCGAGTCATCGCCCAGAAGAATAATTTCAAACCATGTGTTCATGGCGGAACGACGACAAAGAATTGGCGGTGTGAGGACACTCATGCGGCTCAAGGGATTTTATCTTTCGATTCCGGCATTGCGCCAGAGCAATTTCTCTCCCTGGACGAGAATTTTGATTTGACTATTTCGGCGACGAATGGCTCTTTCGCACTCGAATTTTGAAAAATAAATCTGCTATGAAAAACATTAAAAATCTGTTGCTCGTCGGCGCCCTGCTCCTCTGTGGTTCACCTGCCTTGGCGCAAAACATCAAACTTAATTCCGGTTCGCTCGGATTTTTAAAAGGGGAAACGACGCTGAACGTCGAATACACCTACGATGATTTGGTGGTCGGTAAAATTGCCGAACAAACCTATATCGATACCAAGGTGGCTGAAGCTAATAAAAAGGAAGCGGGCGCGGGCGACAAATGGCTTGCGTCTTGGAAAGCAGACCGCGCGAAGCGTTTTGAACCAAAGTTTGAGGAACTGTTGAACAATCAAATATCCAACAAGAAAATTTCGGTGAAAGCGGGCAAATTTCCTGAAGCGAAATACACCATGGTCTTGAAAACGACCCAACTGGAACCCGGTTGGAACGCGGGAATCATGCGCGCGCCGGCTTCTGTCAGCACCCAAGCCGAAATATTTGAAACGAAAGACCGCAGCAAATCATTGGCGATGATTACCATTTCCAAAGCACCAGGCCGCGATGCGATGGGCTACGATTTTGATGCGGGTTATCGCTTGCAGGAAGGCTACGCCAAGACGGGCAAAGAACTCGGCGCGTTTCTGTACAAAAAAGGTTTCAAATAAACGCCCACTTGATCGTGTTTCCATTTCCGAAAATCGGCTCATGAACGAGCCTTTAAAAATCCTTTTCGTTTGCAGCCAGAACCGATGGCGCAGCCTCACGGCTGAAAAAATGTATGATGGTTTTCAAGGTTACTTGGTTCGTTCCGCAGGAACCGAGGCAAACGCGCGAATTTGCGTCAACGCGGGCCACATCGGTTGGGCAGATGTGATTTTCACTATGGAAAAGCGGCACAACGAACGATTGCGCGATAAATTTTCCGCGGCGCTTCAAGGCAAAAAACTCATCTGTTTGCACATCGCCGATGACTACCAGTTCATGAACTCAAACTTGCAGGAAGTTTTGAAGGAACGCCTGAAGCCGCACATTGGAGTTCCCTGAATCGTGGGATCTCTCGTTTGTAAAACTGATTACTTGAATACTGCTTTCACGCTTTTCTCGGTTCAGGTTATATGAAAACCATATTTAATTTCCGCTTTTTCCCCCTCGTTGTGGCTGGGGCCGCAACCGTTCTGACCGGTTGCATTTGTCCATTGGGTGTTTCAAAAAACTCCCAATTCGGTGAATCCGTCGTCCTCATCGGCAATGAACCTGCACGGCTTGCGCATCCTCTTTCACAACGGAACCCGGTCCTGATTCGCAGCACCTATCGCAACGATCTCCCACACACCTTTCACTACGAATTGGGCCGCGATTTTACGGTTGATTACGAACGCAGTCAGATTTGCCGAACGGCCCAATCGCGCATCCCGGATTTTCGCACAAACGTGTTGTTTGGCGTTGAAGATTTTGATCACGGAAAATTTCCCGGCTATGGCAATGGCAAGTTTTTCGTTTTCGTCGATTACGCAGCGAAAAATAAAATCCATTGGCTGACGCCTTCATCGCAAACCGAGTTTCTTTCTAAAACTAAAAATAAACTCCAGCGCGGCGACAGCGTTAAAATTGTCGCGTTCGGGGACAGCATCACCGCTGGCGGCGAAGCGACTGAACCGAAACTCATCTTCTGGCAACGTTGGGCTGATGCGCTCCAGGATAAATTTCCACAAGCCAAAGTTCAAGCGATCAACGGCGCGACTGGCGGCGATCGGACGGGCGAAGGTCTGGCGCGTTTGCAGGAAAAAGTTCTCAATCAAAAACCTGATTTAGTGCTAGTTGGCTTTGGTATGAACGACCACAACATTGGCGGGTTCGGCACGCCGCTCGCCACTTTCAACAACAACCTTGCAGCGATGATTGACCGCATCCGCAAAGAAAGTAGCGCAGAAATTATTCTTTTCTCGACCTTCCCGCCGAATCCAAAATGGCATTACGGCTCACACAATATGGAAGCCTACGCGGTCGCAACGGAACAAGTCGCTCGCGAAAAACGCTGTGCCTACGCCGACGTTTATCACAACTGGAGCGCCATCGAGGCTAAGAAAAAACCGGAAGATCTGCTCGCCAATAACATCAATCACCCAAACGATTTTGGGCATTGGATCTACTTTGAAGTTCTTAAGAGAATTGCCTTTTTAGAATGAGCGGTGATCCAGTGTGGATCACGCATGAGTTATCGGCCAATTTACCAACCATTCAGATAAAATTTGTTACCCAGGGCATGAAAACAATTTTCATTTCATTATTCTCGCTCACCGTAATGGCTGGCGCACATCCGAATTCCACCAACAAAATTTCCGAGCCGCTGACCATCATCGGCAAATCCAACGTGGTGATCGGCGGGCTGCGCATCACCAGCACGAACAATTGCGGCATCATCATTAAGAATTCCAAAAACGTGCGGATCGAAAATTGTTGGATTGGGCCGTGTGCGGGTGAAGCAATTGTGATCGAGGGCTGCGTGGGCGTAACGATCACGAGCAATCGTATCGAGCGCGTGCGCAGTGGAGTTTACGCGCTCGATTCACAAAAAATTGTCGTTACGCACAATCGATGTCGTGATGTGCAGGGGCCGATGCCGCGCGGACAGTTTGTGCAATTCGACAAAGTCAGTGGCGCAGGAAATGTCATTAGTTTTAATCTCGCGCAAAACCGGTTTGGCCAAAGTCATCCCGAAGATGTGATCAGTCTCTTCAAATCCAGCGGCACATCGAACAGTCCGATTGCGGTAATTGGAAATAAAATTCGCGGCGGCGGACCAAGTGCGTCCGGCGGCGGAATCATGACTGGCGACGGGGGCGGTGCATGGATTTTGGTGAAGGACAACGTGCTGGTGGACCCGGGGCAATATGGTATTTCGATTTCTGGTGGAGAACACATCCAGGTGATCGGAAATAAAATATTCGGAAAACAACAACCCTTCACCAACGTCGGTCTCTTTGTGTGGAAACAATCCGAAGCACCTTGCGGTAATCACGTCGTCAAAAATAATCAGGTGCGTTGGCTAAATCGCGAGGGAAAAGAAAATCCGTGTTGGAACGCGAACAACTGCGGCGAAATCGTCGGCTGGGATGAAAATAATTGGCACGCGGAGCTGAACGACAAGCTGCTGCCTGAAAATTTGGAAATTATCCAATCGCGGTAATAATCAAATTCCGCAGATTCGCCGCGATGTAATTGCGTTCTCGATTTGGCACAAAAAAAATGGGCGAATGAGACAATCATTCGCCCTTTTTATTTCCAACTAAGTCCCACGCAGAACTACGCCTTTTCGTATTCCTTCAAAAACCCGATGAACTCGCGTCGATGATCTTCTTCACCACTGAGAATTCCGATGGCCAGATCCTGCGTTACATAATCCACGCCTTCGCAGGCTTTAATAATCTTGTTGTATTGGGCAATAGCCGCTTCTTCGGCCGCGATCACGCCATGAATCACACTGACAACATCCGTGCTCTTTTTCGGCGGCTGCAAAGATTTCTGATTCCTCGAAAGCGCCAATGAACCGGGAACGACACCGCCAATGGTTTTAATTCGCATGGCGAGTTGTTGCGCGTGGAGCAACTCCGTCGCGACATCCGCCGCGAGCGCTTTTTTAATCACATCAGAGCGAACGCCATCGGGATTTACTGATGCGGCGATATAATTTTGCACCGTCTCCAACTCCATCGCGTAAGCAGCGACGAGGTGTTCGAGGATTTTTTTGTTAGCCATAATTTTTAACATACCGCTACGGCCTGGCCTCACAAGCTTTGGGATGCTCAGAAGGACCGCGCCATTTCGCGGTCTTCCGGAATGGAGGGAGCGGTGGAAAGATCAATTGGTTTAGGCTCAGAAAACTGTTTTACCGTCTGCGCCTTTCGCAAACTTTCTTGCAGTTGCGCGGACAATATCTTGGCGCGCGGATCGCGAACGATGCTGCCGTGGTGGCCTGGCGTATCGTAAATTTCAAGATCCCCATCGATGTATTCCGTCCATCCAAGAGCGCGATGCTCCTCAATTCCATCCAGTTGAACCGTCGCCCGAAAAAGCGTGGCGGGACCAAAATATTTTTTTGACTCGTAGGAAGTGTGCGCGATGAGTCCAGCTTTTTTAGTCTTGAGAATTGCCTTCGGCCAAAAAAACTCTTCAACCCGCTGGCGCAACTCTCTTTTCCTCCGCTGCAGGGTTACAAACTGTCCGTTGCTCCATTTCTTTATTTTTTTCCAAACGTAGAGAGCTTTGTCGGCTCCTTCCGCCGCCATAATATTTCCTCCATGCAATGAGAGTCGAAATTTCCAACGATTCAATTTTGTGCGCCACATCGAAGCAGCCGGAAGAAATTTTGGATGCCCCGGCGCGTGGGTATCGAAGAAAGCGAGCAAGGCCACCTGCTCACCTTCCATCTGAAATTGATGAGCCATTTCAAACGCAACGAGCCCGCCAAATGATGAACCGCCGATGTAATACGGCCCTCGCGGTTGAAACGACTGAATCTCGTTGATGTAATGCGCCGCCATTTCTTCCACGGTTTCCAACCACGGCCGCTTGCCATCCAGACCGACCGCCTGCAAACCATAAAACGGCTGGTCCTCATCCATATATTTGGCGAGATCGAGATATTCCAAAATATTTCCGCCAACGCCGTGGACGCAATAAAACGGCGGTTTGGAACCACTGGCTTTGATTGGCACGAGCGAAGACCACGGCGCTTCCCAACCTTGGAGGTGCAAAATTTTGGCGAGCGCCTCAATGGTGGGCGCTTCGAATAACGTGACCATCGGCAAACTTTTTCCCGTGGCTTTTTCAATTTCAGCAAACAGTCGAACCGCCAAAAGCGAATGACCGCCGAGTTCAAAAAAATTATCGCGAACGCCGATGGGTTCGACGCTGAAAATTTTCTCCCACAATTTGACGAGCTGCATTTCGAGCGGGTCGCGGGGGGCGAGCAACGTTTTCTCAGGACGATTTGTCTCCGGCGCCGGCAGCGCGTTGCGGTCGATTTTGCCATTGGGGGTGAGCGGGAATTTTTCGAGTGTGACGAAGGCGGTGGGCACCATGTATTCGGGCAGTTTGGTTTTGAGGAAGGCGCGCAAGGCA
>JBKJOZ010000364.1:0-4925 GCA_046595315.1 Limisphaerales bacterium
TCCATTTCCTAAATTGTAAAAGCCAGCTTTGCCGGGTTCCAGCGCCAACAAATGTGCCTGCGCTAGATCAATAATGTGGATGTAATCGCGAATTGCAGTCCCATCGGGCGTGGGATAGTCGGTGCCAAAAATTTCGCACTGTTGCGTTTTTCCAAGAGCGACGTTCAAGACGTTAGGGATCAAATGGGTTTCGATGCGGTGATGTTCTCCAAATTTTTCACTCGCGCCTGCTGCGTTAAAATAGCGAAACGCGACAAACTCCAGTTTAAAAATCTCCTGATACCATTTGAGAACTTTCTCAAACATCAATTTAGATTCGCCATAGGGGTTGATCGGGTGTTGCGGTAAATCTTCGGTCATCGGCACGCGATCTGGGGGGCCGTAAGTCGCGCAAGTCGAGCTGAACACAAATTTTTTCACGCCAGCTTCGACCGCCGCATCGAGTAAATTAATCCCGCTGGCCACGTTGTTCCGAAAATATTTACTCGGATTGGTCATGGATTCGCCCACTAGCGCGTGTGCCGCGAAATGAATGATGGCGTCGGGTTTTACGTTCTGAACTGCGGCGATGGTCGCTTCGCGTTCCCCAAGGTTGCCCTGGATAAAATCAGCTCGCGGATCCACCGCGCTGCGGTGGCCTTCGGAAAGATTGTCAAAGACCGTGACACGATGTTTCGCGTTCAACGCTTCTTCGACAAAAATTGAGCCGATGTATCCGGCTCCTCCAGTGACAAATAAATTCATGCGCACGAACTTAGGATGACTTGCTCCTTTCGGACAACGTGAAACCGCTGGAAAAATTGTTAGAGGAAAAACTGACCAGTCATCTTGTTCCTCGAACATCCAGCGCGTCGCGCAGCCCGTCTCCCAAAAAGTTTAGCGAAAAAAGCGTAACGGCCAGCGCTGCGCCGGGAAAAAACAGAAGCCACGTGTATTCCTCCATCACTTCAGCTCCCTCCTTGATGAGTAATCCCCATGAACTCATCGGAGGTTGTACGCCAAGCCCAAGGAAACTCAAAAATGCTTCAAGCAACATCACGCCCGGAATAGTCAACGTCGCGTAAACAATGACCGGCCCAAGCAGATTCGGAATCATATGACGCAAAATAATTCGTCGCTTTTTCACTCCGAGAATTCGCGCTGCATCGATAAATTCCTGCTGCTTCAATGATAAAACCTGCCCGCGAACAATGCGCGCCATCGTCAGCCATTCGACCGCACCGATCGCCGCAAAAAGCAGGAGCATGTTCCAGTTGCTGCCGACGCTCATTTTCCAACCGAATCGCTGGAGCAAAAAGGATTCAATATTGGAGCCGACGTTGCCAAAAAAGACCATCAGCAGAATCACAAAAATAGTGAAGGGCAACGCATACATGATGTCCACGATTCGCATCATCACCCGATCGGTTTTTCCGCCGAGAAATCCTGAAATAGCGCCGTAAAAAACGCCGATCGTCAGCGATACAAATGTCGCGCAGAGCCCCACCATCAACGAAATCCTGCCGCCGTAAAGCAGTCGGATGAATAGATCACGGCCCAGCCGATCTGTGCCCAGCCAATGCTGGGAATTGGGGCGAACCGGTCCGAGTGCGAGATCCTGTTCGGAATACGAGTAGCCGATTAGTTGGGAGATTAATGGCGCCATGAAACAGAGAATTGCCAAAAGCAGAATTAGGATTGCACCGGTCACCGCCAGCTTGTTTTTGCGCAACCGTTCCCAGGCATTTTGCCAAAGCGATTTCCCTTTTTCGATCCGTTGCAAATCCCGTGGATCTTTGATTGGAAGCACGTCGTCCATTTAGTCGAATTTCAGTTTTGGGTTTAGCCAGACTTGAATGATGTCCACGACAAGATTCAAAAAAATAATCAGAGTTGCGTAAAATAATACTGTTCCCATCACCATGGTGTAATCGCGGTTGAAGGCGGACGTGACAAAAAATTTTCCCAGGCCCGGGATGCGAAAGATACTTTCAACCACGAATGAACCGGTGAGTAACCCGGCGACGGCTGGACCAAGAAACGAAACCACCGGCCGGAGCGCAATCCGCAGGGAATGGCGGAGGACGATGCTCCCTTCGCTCACCCCTTTGGCTCGAGCGGTGCGAATAAAATCCTGATTCAGAATTTCTAACATTCCAGCACGACTTAATCGGGCGATGTAAGCCGCGTAAAAACTTCCCAGAGTCAACGCTGGCAAAATTCGGTCGCGTGGGAAAAACCAACCGGAGGCGTTAAACCAATCGAGGTTGAGAGCAAAGGCCAGAATCAACAGTGGCCCCATCACAAAAGTTGGGATGCAAATTCCAGTCATCGCGAGCGACATTGGAAAATAATCCAAGGCGGTGTTTTGTCTCAACGAAGCGATGAGTCCGGTGATCAACCCGAAAAACAGTGCGACGAGGAGCGACCAGAAACCTAGTTCCAGCGAAATTGGAAAGGCATCGCGAATCAATTCATTGACGGAACGATTCGGATATTTGAACGACGGGCCGAGGTCGCCTTTGAGCAAATTCCCGAGATAGCTAGTGTATTGTTTCCAGAGTGTTTTATCGAGGCCGTAATGTTTTTCCATGTTCGCCAAAACTTCTTTGCGCATGTTTTTTTCACCGGAAAAGGGACCGCCCGGAGCGGCGCGCATCATGAAGAAGGTCGCGGTTGCAATGATGACCAGAACAGGAATGGTTTCCAAGAGTCTGCGAGCAATGAAACGTAACATCAGCGCGCCTCCTTTTTTGGTTCCAGATAAACTCCTAAATACGAATGTTGATCGAGCAGGTTTGGATAAAAACCCTTCACGCTCGGATACATCAAGCGTGGTCGCGTATAAAAATAAATTGGAATGATCGGAAGTTCATCCATCAAAATTGCCTCCGCTTTTTGGAATGCTTCGTAGCGCACTTTCTGGTCGCGTGTGCTGCCGGCAAATTTAATTAATTGATCGTATTCGCGATTCGACCAGCCGGTTTCATTATTCCCGCCACCCGTCAGCCACAAATCCAGAAACGTGTTGGGGTCCATGTAATCGCCACCCCACCCTGCCCGTGCGATAAAATAATCGAGTCGATGCGTGGAATCCAAATAGACTTTCCACTCTTCGTTTCGCAGGGTGACATCGATATTGAGATTTTTCTTCCACATTTGCTGGATCGCCTCGGCGATGGATCGATGGCTTTCCAACGTGTTGAAAAGGAGTTCAAATCGCGGAAAATTTTTTCCGTCGGGATAACCCGCTTCCGCCAAAAGCCTTCGAGATTTATTAAGATTTTCAGAAATTTTGGAGTCGCAATTGTAACCCGCCGTGTCAGGCGGGGTGAGATTGTAAGCGGGGAGTTCTTCCCCGCGCGCGACATTTTCGACGATAGATTTGCGGTCAATCGCCATGGCAAGGGCTTGGCGAACGCGCTTGTCGTTGAGCGGCGGACGCGTGACGTTGATGCGGTAATAATAAGTGGTGAGCAGCGGATAAACGTGGATCAGTTCGGGCCGATTCTTTTTGTAAACCTCAATTTTTGGCTGCGGACAAGTCTTCATCGTATGGATTTGCCCGGCGCGAAACATGCGCTCCTCCGTGTCGTAACTTTCCGTGGAATAAAAATAAATCTTTTTCAACTTTACGTTTTCCGGGCCCCAATAAGTCGGGCTTTTCTCCACCAAAATATGTGAATTTACTTTCCATTCCTTCAACACGAACGCGCCGTTGCCGACGATATTTTGCGGTCGTGTCCACCGGTTATTGCGGTCATCGATATTGCCATATTTCTTAATCGTCGGCAGATGCACCGGGAACCATGAACTGTGAATAATGAGCGCTAGAAAATAGGGCGTCGGACTGTGCAGCGTAATTTGCAAAGTGCGTTCATCAACCACTTTGAAACCGACCTGGTTGAAGTCAGTAATTTTTCCAGTGTTAAATTCTTCCGCGTTTTTCACGGGAAAAATCATGTAGGCATATTGGTTGCCGAGCGAAGGGAGCAGAGCCCGGTGAAATGATTCCAGGAAATCATTGGCAGTCACAGGATCGCCATTCGACCAACGAGCGTTGTTCCGCAAATGAAACGTGTAAATAAGGCCGTCGTCAGAAATATCCCAGCGCTCCGCTACACCGGGTCGGGGCGCAACGGTTTTTGCGTCGCCGATGACGAGTCCCTCGAAGAGCGCGATCATGATGCTGTGCTCGATGTCGCCCATCGTCGTGTGAGGATCCAAATCCGCAGGCTCGCCTCCGTTGCCAAAATGAAAAACCTGTTCCCGGTCCCCGACTTCAACCCGCGTCTCGCGTTTCGTGCAGCCAGAAATTGCGGACCAAGCAATCACCGCCAAGGCGAAACAAATCTGAAAATTAGAAAATAATTTTTTCAAAATTTCTCTGTGAACGACGTGGAGTTCTACAAGTAATTAACTGACGAAGTTTGCAAACGCAAATCGCCAAATGTGAAGACTTCGCCGAATCGGAATAATCGAAGCCGACGAAGTTAATCTTTGTCCACGCCGCGCTTCACCAACGTCACGGCCCACGCTGGATATTCGGCCAACCCTTTTTGCGAGTGCCAAAGAATGCGGTTGAAAATATCTTCCGGACACTTATCCACTTCATCGAGCGGCAATTTGGCTGAAGCCATCGCAAATTTTTTCTGGACCGGATCACGGATCGCTTTGATCTCGGGATTCATTTGGTCGAGCGGAATATTATTTGTCAGCGCAACGTAAGGCGTGAAGTCCGGTTGCTCGGCGAAACAATCGGACATAAGCGTCGCGGTCGCATCGAACTGATTCATGGGCGGCAAACCGAGCATCTGCTCAATGGTGCGAACGAGACTCGTTTGATTGTAATCGGTGTGAATGACTGCGTGACGCTTGGTGTAGGGACTCGCCACATACGCCGTCGTGCGATAACTGCTGACGTGGTCAAAACCCATTTGCGGATC
>JBKJOZ010000040.1:0-7452 GCA_046595315.1 Limisphaerales bacterium
GACAACGTGGCGTTGGTCGCACCTTTCGTGAGAGACGCCGGATTGGAATTCGTGGGCATGGCTGGCGGGGGCGCGAGAAGTTTGACGACGCGAACGCCGTAAGAATTATTGGCATCGCAAAATTCTTGGATGGTCCAGAACGTCATGTCATCTGTGGGATCGAGACTGGTGTAGGAATAATCGCCCCAGCGCCGACCGCCTGCGCCGCCAGTGTCGCTCGGCGGATTGTAGGACGCGGAAGTGGAAGTGTAGAGCACGGGCGTTTGTAAAGTTCCCAGCGGATCACTCGCGAGACGGCCCGCAGTGCCGGCATTGATCCGCTCGTTGGACCCTGCCGCGCTGAATCCTATCGCGGCGTGACCTTGTCCGGAAACCATAATGGAACCCATCCAATAACTGCGTTGATCGGTCGTGTTGCTGGCCGACGATTGAAAAAGTGTTCCCGATTGAAATACGCTGGGGGTTTGGCCAGTGGCAATTCCTTGTAATTCATACCAGCGAACTCCATTGCGCGTGTCGGTGCCGCTGGGTGAACCGGTGTTGTCCACGCCAATATTTGCGCTGGTCCAAAGTCGGCCGTTGCGAATGTGCGCGCTGATGAGGCGATAATCCAAGCCATCTAAATTTCCATTCGCACCGCCGGTATTTCCTAAATGCGGGACTGTGATAGTTCCGCCGGTGGTAGGAACGGTGAATTGAATATTGCCAGAAATCGAAGGCGTGCCGCCGGGGTTTGTGATGCGGCGCAAATTCAGTTTTCCATAAACAGCGCTGTCCACTCCGATGAAATAACCTTCAGTCGCAGCCGGATCGTAGTTATCGACTCCTTGAGGTGTGTAGGGGCCGCTGGAATTTCCGTTGCCGATCAATTTACGAAACGCTGTAACAACAATCGGTCCAATTCCGAGAATGGAACTTTTTCGAATCACAAATCCGGTGGTGTTGGAAAAAGCGCCTTGGCCGCGTGTTCCGAACATATTGACGCCGATATAAAGCGCGTTGGCATCAATACCGAGGGTCGGATAATCGGCAAATGCGCCGGTGTCTCCCGCTGGTGAGACGAGATCTTGTTGAAAATAAAAGAAATTCCAAACGGTGCTCGCGGTCAGGACGGACGAATCGCTCACGGCCAGCATGACGCGATTGGGCAGTGATCCACTTCGTCCGGGAACATCAATGATGATGATAATCCATTTTCCAGAAAGCCGGTCGTAACGAATGCGCGGGTCGCTCGTGAAATTGTTGGTAGCCGGCGGCGTCATCACGGAATTGAAAAACACATCAGTATCGGCGTTGATCACGCCGTCTGCCGTGCCGGTAAATTTGTTGAACGTGCGGATGCGTCCGTTGACGGCGACGCAAAATTGCTCCGGGCCGATTGCGCCCATCGTATCCGGCGGAAAAGCGGCAGTGTCATTCAGCGTCGCGCCGGTGAAACCGAGACCTAAAGTTTGGGAAGCTTCAGCCGTTGGTCCGCTGGATAAAGCATTGGTTGAAGGAAAAGTTGCAACGTCGGGCGACTCAGGATTTTGCCGTAAATTTTGAAAATCTCCTTCAAACCGTGGATGACGAATGGCGGGGCGTGTTCGTGTCGTCGAACTTGTTTCGCGCGCCATGATTTGCGCGCTGCTTTCGTGGACTCCGCGCTGGCCCGTCCACGGAGTGCCCCTGTGTTCAATGGCGGATGCCGCTTGTGCCCAACCAAAATAAGTTTGTGCAAAAAAGAAAAGTGGAATGAACAAAAACGCCAGAGGTTTCTTAGAAAATACGCGACGGTTTCGTAAAAGCATCCGGACAGTATGAGCAAGGGACCTTGTCTTTAAAAGACTGTTTTGGGCAGACTTAGACGGCCTTCAAGGCGGAAATCACTGGCAATCGCGCCGCGCGCAACGCTGGAAAAAAACTGCCGACTACCCCGACAATCGCGGAAAAAATTAGTCCTTTGGCGGCCAGCCAAGGAGTGATGCGAAATTGAAAAACGATTTCGCTGAACGACTCGAAGCTCATCGTGCCGGTGGCGTAACCATTCATGGGAAGTGAAAATAAACAGCCTAGAATTCCGCCCACTAATGCGAGAAACGCCCCTTCAAAAAGAAATGACAATAAAATGCTGCGGCGACGATAGCCGAGCACTCGCAATGTCCCAATTTCGCGGGTGCGCGAACCGACGCTGGCATACATCGTGTTCATTGCAGCGAAAATCGCACCGATGGACATCGCGGTTGCCAGAAAATTTCCCATGAATTTTATCGGCGTGGCCGTCATGGTTTGCGAACTGTAATAAGCCACCTCCGGCATCCCTCGCAACGGCAGTCGTTTGTCCGCTTCCAGTTTATTTGTCAGAGATTGCGCAGCTAAGTCGTTAACGGCGCGAATTAAAATACTGGAGTAATTTTCTCGATCGAAAATCGAACGTGCTTCATCCGCGTCCATCCACGCTTCTGAATCGAACGCGCTATTTTGTCCGTCCATGAGTCCGACCACCGTTAATTCATGCCCAGCGCTTTTGAATTTCTGGCCGATTTCAAAATTCGCCATGCGGACCGAAAGTTTTTTTGCGACGACCACTTCGCGTTTTCCGGGGGCGAACCAGCGCCCTTCTACGAGTGAAACTTGCGGCCGTAATTCCATTCCGACAGGCGTAATGCCACGCATTAAAACGTTCGCTTCGCCCTGGTTGTCGCGCCTCATTAAATTGATCAAAACCAAAACGTCGGCAGAGATAATCGGTTGCCCAGCTTCAGTCCGCGCAATTTCCGGCCAGTATTGAATCAGGCGAAGTTGTTCGCGCGTCACCTGGCTGCTCGATTCGGCGGTGGAACCTTTACGAACAATCATTACGTTGCGCGGATCGCCGGTGTTGCGACTGGATTTCTCCAAACCAACGGCTAGTGCTTGAACTAAAATATAAACGGCAACCACCAATGCGACGCCGAGAATCGTAGCGAGCGTCGCGCGCCAGCGAACAAAAACATTTCGGATGTTGTAAGTCAGGGGAAGCGCCATTGTTCTCGTGATTCAAAGAGAAAATTTCTGTTTCACAAGTTTTGATTTGATCGTGCTAAACTCAGCGGGTGAAACCTTGGAAAATTTTCGTCCTTCTTGCTCTAACTGCGGTTGGTGTTTTGATTTTTAAACAGTGCCGCAAAACTTCCTACACCAATTTTCCGCCGCACGCGACCGGCGATTGGGTAGCGTTTGGCGACAGTCTCACCTCTGGTTTTGGCGCGAGCCAAGGAAATGATTATCCAACTTTGCTGGGTAAAAACATCGCGCGAAAAATTCTCAACAAAGGCATTCCCGGTGAGACGACAGAAAATGCTTTGCAACGTGTCGAGGAAATCATCCAACTGCAACCGCGCGTGGTTTTGCTTTGTCTCGGTGGCAATGACGGTTTGCAACAGCTCCCGATAGACAAGACGTTTGCAAATCTTTCCGCGATGATTGATCGGCTGCAAGCCAGCGGAAGTTTTGTGGTTTTGATCGGAGTGCGGAGCGCGTCGATTATAGATCATTACGCGGGTTCATTTAAAAAACTCTCCGCCGAAAAACACGTTTTATACGTTCCAAATATTTTGAGTGGCGTGTTGGGAAGTCCGAGTTTGATGTCGGATTACATTCACCCGAATGACGACGGCTACAAAGCGATCGCCAACCGCCTTGGAACTATTCTGACTCCGCTTTTGCCACAGTTGTAATTTCGCCCGACCCGCAATCAGTGATCCAGCACCAAACGTTCAATAGATTTATTATTTGGAACAAGCTCCAGACCGTATTGATTAAGGAAAACGTTATTGGCATCCAAGTCAGTTGTCCGGCCATTGACCCAACGCGCTGGAACTTCGCCAATTTTATTATCATAACGTTTGACCGTTCCAGTTTGGTCTTCAACCGGTTTGCCAAAATAATTTTCCAGCTCGCCGATGAATTCTCGAATCGATTTGCTTTCGGCAAATACCTCAGTGGTTTTTGATTCGAGAATTTGCGGATTTTTTACTTTGAGCAGGAGCACTGCGGTTTCTTGCGATTCCCGATGCCAGCTCCATCCAAATTGTTCCTTGAGATATTTTTTAATTTCGGCCTGCAACGCTTCTCTGGGACGGTTGGTTATTGTGACAATCACATCGAACTGGTTGGTAAAATGTCCGTGCGTCCATTTTTCAGGAAATTCCGTTCGAGCCTGCAGGTTTACATCCGAAGGAGATTGTTTGCTGTAGGCAAGCATCACCAGTTCCGAAAGACCCACACATAAATTGGCCAGTTTTTCATCAATCCATCCGTAATGAATTCCCACCCCGTTTGTCGGGTTTAATGGGTAATGAGTTTTCCGGACGATCAGGGCTGGCGGCGCTTGCTTGAGTTCCTCTTTATATTTTCCGGAATCGCGACGATTAAGATTCAGCCAGACCGAATCGTCCACCGGTCGCAAAGAAGTTGTTGTCACTGGAATGGGTTTGGAAGCGGTATCTCGGTTCTTCGCTGTAAAAACCACTCGCCAAACGAAAACCGCCAGCAATAAAAACAGTCCTGCGGCCAATACGATTTTTGCCTTCGTTGAATTCATATTGGTCCGCTCATTTCAGTTTCTTTTCCAGTATTTCGCCAATGAGATTGGGGTTTGCTTTGCCTTTGCTGAGTTTCATTACCTGACCTTTTAAAAAGTTCAGCGCAGCCGGTTTTCCCGCGCGAAAATCTTCGGCACTTTTCGGATTGGCAGCGATGGCTTCATCGCAGAATTTCTCAATCGCACCAGTGTCGCTGACTTGAGCCAATCCTTTTTTCTCCACGATTTGATTTGGCGTTTCGCCGCTGGAAAACATTTCGGCAAAAACGTCCTGCGCAATTTTGCTGCTGATTTTTCCGCTGTCCACTAAGGCAATGAGTTCTAAAAAACTTTCCGGTTGGAATTTCAAATCGCCCAAAGCCATCTGCGACTCCGTCAATTTGGCGCGGAGATTATTGATCACCCAATTCGCAATTGCCTTCGGATTCTTCGATTGTTTGGCGAGCGTTTCGAAATAAGTTCCGAGCGGGACATCGTTGACGAATGTTTCGGCATCGGCAGCGGGCAATTGATAGCTCGTGATGAAACGTTGTTTTTTGGCGAGCGGCAATTCGACCACGCGAGCGGAAACTTCTTCCAACCAACGTTCAGTCGGCTCGAACGGCATCAAATCCGGTTCAGGAAAATAACGGTAGTCATGCGCCATTTCTTTGCTGCGCATGGTTTCGGTGATTTCTGCGACATCATCCCATCGGCGCGTTTCCTGAGAAAGTTTTCCACCGCTTTTTAACACTTCAATCTGGCGAGGAATTTCATATTCCAACGCGCGCCGTGCGCCGCTGAAACTGTTCATATTTTTGATTTCAATTTTCGCGCCCAGTTCTTTTTGTCCCTTCGGCCGCACGCTGATATTCACGTCGCAACGCACCATCCCTTTTTCCATGTCGCAATCGCTGATGCCGCCATAAATCAAAATGTCTTTGAGCGCGTTGAGATATTCGTAGGCCATGTCGGCGCTGGTAATGTCGGGCTCGGAAACAATTTCGAGCAGGGGAACTCCGGCGCGGTTGAAATCGACGCCGCTGTTGCGATCAAAGTGGATATTTTTCCCCACATCTTCCTCGAGATGCGCGCGAGTGATGCGAACGCGCGAAATGCCACCTTGAAATTCAAAATCGACGTAGCCGTGGGCAGTGGAAGGCTTGTCGAATTGGGTGACCTGATAATTTTTCGATGCGTCTGGATAAAAATAATTTTTGCGGTCGAACTTTGCGAATCGCGGAATCGAGCAGTTCAAAAGATAACCGGTCAGCACCGTTAATTTCAGCGCTTCCTCATTGGCCACCGGCAAAACGCCCGGCATCCCGAGACAAATTGGGCAAACATTCGTGTTCGCGTCCGCGCCAAAAGCGTTGGCGCAACCGCACCAAATTTTCGATTTTGTTTTGAGCTGGACGTGTGTTTCCAGACCGATGACGGCTTCGTAATCCATGCTAAAATTTTAACGTTGGTTTTTCGTGATGCCAACTTGTGCTCTGTTCGTAAGCGTGGGCAATTCGCAGAATGGTTTCTTCGCCAAAAGGTTTTCCAAGAAGTTGCAATCCGATTGGCAGTTTTGGATTGGTCGTGAATCCGCAGGGAAGACTAATTCCCGGAATGCCTGCAAGGTTGCAGGAAATTGTGAAAATATCTGACAGATACATTTGCAGTGGATCGTCGGATTTTTCTCCAATTTTAAATGCTGGAGTCGGTGTCGTCGGCGTGACAATGGCGTCCACTTTTTCAAACGCTTTCAAAAAATCCTGCCGGATCAGCGTGCGAACTTTTTGGGCGCGCAAATAAAATGCGTCGTAATAGCCGCTGCTCAAAACATAGGTGCCTAGAATGATGCGACGTTTTACTTCTGCGCCAAATCCTGCGCCGCGAGTTTTGCTGTAAAGTTCGTCAGGCGTTCCGCCGTCCACACGCGCTCCGTAACGAATGCCATCGAAGCGAGCGAGGTTCGCACTGGCTTCGGCCGTAGCCACGATGTAGTAGGTCGCCACGGCGTAATCGGTGTGGGGTAAAGAAATTTCAACGATTTCTGCGCCGAGTTTTTCGAGTTGTTTGACGGCGGTTTGAATGGCGGCGCTCACTTCAGGATTCATTCCGCCGATCATGTATTCCTTGGGCAAACCCAGTTTCAAACCTTTGATCTGGCCGTTCAATGCGGCGGCATAATTCGGGACAGGCTGCGGCACACTCGTAGAATCGCGATGGTCAATTCCACTCATCACTCCGAGCAACGTGGCAGCGTCGCGAACATCTTTTGTGAATGGGCCGATCTGGTCGAGCGACGAGGCAAACGCGACGAGTCCGTAGCGAGAAATTCGTCCGTAAGTGGGCTTCAATCCGACACAACCGCAAAGTGCAGCAGGTTGGCGAATTGAACCGCCGGTGTCGGTGCCGAGAGTGGCAATGCATTCGTCCGCAGCAACGGCAGCAGCCGAACCGCCTGAGGAACCGCCGGGAATTCGAGTGGTATCCCAAGGATTTTTCGTGACGCCGAACGCAGAATTTTCGGTCGAACTGCCCATCGCAAATTCGTCCATGTTCAAGCGGCCAAAGACAATTGCGCCTGCCGCTTTTAATTTTTCAATTGCGGTGGCGTCGTAAGGCGAAATGAATTTGCCGAGAATTTTGGAGCCGCAATTGAGCGGCTGATTTTTAACGGCGAGAACGTCTTTGATCGCGATTGGAATTCCAAGTAACGGCTTTTGGGCGCGAGTTGTTCCTGTGGCAATTTCTTTATCAGCGGCATCGGCTTGTGCAAGCGCATCGGCGGCATCGTTAGAAATAAAGGCGTGAATCGTTCCGTCCACGCGCTGAATTTGATCGAGGCACGATTGCATCGCCTCGCGCGCCGAGACTTCGCGTTTAGACAATTTTCCAGCGAGTTCGGAAATGGT
>JBKJOZ010000081.1:0-5061 GCA_046595315.1 Limisphaerales bacterium
CGAAATCTGGCGAACTTTTTCGATCAACTCCCGGCCGCTCATGTTCGGCATGACGAGGTCGGTAATCATCAGGTCAATTCGCTTTTCGGTTTTCGAAAATATTTCGAGCGCTTTCAGCCCGTTGTTCGCGGTCAAAACCTTGTAACCATAGGAGGAAAGGATCATTTGCCCCATCGTCAGCAGCAAATCTTCGTCATCCACAAATAAAATGGTTTGAGTCCCGCTCAAGTCAGCGATGTCCACTGAAACATCTTTGACCACTTTTTTATTGGCCGGTAAATAAATGCGCACGGATGTTCCATTTCCGACCTGACTCGACACCGCCACGCCGCCCCCGTGATTAGTGATAATTCCATAAACCCAAGCCAAGCCCAACCCGCGATGGCGGCTGGTGTTTTTAGTTGTAAAAAACGGTTCGAAAATTCGCGGCATGACCTCGGAATCAATGCCTGAACCGGTATCGGAAAATTCCACGCAAACATAAGTGCCAGCGGCCAGTTTCGCGGTTCGATCTTGAGTTGGCTCTGACAATTCCAGGTTCCGCGTCTGAACAGAAATCCGGCCTTCGGCCCCAAGAGATTCCACTGCATTTTCTAAAATTTTGACGAAGGCCTGCTGCATTTTCGCCTCGTCAAATACTGCTGAAAAAAGTTTTCGCTCGAGTTGAAGCGACCAGGTGATAGCCGCCCGTTCCGGAGTGCGAAACGCGTCCACCGTTCGCTGAATAATACCGTTTAAATTTCCAGCGATCTGAACACGGACATCTTTTTCCTGGCGGCTGAATCCCGCGAGATCGCTGGCAATTTCAGCCGCTTTTGACGCCGATTTTTCAATTTCGGCCAAAGAAATTCGCAAAGCCGGATCCGTGTCCGCTTTGCTCAGCAAAAGGGTGGTGTGCCCTAAAATCGTAGTTAGTGCGTTGTTGAAATCGAGTGAGACAGATCGTGCCAATTGCAGCGCGCAATCCAATTTTTGCTTATGAGCCGTGTTGGTTTCGACGGAACCGGACGGCGGCTCGCGGAAAAGCTGGAAAACAAAATATTTCTGCTCATCGCGGGTGGTGTGGGAAAGGTAAGTGGTGAAACTGGTGGGCGTTCCTTTGATTTGAAACTTCAATTGTTTTGGTCCAGAACTGCGTTCCGTTTTTCCCAAAAACTCTGCGGCAGGCAGGTTGTTTTCCGCGCTCCAGATGGCGCTGAGCAACGTCTTTTCTCCCTCAATCATCGTTCCAAACACCGCAATGGCCTCCTGATTAGCGCGGCGAATTGTGCCCGCTTCTTCGACAAGCAAGACCGGCCAACCGGCATTCTCGAGCAGGAAAAACAACTCAGACTTCATGAATAATCAAAACGACGGCCTAAAATATCCCGAAGCAGCGGAACATCAACAAAACTTATGCGGCAGGTTTGCGGAAATTCAGGAAAGCCCCCGGCAACAGCTCAGAAACTGAAAATTGTTTGATCTGTTTTGGCTTGGAGCTGTCACAAACCCACACCACCGCGCCGGGCGCATATTCGGCCAGCAACTGGCGACACGCGCCGCAGGGCATTCCGCCGCCATCGATGCGAGCAGCGACCGCAATCGCGACAAATTTATTTTCACCGCTGGTCAAGGCGTTGAAGAGCGCAATGCGTTCCGCGCAGCAGGTCAATCCGTAGCTCGCGCTTTCCACATTCGCGCCGGATATAATTTTTCCTTTTTCCGTCAACAAAGCCGCGCCCACTTTGAAGTTTGAATATGGAGCGCACGCTCTTTCACGCGCTTTGATCGCCGCTGCGATTAATTTAGCTGCGCTAATTTTTCGCATACAATTGACAAAATGTTTTCAGAAAATCCGCGACAGCCACTTTTTTTTGTTCGCCAATGGCTAAAACTTCCTGGTGCGACAATTCTCCCGAGTTTCGTCCGGCCGCCAGATTGGTGATGCACGAAACGGCGGCGACGGACAAACCGCATTGCCTAGCGACAATGGCTTCCGGCACGGTGCTCATTCCAACTGCATCCGCGCCAAGGCGACCGAACGCGCGAATCTCCGCAGGCGTTTCGTAACTTGGCCCAAGCGTCGCGAGGTAAACTCCCGAGTGCAAACGGAGCTTTGCCTGCTTCGCCGCTTTGGTCAGAAACCCGTTCAGTCTTGGCTCGTAAACCCGCGTCATGTCCACAAAACGCGGCAAGCCCGGTATCGCGGGGCCGCGCAATGGATTGGTTCCCATGAAATTAATGTGATCCTCGAGGAGCATGAAATCGCCCGCCTTGAATTTGCGATTGATTCCTCCCGCAGCATTCGTCAGGAGCAACGAGCGAATTCCAAATTCTGCGAGGACGCGAATCGGAAAAGTGATCCGCTCCATTTCGTGTCCTTCGTAAAAATGGGTTCGCCCTTTTAAAACCAGCACGGGCGTTTTGCCAAAAGTGCCTATGACCAATTTGCCGGCATGACCGCTGATGCCCACCGACATGAATCCCGGAAGCTGGCCGTAGGGAATTTCAAGCGCGACATCGAGATGCGCCAACGCGTGTTGAAAACCGCTGCCCAAGACCATCGCGAGAGTTGGGCGCAATGCGGTTTGTTTGCGCAGAAGCGCCGCCGTGGTTTTTGCGTTGAAAGTCACGGGGCCATCATAGGTTGGCGACTTGATTTATCTCAAACCTAATTTACTCTCGCTCCACAATTTTTTGATATGCAATTGAACAACGACGAAATCCGCCGCTACTCCCGCCACCTCATCCTTCCCGAAGTCGGTTTGGCCGGTCAGAAAAAAATTTGTTCCACCAGCGTTTTGTGTATCGGCGCGGGCGGACTTGGTTCTCCGATTGCGATGTATCTGGCCGCAGCGGGCATTGGCAAAATCGGTTTGCTCGATTTTGACATTGTCGATTTTTCCAATCTGCAACGGCAAATTATTCACGGCACAAGCGATGTGGGTCGCCCCAAAACTGATTCCGCGCAAGAGACGATCAAGCGCATCAATCCCAATGTTGAAACGGTCATTCATAACACGCGCATTTCCTCTGAGAACGCGTTGGAAATCATTTCCCAATACGACATCGTCGTCGATGGCACGGATAATTTTCCGACGCGATACCTCACCAACGACGCTTGTGTGCTGCTGAAAAAACCAAATGTTTATGGCTCGATTTTTCGATTTGAAGGACAAGCCAGCGTGTTCGCTCCGCATCTGGGCGGACCGTGTTATCGCTGTCTTTATCCCGAACCGCCGCCGCCGGGCATGGTTCCCAGTTGCGCGGAAGGCGGAGTGCTCGGCGTGTTGCCCGGAATTGTTGGATGCATCCAAGCGACGGAAATTTTAAAACTCGCGCTCGGCAAAGGAAGTTCGCTCATCGGACGTTTGCTCTTGTTCAACGCGCTCGACATGAAGTTTCGCGAATTGAAATTGCGTCGCGATCCGGCGTGTCCGTTGTGCGGAGAAAATCCAAGCATCACCAAGCTGATTGATTACGAAGTTTTCTGCGGCATTCCGACTGAACCGGTGAATCCCTCCATCAATCCCGACGAAGTTTCTGTGCAAGAAATGAAACGCGCCTTGGATGATCCAAAGCTCAATATCAAAGTTATCGATGTGCGCGATCCAGACGAATACGAAATCGCCCACATCAAAGGCGTCCCGCAAATTCCGCTCGGCTCATTGCCACAACGGTTCACGGAACTCGATCCGAACCAGCAAATTTATTTGCACTGCAAAAGCGGGATGCGTTCGATGAAGGCGTTGAAATTTTTACGCGAACAAGGATTTAAATACGTGAAGAGTGTCAAAGGCGGGATCAGCGCGTGGTCTGACGAAATTGATCACAACGTCGCGAAATATTGATTGGAACTGGATCTCGTCTTAACGAGGTCAGTCGCTTGCCGAAAGAACTATTTGCCAGCGGACCCTTAGTGCTTCGGCCGCAGCAAAATCGCCTTTTTATTCGTCCCTTCGACTTCGACACTTTGCGTCTCGATGCCAGGGTCGTCTTTCAAGGCGTTGTGAATGATGCGGCGATCAAATGCGCTCAACGGTTCCAACTCCACCACATCTCCCCAGCGCCGGACTTTTTCTGCGGCTTCCTGCGCTTTTTGCACGAGAGCTTCGCGAGCTTGCGCGCGGTAACCGCCGACATCGACCACAACCTTCGGAGAACTTTGATCCTGCTGAAACAAAATCCGGTTGGTGATGTATTGCAGGTCGGACAATGTCTGACCTTGGCGACCAATTAAACGGCCTGAATCTTCTGTTTTAACATCCAGAAAAATTCCATCATCCAATGCCTGCTCCTCTACAGTGGCATCGAAGCCAAGGGATTTGAGCAATTGTTCGAGAGTAGCTTTAGCTTGAGCAGCCATAAGAATTTTTCAGTTAGATTTTGTGAAATTACTTTTTCTTTTTGGGCACAACCGAAACCGGTTTGACCGCTGCCGCCGCGTCATCCGTTTTGGTCAATTTCATCTGGGCAATGGTTAACAAATTTTGCACGGTCCAGTAAAGCGTCAATCCCGCTGACATTTTATAGAGGATAAACATGAACATCAGCGGCATATATTTCATGATCTTTTGCTGTGCCGGGTCCATGCCAGGCGATGGCGGAGTCAGACGCGCCTGAAAAAGCATCGTGATGCCCATCAGCAACGGCATCGGATTGATTGGAAACCCAGCAATGTGCGCCACGGTATCTGCCTGAGACAAATCGCATGCCCACAAGAAGCTCGCTCCCCGCAACTCAATCGCGCTCTGCAACATTTTGTAAAAACCGAAAAACACCGGAATCTGCAAGAGCATCGGCAAGCAGCCACCCAATGGGCTGACCTTGTTCTCTTTCATGAATTCCATCGTCTTCTGATTTTTCTTGGTGGGATCATCTTTATATTTTTCCGCAATCGCCTTCATCTGCGGCTGCAATGACTGCATCCGCTTCATCGATTTCGTGCTCGCGTTGGTCAACGGCCAAAACAGCAATTTGATGATCACGGTGATCGCGATAATCGCAAAACCGTAAGCCAACCCAATCGCGTGCAACCCGTTCATCGAGAGCAACAGCAGTTTCGCGAAGAATCCAAACGGC
>JBKJOZ010000266.1:0-2637 GCA_046595315.1 Limisphaerales bacterium
AAGCTCACCAGCTTTTTCTTCTCGCTTGTCGCTTTCGTCTTTGAAATTCAAGGATTGTTTTGACATTGCGGCTGGTGCTTCAGCGAGGCTCGAAGTTGCGACGGCACTATCAAAAGCATAGAAACTCTCGGTTCCGCCACGCGTCTGGATTCCACCTCGTCCACTAATGGCGCCAAAGGAACGATTGCGAGAAGGATATTGGTAACCCCACATGTTCTGTGTGAGGTCATAAGGAAAATGCCGGTAAGTCATCGTTGGCCAGCCGCTGTGCGAATTCCAATCGCTCCAATACGGATTAAAATTGCGCGCCATGTTTTGGAACATCGGTTGTGCCGACGAATAATCCTGTCGAAAAATATTCAACCGCTGCATCCAATTATGCGGCGCAAACGCGTCGAGCGATTCGTCATAAAGCGTCGCCACCATTTCGGCGACGGCGCGTTCACTCTGTAGCGGCGCTCTGTGAGCGCCGGTCGATTTGCGACGGTCATAGACCGCTACAGAATTGGAAATTACCGCCGTCCAGGTTTCCTTTTGTTTTGGTTCCATTTTGGAAGTGAAATGTTCCCAGCGAATTTCCAATTCCTTATTGCTCCACGGAACTTCGACATGGCGCGAATCCAGATAAGCGCGGTTCTCGCGAACCTGCGTGACATGCAAAGTGAACCCGCCGCGCATCGCTTCCGTGATCGCGAGTTTGATCTGTTGCTGCGTCTGCCCCGGCTTCGTCCAATAACGCTGCATCATCTTTTGCCGATGCTCGATTTCGATAAACGCACGCCCCTTGTCGTAACCCGTTCCCCAGAGCGCGAGAAATTCTTCGCCCGGTTCAAACGAATTGGTTTTCTGCGCGAGCAAATGCGGAATCTTAATGGCGAGCTTCACCGCGTTTGGCTGCAAAACTTGAATCGGCAATTTGCCCGTGACGGCTTTTCCAAAACGATCTTTCGTTTCCAGAATCGCACGATACGCACCTGTCTTGAGTTTGAATTGCAGTTCAGCTTTCCCCGCTTTGTCCGTTGCAAAACTTTTTTGTGCGACAACTTTTCCAAGCGACCAGTTGTTTGGATTGGATAAATCCACCCTTGGATTTTCTTCACCATTCAAATCGCCTTCGAGATTTCTTCCGCCGTAATAATTGTTAATCAAACGCGGTCGCTGAACTTTCTCCGGCGCTTTCAATTCGTAAATTTTCACGATGCCTTCTGCCAATTGTGGTTCGTCGTCGAGCGTTTGCGTCGTTATTTTCAAAGTCACCGGTGCGGAATCAGTTTGCCATTCCTCCGCGCTCATCATCGCCTGCAATGCCGTGTAGCCGACTCGCACTGTGCGTTGTTGCGAACGCGTTTCCCCCGTGCTGTCCGTCACGTCCGCGTAAATTTGAAATGCAAACGTCGGCTCATCTTTTTCTATCACGGACGAATCCGCTTTCGCCACGAACTCAATTTTGAAGGAGCCATCGACTTCCGTTTTCAAAGTTCCATGGGAAATTTCCTGACTCGAATTACCTCCGCGAAATCCGCCGCGCCCCCAACCATACCACCACGGCATTTGCACTTCGCGCACGATGCGAAATTTTACATTCGCTCCGTCCACCGCTGCGCCAGTGTAAGCCATCGCATGTCCGCTCAACGAAACTTTGTCATTCAATTTCGCCGCCGTTTTCGGCGCGTCGAGAGTGACTTGAAATTTTGGACGTTTGTATTCTTCGACTCGCACCGTGGCAGAGCCGTTTGGCCCATAAGAATGAATCGTCATCGCGCCCATCAAGCGATCTCGCGGCGCGGTAAAACTTCCAGAGAACGAGCCATAATCATTACAACGCCGTTCCTGCTTCGCGATTTCTTTTCCATTCGCATCAAGAAAAACGACGTTGATCACACGATCCTTAATAACTTCGTAATTGTCGTTCGCCTGATCGACGTGAAGCGCGATGCCTTTGTATTGAATCGTCTGGCCGGGACGATAAATCGCGCGGTCGGTGAAGAAAACCGTTTGGTCGCCCGGCGTGCCGCGATCCCAATATTGCCCGGAAGTTTCCTGCGCTGCGCCAACTTCATCGATGCCGTGTTGTGCGCGGAAAATATAATTTTTCCCTTGGTCAGCCGTGAATTGGAAAAATCCATTCGTGTCCGTTTTCCATGGCGCAATTTCGACCAACGTTCCTTTTTGATAATCGTGAACCCAGCCGCCGACTTCTGCGCCTTGAATCGGATCGCCCGAATTCGCGTTGAGCACGAATCCTTCAACAAATTTTTCGCGCGTCCGCAAAACGAACGCCAAATCACTCACCCAAACATCGGCGATGGAAAGTTGATTGTTCTTCTCCGAGAAATTCGGATTGTGACTGGCGATGATGAAATAAAATCCGTGTTCCAAATCTTTCGGCGCGGGAAGCGCAGTCGTTCGTTCCTTGAAATTAACCGTCGGAGGAAGTTTGCTCGACCATTCCAGCGTGGGTTTTTTGCTCAGGATTTCTTTGCGCTCATCGTCTTGCAGATAGTCCGGCAGGCGCTTTCGCTTTTGCACAAATGAATCCCAATTCATCGGCACAGCACGGAAATAAACCGTCTCAACATTTTTGTAATGCACTTCGATTTGTGGGAAAGGCGCGTTCCAAATCCGCTCGGTCACGAT
>JBKJOZ010000288.1:0-4240 GCA_046595315.1 Limisphaerales bacterium
GAGCAAATTTGGATACGCGCCGGAAAAACTGCTGGCTGAATTGAAGGAACTCAATGCGCTCCCCCGAATTGAAATTCATGGATTAATGACGATTGCGCCATGGGCTGAAGATACGGAAAAAGTTCGCCCGGTGTTTCGCCGATTGCGCGAAATCAAAATGGAGTGTGAACAAATTCTGGGTGCTCCGTTGCCGCAGTTGAGCATGGGAATGAGTGGCGATTTTGAAGTGGCGATTGAAGAAGGCGCGACGTTGGTTCGGGTGGGCACGGCGTTGTTTGGCGCTAGACAAAGTATTCGGAAACAAACGAACAGCGAAGCGGAGTGACGAGATATTGATTTTACTTCCGAGAGGCAGAGCTTATTTTTCCTCCATGGATTTAACGGTCGAAATGTTTGAGCAGGAAATTTCCGAAGCGACCAAAAGCTTCGAGAAATATATTGTCTGCCTTGATAAAACACCGGAGGAATGTCAGGAGGCGTTGGAACGGTTAATGGATAAAGCAATCAAAGCTTACGGCAATCGCGGCGCAAATTTGCGGCACGGAATCGCGCTTGATAAGCAAATCACGATTATTCTTAGCCAAACGGAAAATGCCAAACCGCTTTGCGGAATCTATTTCAATCTTTCTTCGCCCTACCGAAAAAAGCCGGTCGTCAAAGCGGCCAAGGCAAGTTAGTCCTCAGTCCGCATGCACGTCATCGTTGACTTGTGCTTCACCGGAAAGAAGGTCGGCGACGGTGTTATTGTCGCGGCGCGGCCCGGTGACTTTCACTTCGGCAACTTTAAGTCCGTTGCGATAAACATGGAGTTTCTGATTGATGGGAGGGACGTCACCGATTGAAAAAGTCATCACCACAAATCGCGCGTTGAGATTTACCATCGCTACTTTGCCGGAATTGGAAGTCGAAGTAACGCTCGGTGCATCAGGAGACCTTGTCGCATTCGCATTCCGTCTTGGACCGGAGGGTAACCACGATTTCATTTTCGCGCAGCCCGAAAAAAGAAAGCCGCTTGCCAAAAGAAGGATCAAAATTCGCATGGCGCATTTACTTAACATAGTGAGGCACCGTGCCTAGCGAAAAATTTCGTGGCGAATTATTTTTTTCCGCGCGGCGTGATGAGGCTTCGGTCCAATTCTCCAAATTTAGCCTGGATTTTTTTCCAACGCTTTTCCCAATCAGACCAACTTGATTCCCATTCTTCGCCGGACAATTCTTTTTTTGCGGCTGTCCAAAGCTCCCTGGCAGCGATGTATTCATGTTGTGCGCCGGTTTTGTCACCCCACTTCAAATACGATTCGAGCAGATTCAGCCGATTTTCGGGGTAAGTGGGACGGAGTAAAACGGCGCGTTGGAGGTGGTGACGCGCTTTGCTCCGATTGCCAATGCTGGTCGGCCAGCCGGGCGCTTCGCAATAAAGCAGTCCCAAATTTCGATCCGGGCCGGCAAAATCCAATTTCTCATCCAGGTCACGGGCGGTTTGAAATTCGATTTCCATTTCATCCACGAGCCGCAATGCGCCCAGACTTTTTGTGCGCGCCAATTGTCCAAGATTCATCGCGAGATAATAATGGCCCGCCGCAGCCTTTGGCAGACGCGCCACGACCTGGCGACAAGCCGCGATGCCTTCCAAGGCGATTTTTTCGCGCTGGTCATTGTCTTCCGCGAATTCGGCCCAATCAAAACAAGCCTGGCCAAATCGCAACGCCATTTCGGGATTTTTTAAATCAGCTTTAAACTGGCTTTGCGTAGTTTGAAATTTCTTTTCTGCGCGCGCGCCGAAACTGGAAGCAGTGACATTCGTGGTCACTGTCTGCCCGCCAAGTGCGGCAACCCAAAAGAACGGAGCCATGATGTGGACTATTATACTCCATGGACTCGGCAAAAACCGCGATTTCAAAGCTCGGAAAAGTCGAGCCAGTTGTCTTGGCCAGGGGCAATTTAAGGTTGCTATCATGTTGAGCGGAATTATAGTCGCTGCTGTGAGATTGAATTGGTTTTTTCGCCGCTTTGCAATTCTCCCTGCAATAATTTTGCTGGGAGCGGGATGCAGTGGCATCAGCACGTCCCAAAGCGTTTCGCCGTTAAGTTTCTTTTTGCCGGGCCTCGTCCAAGGCAAACCGCAACGGGATCAATCACCCACCCATATTCCATTACCCGAATCTTCCAAAGATTTGGCCCAAGCTAACTAATTTATGCGATTTCCACTCGCGCTGACGGCGAAAATCGCCGCGCACATCGTTAAACATAAAATCCGCAAGACGCCCAAATTCGCGATGGTCTTGCAACTCGAACCGTTGCACACCTGCAATCTAACCTGCACTGGTTGCGGGCGGATTCGTGAATATTCCACCAGCTTGAAAGACATGATGTCGCTGGAGGATTGCTTGGCTTCGTCCGTGGAGTGCGACGCACCGATGGTTTCGATTTGCGGCGGCGAACCGCTCATTTATCCGAAGATCGAGGAATTGGTTGCTGGCGTTTTGGAACAAGGCCGCATCGTTTACATTTGCACGAATGGAATGTTCATGCGCAAAAAAATGCGCGATTACATGGCGAAAATTTATTCGCCGAAATTGGAAACGAAAATTTCCAAACTGATTTCTGAAAAGCTGATTACGGATAAAGACGCCGAAACCATTCGCAAAGGTAAAAGCGACAATCGTCCGGTGATTGGTCCCTCAAAATGGATGTATTGGAATGTCCATATTGACGGACTCGAATACACCCACGATTTGATCGTGGAGCGCGAAGGCGTTTTCAAAGAATGCGTCGAAGCCATCAAAATGGCGAAGATTCTGGGTTATCAAGTTGCGACGAATACGACGGTTTACAAAGAAACCGACGTCAAAGAAATCGAAGAGATGTTCGAATATTTTTCTTCGATGGAAGTCGATGGGCACACGATTTCGCCCGGCTACGAATACGACGCGGCTAAAAAAGACATGGTGTCGCGCCTCGGCAAACAGCCCGAAGATTTCTTCCTCACCCGCAAAATGACGCGGCAAAAATTTGCGAAGATTCAAGAATGGGGCAAGCGCTTCACCATTTTTGGCACGGTGGCTTATCAGGAATTTCTTGCGGGCAAACGTGAGCTCACCTGCACTGCCTGGGCCATTCCGACACGCAATGTCAAAGGCTGGAAAGCGCCCTGCTATCTGATGACCGACGGCCATTATCCGGGTTATCACGAAATGTTGGCGAAAGTGGATTGGGAAAAATATGGCGTCGTTGATGGTGTTGCCCGCGATCCTCGTTGCGAAAACTGCATGGTACATTGCGGCTACGATCCGAGCGGCGCGCTCAGTCCCAAGCTCAGCGATTCTTGGAAAAACATGAAATATAATTTCGGCGCAAAACCGAAACCATATTTTGAAGGACGCAACGTTTTTGCCTTCAATGGAACATCCGTTGGCAAAGGTCATTTGGCTGAAGCCAAAGCGGCAATTAATTCTCCTCGCGCCGCGATGAACGGAGCGCAGTCGGTTTTCTCGCGCAAAGAAGAAACTCATTCGCACGAAGGTGGCAGCGGTTGCGGAACCGGTGACACCACCCAACGGGATGAATTGCTGGCAAAGATTAACAAACCCAGCGCGTAGTCAGTCAGCTTCCAACAAATTTCTATGAGTAAAACATTGTTTCTTTCACCACCGAGTTTCGACGGTTTCGATGGCGGCGCTGGCGCACGTTATCAGGCCAAGCGCGAGATTCGTTCCTTCTGGTATCCGACATGGCTCGCGCAACCCGCCGCGCTCGTGCCGAACAGCAAATTGATGGACTGCCCACCGCACGACATCGACGTGAAAACGTGTCTGGCAGAAGCAAAGAATTTCGATCACGTCATCATCAACACTTCGACGCCTTCGTTGAAAAACGATTGCAAAGTCGCTGAAGCCATCAAATCGCAGAAGCCAGCGACAACGATTGGTTTTGTTGGTGCTCACGCGGCGGTGATGCCGACGGAAACTTTGAAAGCGTCGCAATCCATCGATTGGGTTGGCCGCAAAGAATTTGATTTCACCTGCAAAGAAGTCGCGGATGGAAAACCGCTCGGTGAAGTGGACGGACTTTCCTATCGCAAAGACGGCAAGATTGTTCACAACAAAGAGCGCGCTTTGATTCACGACATGGATGTTTTGCCGTGGGTGAGCGATGTCTATAAGCGCGATCTGACCATCGAAAAATATTCCATTGGTTACCTCAAAGATCCCTATCTCTCGCTCTACACCGGTCGCGGTTG
>JBKJOZ010000236.1:0-3049 GCA_046595315.1 Limisphaerales bacterium
GTTTTGGCTGCATCATTCGCTTCATGCTTTGGCGGAAAAACTTCGTGCGCTCGGTTCAGATTTAATAATCCGCTCCGGCGCGTCGCAGGAAGAATTGGAATCGCTAGTGAAAGAAACTGGCGCGACGGCGATCTTTTGGAATCGGCGATATGAGCCAGCGATCATCGATCGCGACAAAAATATTGAGGAGCATTTACGCAAAAGTGGGATCGACGCGCAAAGTTTCAACAGCCATTTACTTTTCGAGCCGTGGACGATTGCCAATAAAAGCAAAAAGCCATTTCAAGTTTTCACGCCGTTTTGGAAAACGTGTCTGGCTGCGACCGAACAGAAAGAAATTACCGAGCCACTTTACGCTCCGAGAAATTTAGTTTCCCCAAAGCGCTGGCCGAAATCGTTGGGGCTCGAAAAACTGGAACTCGAACCAAAGATTGATTGGGCGCAAGGAATTCGCGAAGCGTGGGAACCGGGCGAGGCGGGCGCGCAAAAAAATCTGAAACGGTTTTTGCGCGAGGTGGTAGCGAATTACGCCGAGTCACGGAATCGTCCCGATCTCAAAGGCACGTCGCGATTGTCGCCGCATTTGCACTTTGGCGAAATAAGTCCCCGCCAAATCTGGCACGCGCTCCAACAAGCCGCTGAAACAAAAACCGGTCAAAAAAGTATTTGGAAAACTTCGCAGTTTGTTTCTGAAATCGGCTGGCGAGAATTTGCGCATCATTTGCTTTTCCATTTTCCACAAACGCCGACCGAACCGTTGCGCGCACAGTTTAAAAATTTTTCGTGGAACAAAAACGGTTCATTCTTAAAAGCGTGGCAACGCGGACAAACTGGTTATCCCATTGTCGATGCAGGAATGCGTGAACTTTGGACGACCGGTTGGATGCACAATCGCGTTCGCATGATTGTAGGTTCGTTTCTCGTGAAGGATTTGCTTTTGCCGTGGCAATCCGGCGCGCGTTGGTTTTGGGATACGCTCGTCGATGCCGATCTCGCGAACAACACGCTCGGCTGGCAATGGGTCGCCGGTTGCGGAGCCGATGCCGCGCCGTTCTTCCGAATTTTCAATCCGATCACCCAGGGCGAAAAGTTTGATCCCAAAGGCGATTATGTGCGTCGCTGGATTCCTGAAATTGCAAAACTGCCGGACAAATGGATTCACAAACCGTGGCAATCGCCCGTCGAAATCTTGGCTTCGGCAAATATAAAACTCGGCAAAAATTATCCTGAGCCAATCGTCAGCCACGCCATTGCTCGCGAAGTCGCTCTGGAACGTTACAGCAAACTCAAGAAAGTAATTTGATGGCGAAACCAAAAATTCAAATTCTACGCTGGAAACTTGGCTCGAAGCCGGTGCGCTGTGCTGACGAATTTGCCATCGAGGAACCGCTGGAAATTCGCGTCGATAATCAGCCGGTGAGCGTGACGATGCGGACACCCGGACACGACGCCGAATTGGCGGCGGGTTTTTTGGTGACGGAGGGTCTAATCAAAAAACGGCGCGATGTTTTGAAAATCGTACCATATCCGCGCAACAAAGAAAAAAACGTCATCAACGTTTTTCTCGCTCCGGATGTCGCGGTTGATTTCAAACAACTCACGCGCCACGTTTTCGCCTCATCGAGTTGTGGCTTGTGCGGCAAAGCGACGATTGAATCGGTTCATCAAAATTTTCCCAAAATAAAATCTAAGATTTCAATCTCCGCAAAAATCATTCTTGGTTTGCCGGAAAAACTGCGCGGCGCTCAGGAAACATTTGATCGAACGGGCGGTTTGCACGCCGCCGCGATTTTTGATCTCGATGGAAATTTGCTCGTCTTGCGCGAAGATGTCGGGCGGCACAACGCGGTGGACAAAGTTTTGGGTCACAGTTTTCTAAACGGCATTTTTCCGCTGGAACAACACATCCTCATGGTCAGCGGACGGGCCTCATTTGAAATTTTGCAGAAAGCTTTGGGCGCACGCATCGGAATCATCTGCGCTGTTTCCGCTCCATCGAGTCTCGCGGTTGAGTTTGCGCATGCCAGCGGACAAACACTGGTTGGGTTTTTGCGTGAAGAACGGATGAATGTTTATTCCCACTCAAAACGAATTAAGTTCAGCTGAAAATTTTATTCCCTTTCGTTTAAACAATTTTTACGCTCGTCGCTTATGGCACAAATTCCTTTGGAAGACAGTTACGCGGACATCATCGGCAAGGCTCAGCGCGGCTTGAAAATCAACGATGACGATTTGAGTCTTCGCGCAGGCATCTCTGTTGAAGCTCTCGCGAAATTAAAATCAGGCGAGTTCGACGAAGCGACGGCACGAAAAATTGCGCCAGCTTTAAATCTCGCGGCGAATGCTCTCATAGAACTCGGTAAAAAATCGTGGTTTCCGCCAAACCATGACGTCAACGGGCTCGCTGCCTTCAACACGACTTTCGAGGATATGACGGTGAATGCGTATTTGGTTTTTGATCCGCAAACCAGAGAAGCCGTGGCGTTCGACACGGGCGCCGACGCGAGTCCGATGTTGGAATTCGCAAAACAAAATTCGCTGAAAATAAAATTAATTTTGCTTACGCACATTCACCCTGATCACATTGCTGATTTGGAAAAATTGAAAAAGGAAACCGGCGCGACGGCTCACGTTTGTGAGCTGGAACCAACCTCCGGCGCAGAAACGTTCAAACCTGGAAAGACATTCGCGGTCGGAAATTTAAAAATTGAATCACGCCAAACCAGCGGCCATGCGCGTGGTGGAATTACATTTTTTATCACCGATTTGCAGAAACCAATCGCGATCGTAGGCGACGCGATTTTTTGCTGTTCGATGGGTGGCGGAATGGTTTCCTTTGAAGAAGCGTTGCGGACGAATCGCCAAAATATTTTTAGTTTGCCAGATGAAACGATTCTTTGTTCCGGTCATGGACCACTCACCACAATTGGTGAACAGAAGCAGCACAATCCTTTTTATCCGGAGTTCTCAAAATGACTTCAGGCAAACGCTGATGAAATTTGCATTGACCGCTGCGGCTCAGTTTTTAATCTGCCCACTCGTAAAACGG
>JBKJOZ010000049.1:0-3136 GCA_046595315.1 Limisphaerales bacterium
ACATGGTGGAAATAGAATTGGGCATTCTGGAACCGCAAACTTTGGAACAAGCGCGGAGCATTGCCGATCCATCCGCGTTTTTGCAAAAACAAGCAGGTAAAGTTCACATTTTCCGACAACAAATTCCGATTCGAAACGCACCGAGATGAAATTTCAGTCACAACGCGGCGTGGCGCTCGTCATCACGCTCATCATGCTCTCCGTCATCACTTTTTTGACGGTGGCTTTTCTTGCCGTCAGCCGACGCGACCGCGCCTCGGTCACTACTTCGCTGAACCAAACTGATTCGCATTTGATGGCGAACGCGGCGCTGGATCGATTCCAAGCCGAGCTGACTTCGCGCATGATTGCTCGCGGCACTTTGATCAATTACGAGGGAATGGTGACGCGCAACTACATCAATCCCGGGGGCTACGTGGACAATGGCAATTCGATTGATACCAACAACGTTAATTATGACTTCAAGAATGACGGAAGTGCATTTGCAAATCCCGACCGCATCCGCAACATTGCAAATTTATTTTTCGATCCGCGTCCGCCGGTTTTTGTAAAAACTAACGCGGCTGGCTCCAACGATTTTCGGTATTACCTCGACTACAATCGGAACACAAATTTCGAGTCCAGCATCTACTTTGAAACCAATGCCGCGAATGACATCACCACCAATTACACACTCGGTGAACCGGAGTGGATTGGGGTTTTGCAAAAACCCGAAGAGCCGCATTCGCCGAACAACCGATTTATCGGGCGTTATCTTTACATCTCCTTGCCCATCGGCAAAACGCTCGACCTGAATCACATTCATAATTACGCGAAGGGCGATGTAGGTCTGCCCACGGCGATGCCCGGAAACGGAGATGGATTTTCGCGCAACCAAGGTTTTGGTTCCTGGGAACTTAATTTCGGCGCATTTCTTTATGATTTGAATACGAACATGTATTCCAATCCGCCGTTCTATCTCTACTCTCCGGCTAATCCGTCTCCGAATGGTGGAGTTCCGTTTCAGGATGCGGTTTCGTTTCTGGCTTATCGTTACGGTGGAGATTTTAACAACCTTTCCAGCGTGGCGAATTTATTTCCCGGTGCAGGGACGACCGCTTTTCGAACGGACCTGATCGATGGTTACTCAACTGCTCCTGTTTTGAATTCCCCATTCGTGAACACCGCTGATCCTGATTTTTCGCTCACAAGAAAATCTTGGTCGGGAGCGAACAACCGAAGGAATTTTTACGATCCGCAGGAATTATTTGATCCGAATAAAACTTCCACGCATTTCGTAGATCAATTGAAACGCGTTTCCGGCAACACCACCAATGCCTACGACCGTTACACTTTCCAACGGTTGCTCGAACAAATCGGGACCGGTTCGGAGCCCGAGGTGCTTGGGAAAATCAACATCAACTACGTTAATAATCCGAAGCTGAACACGGTTGATACGAATTTCGTGGAATGGGAACCGCTCCAGTTTTTCACAAATGCGGCGAATGCGTTGATCGCGCAGAATGTCATCAATAATCCCAACGGAACTTTTCTGTTTAATACTGCGAATCAGGTTTATACAAACTTCGCTTTCAATAATATTCAGATTTATCCGACCAATTATTATTCAGCGCAGGTGCATCGGCTGTTGCAGGTGGCGGCGAATATTTACGATGCCGCCAACACGAATAAATTTCCGACAATCTTTCGTCCGCACTTTTCTTTTTCTGGTGTCTCCAATGCGTTTATCACCAGTTGGACTGCGGAAACCAACTCCGCGTTTATCGCCACGGCTTTGACGGGAACCGGGATGCAGAATCGGTACAACATTACGAATGCGGACGGTTTGGTTTGGGGTGTTCCGCTGGTGGTTGGCGCTAAAAAAGGCTTTCCGAATTTCAATGAATTCACGATGCAAACCTCGGTGCAGATTTCGCGGAATTTGCAGATTCGAAAAGAAAACACCAATCAGCCCCCGCCGGCGGTCATCCTCACTGAGACAAACCAGATGTTGGTTCTTGGAATCTCCAACACGTTTGGGTTGGAAGCGTGGAATTCCTATTTGCAAACCTACTCGAACAAACTGCTTCTGATTGTGACGAACACTTTCAGCGCGGCGTTGACGAACCAAAATGGCACAATTATCTGGCCGCAAAATGGTCAGCCGTTTGTGACGAATTTTTCTGCGCCGCCCCTGTTTACAACCCGCTGGCCGGGCACCGGGAGATCAAAAAATTCTTTATCAAATTCTTTCGTGATGCCATTCGGTACGAACTTCCTCACGTTCATGACCAACTCCCAATATTTTGTGGGAGCCAATACGTTTCGACCATTGGGAACAAATCTGAATTTCGAAACTTCCGTTAATTACGACGTTCCGACATGGGGCCTGACGATGACGAATCAGCTTCTTTATATTTTGATCGATGTGACGGACACGAACAACCAGCGCGTCGTGGATTTCGTAAATTTAGACGGATTAAACAGCAGCATCGATTTGTCCCGCGAACTTCTTGGGTCGGATTATGGCTCGCTGATTGCAGGAACCACCACTTCTCCAGTAGAAACCGTTTGGGATACGAATCGTGTGGGCGGAAGCAGCAGTCCGACCGTGCCGACAAAAGGGATGGAAGCCCAGATTCGAATCTCAATGGGCGATCCTGATGTGCTCGATCAATGGACCAGCTACAGCCCATCGAGCCCAACCGGCCCCCAAAAAGATAAGGCGATTGATAATTTCCGTAAATTCATGGGGCTTTCGCCGATTTTCAACCCGACCAACAACACCATGCCGCCGGTGTTGTTGATGCAAACGCCGTTTAACCCAACGCGAAAACTGGATCAAACGGCATCTTGGCAAGTGAACGATCCACTTGTCCATTACATGACGCGTGATCTGCTGGACTCAACTAATTCCATCGTGAACAAACCGCGCATTCCGCCCACCGGATCGTTGCCAACCACTAATTTAAAAGCGCTGAACAAGAGGTATCGTCCGTGGGGCGGAAATCACCAACCCTTTTTCAATGGCTCGGAGAGTGATGACAATTTCGCCTACGATCTTCGCGTCAAAGATCCGCGTGTGCGCTGGTCGGATGATTGGGATTTCCCGACGAATAAATTTCCGAACCTCGGTTGGCTCGGTCGCGTTCATCGC
>JBKJOZ010000055.1:0-5166 GCA_046595315.1 Limisphaerales bacterium
GAAACTCGCGGATGATCAATGCGCACTCCGACTTCCACATCCACGACTCGTCCGGTGCGGTTGACGGTGAGGAGGGAATTCGTCACCGCGTCATCAAGGATCGGCACGGGCCCGCTCGAAGTGAACGTCTGAAAAGAACGCGCCGTTAAATCCAACTCGAACAAAACTTGCCCACGAAGGTTCACCGCGATCGCGTTGTCATTAAAAAAGCGCAACGTATATCGCCCTGGTTTCAGCGGCGGCACATCGCTCGTCCCCAGAGTCAAATTTCCACCCGGCGGATTGATGACTTTTCCTTTGTCCACATAGGGACCACCTGGGCCGGTTCGCGTCGGCGACTTCAAACCGCGACGCACCACGGTGTCAATCAGACCTTCTTTGGGCGCAATGGAAATAATCATGTTAGTCGCGTCCAACGGAACGACAAAAGTGAGGGAACGCGATTGCCCTGGCGGGATGGAAAATGGCGCAATGGTAAATCCGACACCATCGGACAATTCATTCGTTTCCAGACCGCGCTCGATAAATAAAGAAAATTGATCCACTCGGCCCGTCGCGTTGAGCGCATTGTCTTCCATCGTGAACTGCCAAACACCGATGCCTTCTTGTCCGACGAAATCAGTTAAACTTCCGGGGCCATCGCTCCGCTGGCTGGCAGGAACAAGGTCGCTGTCATCGTAAGTAAAAGAAGGAGTTGTCCCAGACTGTTGTCCAGTCGGGAAAGCGGCACTCACCGGGAAGCTATGATTGTTCAACACCGCGTATGAATCACTTCCGCTATGAGTCAAGGTGCCGATCAAATCCCCAAAGCGTTCGTGAGTCATCACGACATTGGTCGCCACGACTCGGGCGATCTTTACCGGCTGTGAGGCCAGAGCAATTCCCAAAAATGGAACGCTGCCGCCGGGCGCGTCGGGTGAACCGTCGGGAATGATTCGGCCAGAAGCTGCAATCTGATTGGGAATGATTAAATTTCCATTTCCATCGTCCTGACTGAATGGATTCAAACTCGCAACTCCCACAAAACTGTATTCCGCCGCTTGTTGATCTTCCGCTTTAATCCCGACGTAATAAACCGACGAACTCGCATTCGTATAAACCACCAACTCCTGCCCGCCACGTTTGCGCGAAACACGACTGCTACCCGCCATGCTGATACAATTCGCAATCGCTGTCGGATTCAAATTCGTCAACGTAGAATCGGTTGAAACATACATGTCGATGTCGGCTTCAATATTGCGACGGCTGTTTGGAGAAACGTTGGTTGTTCCCGAAAGGTTCGGCGGCAAAAACGTGATGAACGCGACGTTCTGGTAATTATTCGGATTTTCCAACACGTAGAAATTCCATTGGTTGGTCGCGCCGTTGGACAAGCTGCTCCCATTCGTGCCTAACAACGGTGAGTTCGCCCCGACCCGCTGGTTGAACAACGGTATGCCATTTGAAAGCACGGTCACAAAATTAGTGGGATTCACCACGAGAGTTGGAGTTGCAGGCGTCACGGTGATGGCGGAGGTCGTCGTCAGGTCGCCACTGGAAATAACGAGCGCATAATCCTGCACGATTCCATTGGTGTGACCAGTCACGGCGTTGACGTTCACTCGGCGCGCCACCACGGAAACTTCGTAAGTCGTTTCGAGCGGACCGTTGATGAAAACATTTTCCACGTTGTTCACCACATCGCGAACCGAATCGATATTGATGACGCCGTTTGTGTCCACCTCAATGGGATCGGAGAAATCACTACCGCCAAAATTATTTCCGAAATAAACATTTGTCACAACCGCTCCGGTATCGGGATCAGTCGTGACCCCTTTGACCACGAGATCCAAGTCGTTCACCAACTTGACACCCACGGTTGGATTTCCCGGCGGATCGGTCCAAACCAACGTAATGCGCAGCGGGGAATTGGTGGAGGCAACCGTGACATTGCGGACGTGCGATTCGCCCGTGGCCAACGCGCTGTTCGTGCTTTGGTCAAACATCTGAATCGGCCACTTGGTCGGGTCGGGTTCAGTCGCCAACATTTCCGGCAACGCGCGCGTCAAGTTTGGCAATCCCCATCCTTGAATATTCAAACTGCGATCGCGTTGCAGATCGTAATTGCCGGTGGAACGCGCTGTATTGATCAACAACGCTTTCATCATCGCCGGGCTGTTCGTGCGCCGGGCCGCGCCGGTCAATTTTTGCTCAAAAAATTCCTGCACCAACGCGAGCATTCCCGAAACGGCGGGTGCCGCCATGCTGGTTCCAGATTCAAAAATGTAATTCGTGCCGAGGCTGTCGTTTAACTTTTTCAGTTCCACGAAATAATTTCCGTAGTCGTTTGTCGAGACCACCGTCGTCCGCAAATTATATTCAACCTCGATGGCGTTCGTGTTGACGATGTCGTAATAAACCGTGCCGAAGAAAAATTTAGGATCGCCTTGATTGACCGTCACAAAATTTGTTCCTAACAAATTGGCAGGGTTACTCGAAGGAATCTGGGCGTTGTTGACGAAAATCTCGAGTGGCGGAAATGGAACGGGCGACCCGGCGTTGGGACGAGTTTCGATGGTAAACGAAAGAGCGCGTCCTTGAGCGCAGGGAGAATCGGGAATAAAAATCGAGAACCGCCCCGTCGCGCCCGCATCCAAAACCAGATTTGGAAAAGTGCGCACATCGTAATTGGTGGTGCTGTAATAATTAGCTTCGTCAAACTGCTGCGACCGCGTCGAGGCGACAAAAGTTCCGGGGGCAACGACGTCGGGTTTCAACCGCCCAAAATCCCCTTCCACGCCCACACCGACATTTCCTCGGCTGGAAAAAAATGCGACCTGATTTGAGCTGTCGGTAAATCCGAGAAATTCTTTATTCGTCCCAATCACGCAGGAACGATTCGGGCGAATGATGTCGTTGGTGATGTTGCGGAAATTTTCGAGCGCGCCCACCGTAATCACGTTCTTGGCCGTGCCGGGAGAAGTGACCGTTCGCGGAAGACCCCCTTCACCATTGTTGTCGCCGCCGCCGCTGTTGCCCGCCGCGAAAACATAAATAATCGGTTGCGAACCGGTCAGGCCGGGAATCGCGTCACGCACCGCCATGTCGTAACTCGCCGCAGCGGAATTGTAGTTTCGTCCGCCGTAACCCCAACTGTTATTGGAGATCAAAGGCGACTGGCGATTAAACACAAATAGATTGGTGCGCGCGGCGATTTCTTGCAGCTCCGAATCCGCGAAGCCTGCGAAAATATCCATCGAAAAAATATTCGCGTTAGTCGCTTTGCCGCGCAAACTCGCCCCCACCACCGATCCCGGCACATTTGCGCCAGCGGGGATCACCCCATTGGCTCCGCTGCTGGCAATAATTCCGGCCACATGAGTTCCGTGACCAATCAAGTCGGTGGTGGCGGCTCCATTCCACGGAAAAATTCTCGGAGCCAAGTCGGGATGCGTGACGTCGATCGTGGTGTCATTCACATTCACCAAAACATTCGCGCCGCTCAACCCTTGATACGTGGCCGTTGTCGCCAAACTATTTGTGGCAACACCCATCCGCACACGCGTCAGGTCGTTGAGCACTTCACGTTGATAAAACGGCTCGATCTCCTGCACTTGCGGCATGTTCGCCAACGCCACCAAATCCGCGGTCGAGATAATCAGTTCGGGGCCGAACGGCGAACTCTTCAAATCCTCACTGATGATGCTGGCAGTGCTTTTCAACGCTTTCGTCACCGCAGCGACTTCGCCGGGAAACAACGTCACGCGCAAATATTTATCGAGCGACAACGCTTCATTTTTAACTGCCAAATCGAGTAACTCGGTATCAAGTTTGTAGTAGGGCTCGTAACGCAAAAGTGACTGCACACTTTTATTGGCTGATAATTTTTCCGCGCCGCCTCGTGGCAACCGCACCAAATACGCGTTGTTCGGCACATACGAAATCACCTCGGCTTTGACTGCCCGCAATTCCGCGCGAAACACTTCATCAATCGGCCCGCGCGCTTGCACGATGTAACTACCGGGATCGCCTTTCGCACGAAGATGATCAGGAATTTTCAACGCGCCACCGGTCGTATCGATCAAGGCGTTGCGCAGGAGAACCGCTTTATTATTACGCGCCAGTTGCCCCACCGTTTTGGAACTGTTACTGAGGCGATTCGGGAAAAGCGCTTTGGAATTAGTTTCCGCTGGGTTGATCTGCGAATCGACTAACGGTTTTTTGTTTGAAACTGCGGGAGAAATAACTGGCGCGGAAACGCCATGCGCCGTTGGCCCTGGCGTCACCACAGAAGCAGATCGCTTGGTCGTGGAAACGCGCCGCTCTTCGGCTTGCTTCCAGAAGAAAGCGGCCGCAATGAAGAGCATCAAGCTCAACAAAAACCATGTTCTAGATTTCATAGGCATATACGCCAATTATTTTTGGGCGCGCTTCGTTTTTTGAATTCTCTACCATACCATAGTCCCGCCCTCATAACCAAAGGAAACCTCGGGCTAACTGCGTTAAAAATGCGGCGGTTCCTTTTCATTTTACTCTGACAAAACATTGTAACTTTCGATCACCACTTTGGGGTGTTGCACATCGGGATTGGCTTCCACTCGCAACAGCGTGCGCGTGACCACTTCGCCGGTGATTTGATAATTCGTGCAAAGATTGAACAACCCGCTTCCGGCAGGCGGACTCAACACCACTGAGTTTGGCGCGGGCTTCAACGATTGGCCGTAGGAATAAACCACGAACCGCGGTTGGCCGAGTTTGAGCAAAGAAAGCAACTGACGCGGAATCCGTTCGTAAGCTTCATCGGTCACGCCGTAACGACGTTGCTCGGAACTGTTGACCATGTTCAAAAATGGCGAGGCAGCAAATACGCCATTCGTTTCCGTGTAGGAAACGCTCAAGCTCGGCACCGATAAGATGTCACCCAACGTTTTGAAAAGTCCGCCGAAATTCGTCTGCCGCGTTCCATTGATGTCGTTCAAGATTTGAATCAACTCAGGCGAATTCGGCTGAATATTGGTGCCATAAAACTGCGCCGGTTGCGCCTGGTTATTTTTCGCCACAGCATCGGAGAGCGAATTACTCAACACCACCACGCCGCTCAGCGCCGCCGACCACGCCGCCAGATTCGTTTGGTTGACCGAGAGCAACCCGCGCGCGGCATTGTCGTTCACCGATGTCGTGAAAAGA
>JBKJOZ010000152.1:0-14278 GCA_046595315.1 Limisphaerales bacterium
CTGGAGAAACGTTGATCTGGTCGCGCGGCGACGAAATGGTCACCGATACTTTTCCTGAAATCGTGGAAGCCGGCAATTTTTTGCCCAATGGAACAGTTCTCGACGGAGAAATTTTGGCTTGGCGCGGCGAACAACCGCTGCCATTCGCGACGTTGCAGCGGCGTCTCGGGCGAAAACAAGTTGCACGTCGAACCCAGACGGAATTTCCCATCGCGTTTCTTGCCTACGATTTGTTGGAATTCAACGGAATGGATTTCCGAACGCAGCCGCTGAGCGAGCGGCGGGCAAAACTTCAGGAAATAATTATCGCCACGTCCAATGACTCAAAAAAAATCGTGCGGGAAAAGTTTATTGATCCCAACGAGACGCCGCTGCTCATCGGGCTTGAACAAAATTTTCACGCTGCGGAAGAAGCGGAATCGATTTTTCCCCTGCGGCTTTCGCCCGTTTTGGAAACAGAAAGTTGGGATCAATTGGGCAAGTTGCAGAGCGAAGCGCGTCAACACGGAGTCGAAGGTTTGATGTTAAAAAAAGTTTCGTCGCCGTATGGAGTCGGTCGTCCGCGCGGCGATTGGTGGAAATGGAAAATCGATCCATTCGTGATCGACGCCGTTTTGATTTACGCGCAGCGGGGTCACGGACGCCGCGCGAATCTCTACACCGATTACACTTTTGGCCTCTGGGAAAATGGCGAACTCGTCCCTGTGGCCAAGGCGTATTCCGGCTTGACTGATTCCGAGATTCACGAAGTCGATTCCTTCGTGCGGCACAATTCCAAAGAAAAGTTTGGCCCGGTTCGTATTGTCAAACCGCAACTCGTTTTTGAACTCGCGTTTGAAGGAATTCAAAAATCGTCGCGCCACAAAGCGGGCGTGGCGGTTCGTTTTCCGCGCATGAACCGCTGGCGTCATGACAAAATTCCCACGGACGCCGACACTCTGGAAAACTTGCGCGCGCTCGCAAATTTTAATTTGGAAAAATGAATTTCGCCGCAAAAACAAATTCGCCTGAGCAATTGGTTTTGCGCTGGTTCAAACAAAAAAAATGGAAGCCGTTTGCATTTCAACGCGAGGCCTGGGCTGCCTATCGGGCGGGCGAAAGCGGACTGATTCATGCGCCTACTGGAATGGGAAAAACTTTTGCCGTGGCGATTCCGCCGCTGCTGGAATGGCTTGGCGAATTTCCTGATGATTCACTTCGCCCAAAAAATGTTCCGTTGCGATTGCTTTGGATCACGCCGTTGCGCGCGCTAGCCAATGACACCGCAGAATCGATTTCGGCACCGATCAAAAATTTGGATTTGCCGTGGACGGTTGAACTCCGCACGGGAGACACGTCGGCGTCGGTTCGCGCCAAGCAGCGCGATCGTTTCCCAAGCGTGTTTGTGACCACGCCGGAAAGTTTGTCCTTGTTGCTTTCCTATCCGGGCACGCGCGAAAAAATGGAATCGTTACGCTGCGTCGTCGTGGATGAATGGCACGAATTGCTTGGGACAAAACGCGGCGTGCAAACCGAGCTTTGCTTGGCGCGATTGCGAAATTGGTTTCCTAAAATGCGAACGTGGGGCTTGTCCGCCACGTTGGGAAATCTCGATCAAGCGCGCGACGTCCTTTTGGGAAATTCGGCGCACAAAGCGAAATTAATTTCTGGCGATCAAAAAAAACGCACGGAAGTTGAGACGGTCATTCCATCTGATGTCGAAAAATTTCCGTGGGCCGGCCACCTCGGCTTAAATCTTTTGCCGGAGGTTTTGAAATATTTAGAGCGCGCTCGAACGACGTTGCTGTTCACGAACACGCGATCTCAGACGGAGATTTGGTATCGCGCCTTGCAAAACGCGAAGCCGGAATGGGCGAACGAAATCGCGCTGCATCACGGTTCGATTGATCGGAAGGTTCGCGAAGAAGCCGAACAGCGTTTGCGCGCGGGGACGATTCGTTGCGTTGTTTGCACCGCGAGTCTCGATCTTGGCGTCGATTTTTCTCCAGTGGAACAAGTCATCCAAATGGGCGCGCCCAAAGGTGTCGCGCGGATGTTGCAACGCGCTGGCCGCAGCGGTCACCAACCCGGCGCGATCAGCCGGATTGTTTGTGTGCCTGCGCACGCTTTGGAACTAGTGGAATTTTCTGCGGTGCGCGAAGCGATTGGAGCAGGGGAGATGGAATCGCGTCTCCCGCTCGAACGTCCGCTCGATGTTTTGGTGCAACATTTGGTGACCGTCGCGTTGGGCAGCGGATTTCGAGAAAATGAAATGCTCGCCGAGGTTCGCTCCAGTTATGCGTATCGAAATCTCACCAGTGAAGAATGGCAATGGTGTATCGATTTTGTGACGCGCGGCGGAAATTCCTTAAAAGTTTATCCGCAATTTTCTCGTGTAAAAAAAGTCGCTGGCGACTTCACCGTGCCGGATAATTTCCTGGGTCGCTTGCATCGAATGTCGGTCGGCACGATTACAAGTGATAGCGCAGTGACGGTTCGCGTGGTGCGCGGCGCGAGGCTCGGTTCGATTGAAGAATCGTTTATTGGCCGCCTCAAACCGGGCGACAAATTTTCTTTTGCGGGACACGCGCTGGAATTGGTGCGTGTGCGCGACATGACCGCTTATGTGCGTCGCGCCAAAAAATTATCAGGTGTCGTTCCACAATGGATGGGCGGACGGATGCCGCTTTCGTCGCAACTGGCAAAAGTCGTTCGGCGAAAATTATCCGAAGCGCGAAGGGGCGAATACACAGGTTTAGAAATGCAAGCGGTGAAACCCGTTTTGGAAATACAAAACAGTTGGTCGCGCATTCCTGAACCGGACGAATTGCTCATCGAACGTTTGCAAATGCGCGATGGTGTTCATCATTTTATTTTTCCATTTGCCGGTCGACTGGTGCACGAAGGGTTGGCTGCGTTGGTGGCGTATCGGGTTTCTAAAATCACACCGGCTTCGATTGCGATTACTCTGAATGATTACGGATTTGCGTTGTTATCGGCTGCTGTCATTTCTTTAAGCGATGCTGAATGGAAAAATATTTTTACACCGGAAAACTTATTGGAAGACTTGCTGGAGTGTTTAAACTCCGCCGAATTAGCGCGAAGGCAGTTCCGAGAAATTGCGCGCATCGCCGGCTTGGTTTTCCAAGGCTATCCCGGCAGCGGAAAATCCACGCGACAACTTCAATCCTCGAGCGGACTTTTTTTCGACGTGTTTACGCGTTATGACCCGGGAAACCTTTTACTCAATCAGGCGCGCCGCGAAGTTTTGGACCGGCAATTGGAAATCAGCCGGCTCGGAACGACGCTCGCTGACCTCGGGAAAATGAACATTCTCCAATGCGAAATTCCGCGACTCACGCCGCTCGCCTTTCCGCTTTGGGCCTCGTTCGTTCAAGCGAATGTCAGTTCGGAAAAATGGTCCGAACGAATCAAACGAATGGCGCACCAACTCGAAGATGCCGTCGAAAAAGAGAGGGCTCAGAAATATTATGCTGGAAATTGACTGCGCGGGTGAACGCCTCCAATTGTTTCCAGAAAAAGCGGTTTTCTGGCGTCACGCAGAAAGTTTGATCGTCGCTGATTTACATTTTGGAAAGTCGGCGGCGTTTCGGAAATCTGGGATTGCCGTGCCCGAAAACACGACCGCGACAGACCTCGCCCGACTTGACTCGCTTTTGCTGAAAACAAAAGCGAAGCGTCTGATTATTCTTGGTGATTTTTTCCACTCGCCCGCCGGACTTCAACCCGAAATGATGGACGCACTCGAAAATTGGTGCCGAAAAAAAACGGAACTGGAAATCATTTTGGTTCCCGGAAATCACGATAAAAAATCCGGACAACCGCCCGCGTGTTGGAACATCCGCAACGTGCAATCCCGCTGGACTTTGCCTCCGTTCACCTTTTGTCACGAACCGCAGAAAATATCGAGAAGCTATGTTTTGTCGGGTCACATTCATCCCGCCATTTCCCTGCGCGAAAGATTTGGTGCGGGCATTCGCGCCCCCTGTTTTTGCTTTGGACCGACCTGCGCGATTTTGCCGGCGTTCGGAAGTTTCACTGGGATGCACAGCATCCAACCCGGACGCGATGAGCGGGTTTTTGCAATTGGCAAGGACGAGATTATTGAAGTCACTCCGGGATTGGGGCATCCCGATTTTTGCCCGTAATATTATTCTCAAGTGTAGCCGCGTAACGCGTTGGAAATTTATGAGCTCGATCAGACTTTTTACAAATAACTTGCCTCTCAGAGATGCCCGTGCAAAAAATAACCTGTGACGGAGACGCGAGAAATTGCGTTTGGCTCACAAAGAGGGCACCCATAGCTCAATTGGATAGAGCGTCTGACTACGGATCAGAAGGTTCCAGGTTCAACTCCTGGTGGGTGCACCATTCTCAATCAATAACTTACATCGGTTTTTCTTTTTAGATTATCTCTGTCCGCCTTTGGACGCTTTCAAAATTGGTTGCAGCACCTACACGCCAACCAGAGGCAAATGGGAGCAACGACTCACGTTAGAATCCGTCTGCTGAAATATTAGAATAGTCATCTCCCGCCCATGCCTGAAAATTCTATGGAGCGATAGTGAAAGATGCGAAGGCTTGGTTTTTGAATTGAATCAAAAAAAGACCCGCCGAGTGGAGTTATCCACAAGGCGGGCGATTTGTTTCCCACAGTCCCAATCCTTTATTCCCCCGTCCCAACCCTAAACAACGGTTCAAGATTTCATTCTCTGGGTCTAAGCGCAATCGTGGCTGGGCATGAAAGGGGTGTAGCGCCGAGCCGCTACAAGATTTGCCGGACACAACATTTTTAATCGAACCCGTTGTTGCTTGTGACTTGTCGCAACTTGTCAGGCGGGTGGGGATGCTTGAAGTTGAATTGGTCACTCAGCATTTTTTAGAATCAAAAAATAACATGTGCGGCATCATTGGCTACGTGGGGAAAAAAACTGCTATGCCCATCATTCTTGAAGGGCTGCGTCGGCTTGAGTATCGCGGCTACGACAGTGCGGGAATTGCCATTTTAGACGGGACTTGCCTGCAAATTCGCAAAGGCAAAGGCAAAATTGACGAAGGTTTGGCCAAGCTTCTTGAGAAGGAACCGGCGTTGGGCAATCTCGGCATCGGCCACACGCGTTGGGCTACGCACGGTCCACCATCTTACGACAATTCACATCCTCATCTTGATCAGTCGGGAAAAATTGCTCTTGTTCACAACGGGGTTATTGAAAACTACGACAAGATTAAAGACCGCCTCGTAAAAGCCGGTCATAAATTTCGTTCGCTTACCGATACTGAGGTGCTTGCTCATTTGATCGGCGTTTATTACGAGCAACTCTGCGGCGAACCAAAATCGGAAAAATCCGCTGATCCAGAGGAACCTTTATTCATCCAAGCTGTTAAACTGGCGCTCAAGGAGGTCATTGGCACTTACGGAATCGCTGCGATCTGCAGCGAGAGTCAAGGTGTGATAGTTGGGGCTTGCCTTGGGTCGCCGCTTATCATCGGGGTCAATGAGGGAGAACATTTTCTGGCCAGCGACGCCAATGCCGTTGTTGCTCACACGCGAAATGCCGTTTTCCTAAAGGATCATGACGTGGTGACGCTGACGGCGGACAATTTCAAAATCGAAAATCTAGGGAGCGACACGGCTAACTTCCAAATCAGTCAGATCGAACACAGTGCTGAATCGGGTGAGCGGGGCGAGTTTCCGCACTACATGCTCAAAGAAATTTTTGAACAGCCGAGCACGATTGAAAATGCCATGCGTGGCCGGATCGATTTCGAGGAGGCGATGGCGCATCTGGGCGGTTTGAACATGGACTACGCCGAGCTTCGCCTGATCGAAAAAATTATCATCATTGCCTGCGGCACAAGTTGGCACGCGGCGCTCGTTGGCGAATATCTTTTCGAGGAATTTGCACGAATTCCTACGGAAGTCGAATACGCCAGCGAAATCCGCTATCGCAATGCGCCAATCGAGAAAAACACGCTGATTCTCGTGGTCACGCAGTCAGGCGAAACGGCGGACACGCTCGCGGGGTTGCGCGAAGCCAAACGACGAGACCAAAAGATCCTCGCCATCTGCAACGTCGTCGGTAGCACGATTGCTCGGGAAGCCGATGGCGGAATTTACCTGCATGCGGGTCCCGAAATTGGTGTCGCTTCCACCAAGGCATTTACGTCGCAAGTCACCGTGATGATCCTTTTTGCGTTGTTGATGGGTCGTATTCGGACGCTTTCCTTCAAGCGCGGGCTCAAAATTCTAAAAGCTCTCGACGCTGTGCCCAACCAGATCAAAACGATTCTCGCGCAAAACGAATTTATAAAAAGCATCGCGCAAAAATATGCTTCCGTGCGGGATTTTTATTTTCTGGGACGCCTCATTAATTTCCCGGTCGCCCTCGAAGGCGCGCTCAAATTGAAAGAAATTTCTTACATTCACGCCGAAGGCTTTCCGGCTGCGGAAATGAAACATGGCCCCATTGCTTTGATCGACGAAAACGCTCCCACCGTGATGATTATTCCTTCAGACGGGATGTACGAAAAAGTCTTGAGCAACCTCGAGGTCGTGAAAGCCCGGAGTGGGCCGATCATCGCCATTGCAACTGAGGGCAATCAAAAAATCCGCGAGAGCGCCAATGATGTTATTTATATCCCGGCGACGCTGGAGCCGGTTTTTCCTTTGCTGGGTATTTTGCCGCTCCAATTGCTCGCTTATCACATTGCCGTCGCTCGCGGTTGCGATGTTGATAAGCCGCGCAACCTCGCCAAAAGTGTGACGGTGGAGTAGGGACGTGGGCTGCTTCCGATAAAACGGTGCGGAAAAAAATCTAACTTTGGCTGAGCCGTTTCTTCGGTTGATCGAAAAGCATCTGATGTGCTTCACGGAGAATCTCGGGAATCTTTTCGGCAAAGGGACTTTGCGAAAGCGCGGCGCGTAATTTCTGCTCGTCAAATTTTCCGGCATTCTCACCGGGAAACCAATGATCGCCTTGACCGAGGAGGTTGTAGCGCATTTTTCCCCAAGTAATCAGGTCGAGCGATTTGGCAAATGTCCAAAGGCGCAAGATTTCGGAAACATTCATTTCTCCTGGCACATCGATGTAGTTCGGTAAATTCTCCGGCCACTGTTCGCACCAATCTGCGCCGAAAGTTTTTTCCATTTCAGCGCGAAGTTTTTTTTCGATGGGGGCAATCGTTTCGGTGGCGTGGTCGTAAAACTTCAGTGCCGCAATATGTTCATCGAAATCGGTGGGGCGAGCGGCACCACAACTGAGGGTGTGAATTTCTGGACGCGCCAAGCAGTAGAGGTCGTTGAACTGCATGGGCGAAAGCGGTGCGCAAAGTTCGACGAGTTTTTTCGGCGGATCATAAAGTTTCCCGCCTTTGTCATTCGGGCTGATGATGAACACACCCATGTCTTGTTTTCGCGCGGCCTCGACGGACGGCCAATTGAGATGGTTCACGAAATACCAATGAAGATTGATGTAATCGAATTCGCCGCTGTGGATCGCCTCGAGAATAATATCGGGCGTGGCGTGGGTAGAAAAACCGATGTGCCGGACACGTCCCTGCTTTTGTAATTTTCGAGCGGCGGCGACGCATCCATCTTTGCGCAACGACCAGTCGAGCAGTCCGCGATGATTGATTCCGTGGAGCGAAAGCAAGTCAACGTAATCGAGTTTTAGATACTCCATTGAGCGCTCGAATGTTTTCAGAAAATCCTCGGGATTTTCATGCGGCGCAACTTTGGTTTGGACGATAATTTTATCGCGCGGCAATCGCGGAAGGATATTTCCGAGCTGCATCTCGGAAGTGCCGTAGCCGCGCGCAGTTTCGATGTGGTTAATGCCGAGGTCGATGGCGCGCTGGATGGTTGCTTCCAGGTTTTTTTGATTTTCGTCGGGAATTTCCGTGGGATCAACATCCTGCCATTTGAACTGGTAACGCATACCACCGCAGGAAATGACCGGCATGGAAAGTTCAGTGCGACCGAAACGGCGATATTTCATCGATGGAAATTACGACAAGCGCGAAGGCTCCTGCAATGATTCTAAAATGAAAAATCAAATCTACTTTGCCGCGCTGCCCTTGACCGGTTCCCGTTTGCCATATTCGCCAAGATCAGTCTGGTAGAAAAATGCCTGCCGCGAGCTGCGAGCCCAGTTTGGTGAGTTTTGCGCCCAGCTATGGACAAAATACATGTTATCAAACGGAATCCAGCGCGCTGATCCGTCCACGTGCACTTGATTGCCGCCGTCGGGTTGTTTTTTGGAATTTTGGTGCGCAGGCATATCGCTGAACATTTCTCCGCCCCCACCCCAAGCACCGTCCACCTTCATCGTTGCATCAGCTGCCAGAACCCAGAACGGATTTGCGCTGGTGAGTTTGACGGGACTACGCGAGGGGAGAACGCCACGCGGAGTGTTCCAATTGGTGATTCCCCCAAAATATTGGTAGCCAATCAGCCATTGGTCGTAGGCAGATTCGTAAAACGGAAATTTCGGGCGATTGGGACAAGTCCAAATTTTTCCAAATAGACCGGCGGCGGTTGCAGTCTTTTTTTCCAATGGATTGAGTGCGATTTGCACGGAGCCTTGGCGCGCGGGGAAAAATTTATCGTCATTATCCATCGCATACATGGTGCAGGCTTTGAGGAGTTGCGACAAGTTGCTCAAGCAAACGGCGCGGCGGCCACGTTCTTTAGCGCGGGACAAAGCTGGCAACAGCAATGACGCCAAAATGGAAACGATGGCGAGGACGACGAGTAATTCGACCAGGGTGAATGCAGACCGGGCAAAGTGCTTTCGGGCAGGAAAGTTTTCTTTTCGGTCAACGAGGGGCACGGGCAAACGGTAAGGTGTCACCTGAAAAATATCAATCCCGTTTGGTCTAACATTCGATTTTCTTCTGAATCATCTTTATTTGACAGCGGTGTCCTGATTTTTCTTTGACTGAATTGATATTGGCCAAGCAATAGAACCCCTTGATGGCGCGGTCACAATTTCAATAATCGCGTAACCTGTTGGTTTTTAACGATCTTTAACGATCATTCCGCGTCATATCTTGGAGCTCAAATCATTTTTTTTCCTCAGATTTAAGAATATGGCATGGCGATTGCGAAGGGTGGTTGAACAACGAACGCTGAAAGGCGGGAAAGAACCTTATGGAACGCGATTCACAACTAATTTTAAAAATGAATTTCAACGACAAAAATCGTTCGAGGTTCATCCATCGAATGATGGTGCTCGCAATTGTTCAATCGTTTTTGTTTCTACCGACAACTCATTTTGCCCAAATCCGCAATCTCAAATCCACCTCCGCGCCTTCCACGATTACAGCCCGTTCACTCCGATTGGCGGCGAAATTTTCTGTTTCGCCCACGAGAATCTCGGTTTCCCCGGACGCCAACAGTGGAACATTGAGTGTGGTCGCTCCCGCAGATAGTAATTTGAGTGTTTCCAATCCGGTTTCTTGGATCACGGTTTCGGCTCCCGCCACCCGCGCCGTAAACAATAACGAAACGCTGACCTATTCGGTGAGTCCGAACACCTCCTGCACAAATCGAGTGGGAATTTTTTATGTTAAAACCCAGGCCGTGACCATTACACAAGCGGGAGTAACGGCCGCCTATTCGGTTTCGCCATCGAGTGCGAGCTTCACAACCAATGGCGGCAATGGCAGCGTTTCTCTCAGCGCTAATTGCCTCTGGAGCCTTCAATCGGATGCGAGTTGGATCACGATTACTTCGCCGTCGAGCGGAAGTGACAATTCGACCATTAATTTTTCGATCCCAAATAATTCCAGCAATAACTCCCGCTCCGGTTCAATCAAAGTTCGCGATGGCAACTCCGTTGTGCGCGCCACACTGATCATTACGCAGAATGGAGTTCCATTGAGCCATTCGTTGAGTTCAACTAATGCCACGTTTTCTTCCGCTGGCGGAAACAGCAATGTGGTCTTGACGGCCACGCAGGTGTGGGCTGCGCAGAGTGATGTGACCTGGATCAAAGATATTTCTCCGTCGAACGGCAGTGGCAATGCGACAATTACCTACTCTGTGGCGGCAAATAGCGATTCTGCCGCGCGAACCGGTTCGATCAAAATTCTTGATGCGAATTCCGTGGTGAAACAGACGCTGACCATTGGGCAAACCGCCGCTTCGGCGACCTATTCGCTCAGTTCCAGCAATGCGGCCTTCGCCTCTGACGGCGGCAGTAGCAACGTGGTTTTAAATTCGAGCGCTTCTTGGAGTGTGCAGAGCAGCGTGACCTGGATCACGGGAATCACTCCTGCAAGCGGCTTGGGAAATGCGACCATCAGTTATTCCGTTGCCGGAAACACGAGTTGCGCTTCCCGCAGCGGTTTAATCAAAATTGTTGATGCCAATTCCGTTGTACAAACCACGCTGCTCGTCACGCAAGCCGGCATTACCGGAGATTACACGCTTAGTTCGACTTATATTTTATTTCCCTACAATGGTGGACGCATTAGCGTCGGGTTGAGCGCTCGCTGCAACTGGACCGTGCAAACCGATGTGGCTTGGATCAGCAATATTTCTCCCTCAAGCGGCAACACCAACGCGACTATCTATTACACAGTGGCGGAAAATACCTCTTCTACTGAACGGCAAGGTTTCATCCGAATCCTCGATGGCAATTCCGTTGTGCGACAAACGTTACGGATCGCCCAAACCGGCAGCAGTGCTTTAGTCGCAGCTAGTCCCGACACAACCACCACTAAGTCATCGCCATCTTACGTTTGGTCTGAAAATAGCGAAAATGGAAAAGCCATGGCCACGGATGCGGACGGATCGGTCGTCAGCGCGGGCAGCGTAAATGGAAATATTTATCTGCAAAAATATTCGGCGGACGGCGCGCAGCTTTGGTTGAAATGGTTGAAAGGAGCAGGGCAGGTCAGCGCCCTCGCCCTCGACGGCAATGGAAATATTTACCTCGCGGGATTATTTGCTGGAGCAATCGATTTCGGCGGCGGCGCGTTGGCGAGTTCGGATGCGGCTGACATTTATTTAGCGGCATATTCTCCGGATGGAAATCATCTGTGGTCCGAAGTGTTTGTGGGCGCAGGTGACGATTACGTTCAATCCATCGGATTGAATTCTGAAAATCTGGTGATTGTAGGTTCGTTCTCCAGCCAAATTAATTTCGGTGACGAAGCTGCAAAACAACTGATCAGCAGCGGTTCCTCTGAAGTTTTTCTGACCCAAATTTCACTGGGCAACGGCGAACCCTTGTTGGCACAACGCCTCGGTGATTCATCGGGGAATAACGTCAGCGCCGTGGCACTCGACTTCCTCAGCCAATACGCTCCCTAATAAAATTTTTCTTCGCCCTCTTGAATGATTCAGCCAAAATGAGGGCATGACCAAGCCGTTTAGCTTCGCCGTATTCCTCTTCATTTGCCTCTCACTCTCCATTTCAGTTTTCGCCCAAAATAATTCTGTTACGAATTCTCCCAAACAAAATGGGTCGGACTTCGTGGCGATTCGGGAAGCGATGCGTCAGGCGGCAGAAAGAGGCACCGAGGTATCATTTCTCGCCTGTGCGAAAATTTTAGAAACAGCCTCCGCCACCAATCGCCTCGCGCTGGTCTCGGAACTCGACTCTGGAATCGAAAGCACCTGGAAAAAATCGGGTCTCAAAGAAATAAAATTTCCAGAGCCGTTGAAGAATCAACTACTTGCCCTCTGGAACGCACCGGGCCTTGACCCAGCGCTTGTCCGCGTGCTCGCCCGTTCCGGTTTCACCCCTGCCTACGATCGCGCAGTTTGGATGGTCAAAGAACTCTCCATTCCCAAAGCTGTCCGAATTGAAATGATCCAGCTCTTGGGCGAAAGTCGACGCTCGGAAGTTTTGAACGGTATTTTCGCCGCCTTAGCTCCGACGCAGCCCGATTCCATGAAGTTCGCCGCATTAAATGCGTTGCGAAATTATGAGGGAGACGCCGTGGCGCAACGTCTGCTGGATATTTATAGCCGGATGCCGGAACGGTTGCGTTATCAAGGGCGCGACTTGTTATTCAGTCGAAAAAATTGGACGCGCGTTTTTTTTCAAGAACTTGCCAAGGGGAAGATTACGGCTGGCGAATTGCCCACTGAACAATTGCAAAAAATCGCCACGTTGGGCGACGAGCAGCTAAGTTCGCAAATAATCAATCGTTGGGGCGGATCGATGCAAGCTGTGCCAAGCGAGAAACAAATGCAGATTCAGGCGCTGGCGAAAATCGTTGCGGAAAAAATGGGCAATGCCACCAACGGGCAAAAGATTTTTAAATCGACGTGCGCCCAATGCCATCAGTTATTCGGCGATGGCCAGGATTTTGGTCCAAATCTCGCCACGGTTAGCCGTCACGACACCCCGTTTCTTTTGAACAGCCTCGTCGCACCCGATTCGTTCATCCGTAAGAGTTTTTTGGGTTACGAATTAGAACAAACCGAAGGCCCGCGCGTGAAAGGTTTGCTCGTGGAAGAGCGGCCAACGTATGTGGTATTAAAAACCGTCAAGGGCGAGCGCATGTTGGTGCTGCGGGACAAAATCAAATCGCTCGAACAGCTGAAGACTTCGCTGATGCCAGGCGATTTATTAAAGTCGCTCTCGCCGGACGAATTGCGCGATTTGTTTGCGTATTTGCAATTGGACAAACCGCTTGTGCAAACCAAGTAGCGCGTCACTTCGTTTTTTGCAGTTGTGCCGAAATTTTTTCCGCCGCGCGCAAGGCTCGCAGAATATTCAGGCCCGCGATTTTTTTAATTTCTTCGTCGCTGTAACCGCGCCGGGAAAGTTCCGCGAGCAATGCCGGATAGCACGACACATCTTCCAATCCTTCGGGCGGATGACCGAACCCTTCGTAATCGCCGCCCACGCCGATCGCCTCAACGCCCGCGACTTTGCGGATGTGATCGATGTGATCGGCCACGTCGCTCAAAGTCACGCGCGGACCGGGATTTGTTTTACGCCAGACTTCAAGGGCGGCTTCCATTTTCACCTCGTCTTTGCCGATAATTTTTTCCAATCGATTTTCCTCCGCGCGATGTTTCTCGGCGTAAAGCTTTCCTGTTTCAATCACAAATCCTGGAACGAAATTCACCATCACCACGCCGCCACTCGCGCCAATTTTTTTGAGCAACTCATCCGGCACATTGCGAGGCACGTTGCAAAGTGCGCGAGCATTCGAGTGCGAACAAATCACCGGCGCCTTGCTGGCTTTGATTGCTGCGGCCATCGTTTCATCGCTCACGTGTGAGACATCGACCAACATCCCGAGGCGATTCATTTCGTGCACCACTTTTGCGCCAAATGGACTTAAACCGTGACACTTCGGTGCATCACCCGCTGCGTCGGCCCAATCGAGTGATTTCGTGTGCGTGAGCGTCATGTAGCGCGCGCCCAACGCGTAAGTCATGCGCAACATCGCGAGCGAATTATCAATTGAATGTCCGCCTTCCATCCCGATGAGCGACGCCACTTTTCCTTGGCGATGAATGCGTTCGATGTCATCCGCCGTGAGCGCGAGTTCCAGTTGATTTGGATAACGCGCGACCATTTGATGCACCACGTCGATTTGTTCCAACACCGCACGCACCGCCACCGAGCCGAGCATCGTCGGCGGAATATAAACCGACCAAAATTGTCCGCCGACGCTGCCCGCTTTCAGACGCGGAAAATCCGTGACCAACTTTTGCGGGTTCGTGTCTTTGGTGAGATCAATCGCGTCCATGACGTTGCCAAGCTTGCGGTATTGCCACGGCAAATCGTTGTGGCCATCGATGAATGGAACTTCGCGCAACAATTCTTTGATATGCACAATGCGAGCTGGATCCGGTTTGGCGGGAGAAATTGTTTCGACGGAAAGCCCGTTAAAAGTTGCGCCGACGAGAGTCGTGAAAAGAAAAATTTTGAGGTTCATAAACGAATGCCAAAGCAAACCTCAAATTAACCGGTTGTGTCAATGGAATGACTAGGAAAGGGACGAGTTCACCTCGTCCCCAATTCCTGCTGCGTGACATTACAGCTTAGCCTTTAACGCCTGATACTCCGCCTCCGTGATCGCGCCGTTGGATTGTGCCACCTTCAAGTCCATCAACTGCTGACCCAAACTGACCTGACTTTTGGGGGCCTGAGGAGTGCCTGTGCCGATGGCGATACAACCGCTTAAGATCAGTGAATAATAAACCCGACAACTTTTCCATTTCTCACCGACATTCCACTTAACGCATCGTCACTGCCATCTTTGAATGACACTCGCCAAAGCGTGCCCTCGGAACCTTTTTGTT
>JBKJOZ010000016.1:0-12933 GCA_046595315.1 Limisphaerales bacterium
TCGATGAAATAAATCGTCAAACGATCTTCGACTTCGAGAGTCCAAACGGATCCTTCAATAAAACTGTCGCCTAGCGGAAGGTTGAGTTTCCAATCAAGCGGTTTGATTTCGGAAAAACGTTCGCGAATACCGCGATAAAATGGCGTGACGACGCCGACTTCATTTCCTGCACGCGCGAGAGATTTGGCCAGCGCGCCAACCATGTCGGCCAGCCCGCCGGATTTCGAAAATGGATGAACCTCGCTGCTCGCGAGTAAAATTTTCATGCGAAACAATTACAGCAATCACGCATGAATCTTGTCGGTTTTCAAATACGGTTGGAGCGATGCGGGAATCAAAACACTGCCGTCGGCTTGCTGATGCGTCTCGATCAATGCCACGAACAAACGCGCCAACGCCGTGCCGCTCCCATTCAAAATATGCGGAAATTTATTTTCGCCCGACTCGGTCTTGAAACGCATTTCCATCCGGCGCGATTGAAAATCTTCGCAGTTCGAGCAGCTGGAAACTTCCAGATAAGTCCCCTGCCCCGGCGCCCAAACTTCGATGTCATAAGTTTTCGCGCTGGCGAATCCCATGTCGCCGGTGCAAAGCGAAATGACTTTGTAATGCAATCCAAGCAGCTGCAAAACCTTCTCAGCGTTCGCCGTCATTTTTTCCAATTCGTTGTAGCCGTCTTCCGGCTTTACAATTTTGATCAACTCCACTTTGTCGAATTGATGCACGCGAATCATGCCGCGTGTGCCCACTCCCGCCGCGCCCGCTTCGCCGCGAAAGCACGGACTGTAGGCGCAATATTTAATCGGTAATTGTTTCTCCGCTAAAATTTCCTCGCGATGAATGTTCGCAACGGGAGTTTCTGCCGTAGGGATTAAATAAAGTTTTCCCAACTCGCTTTTGTCATCGCCCACCGCGAGTCCGTAATATTGATCTTTGAATTTTGGGAATTGCCCGACTCCTTCCAGACATTGTGGCCCGACAACAAACGGCGGCGACATTTCCGTGTAACCATGCTCAGTCGTGTGGAGATCGAGTAAAAATTGAATCAGTGCGCGCTCCAGTTTTGCGCCCCAATTGGTGTAAAGCAGAAAACCGCTGCCAGAAAGTTTCGCGGCGCGGGCAAAATCAATCAGCTTCAATTGCTCGCAAATTTCGACATGCGATTTCGGCTTAAAGGCGAAGTTTTGTTTCTCGCCGTGGCTCCGCACGAATGGATTTTCTTCAGCCGTTTTCCCAATCGCCACGCTGGCATGCGGCAGATTTGGCAATCCAATTAAAATTCCGTGAAGCTTCGGCTCAACCTCGGCAATTTCTTTATCGAGTTGAGTAATTTTATCGCCGATTTCGCGTGTCTCCTTTTTCTTTGCTTCCGCTTCGTCGATTTTTTTCTGCCCCATCAAAGCGCCGATTTCCTTGGAAACTTTATTGCGCAACGCTTTGAGTTGCTCGACTTCGGTCAACAATTTGCGGCGTTGCTCGTCCAGCGAAAGTATCTCGTCGATGAATTTTTCATCGCCGCCGTTGCGTGAGGCGAGGCGTTGGCGCACCGAATCGGTTTGTTCGCGAATCAACTTTAGGTCGAGCATCGGCGTATTATAGGAATGAGACTTTGCGCGGCAACGAATTTTAGGGAGAAGTTTGAGAACTGTTCTGACTTTTAATGAGTGATTGAATCGCCGTCAAAAATATCTAACGTCTGTCTAACATTTTCCTATGAACAAAAATAAATTAGTTCGATTGGCAATCTTGTTTCTGGTTGCGTGGCATGGAAGTGCCTTCGCTGCGGAATGGGGGACGGATTTACCGAATGCGTTGGCTCGAGCGAAAGCAGAGAATAAAGTGGTTCTTTTAGATTTCACCGGCTCGGATTGGTGCGGGTGGTGTATAAAACTGAAGGAGGAAGTCTTCGACCAACCCGCGTTCGTCGCCTATGCGCAACAGAAACTCATTTTGGTGGAAGTGGATTTTCCACGAGAAAAACGGCAAACGCCAGGATTGCACGCCACGAACGAAGAGTTGGCGAAACGATTTAATGTATCCGGCTTTCCAACCATCATCGTTTTGGACGCAAACGGTAACAAACTTTTGCGAGATGGTTATGAGGAGGGTGGCGCGCCCAATTACATTGCCCTGTTAGAAAGAGTGATCAAAAAAACTGAGGCAACTCAGGCAACCTCAGAAAAGCCAGCACCGCCACCTGCCCCCAAGCCGTGGCAGCCGATTCCGCAAGCGCCTCCCGTTGTTTTCAGCAAATTAGATCTAAAGGGAATTGTTGGGTCAAAGAGTCGTCGCTTCGCTTTGATCAACAATCAGACTTTGGCCGCTGGAGAAAAAGCGATGATCCGAATGGAAAGTGGGCCGATTGAAATTATGTGTAAGGAAATTCGAGACGATTCAGTGTTGGTTATGGTGAAAGGTGAATCAGAGCCTAAAGTGCTGAGACTTAAAAAATAGTGAGTGATTAAATATTGTGATGAGTGAAGGGATTTCTTCGTCGTGTGGTTGCGTGGCGTCGTTGCATTTGCACCCAAAAATGGGAGGTGAAGCGTTTCAGGCGGTTGACTCGATTATTGTTGAAGAGGGAAATGGAATTGTGGGAAACCCACGCTATTTCGCCCGTCGAAGTCGTAGTGGTGGATTGAGCAAACGACAAGTCAGTTTGATGGAGCGCGAACAAATTGCGGACCACGCGAGTTCGCTCGGATTGGAGATTCCGCCCGGAAAAGTTCGATCAAACATCGAAACAACCGGCGTTAATTTGGTCACGCTCATCGGCCAGCAAATTCAAATTGGCGAAGCGATTCTTTTTCTTTATGAAGCGCGTCTGCCGTGCGCACAAATGGATGCGATCTGCGTTGGCCTTCGCGCTCTGATGGAGGAAAATCGTCAGGGCGTTCTTGCGCAGGTAGTTAAGTCCGGTCAAATCCGAGTCGGCGACGCAATCCTTCTCGCCAAAGAAAATTTCGCTCAATAATCTCCGCTCGCGCCGTGAAAATTCTCGTCCTCACCAATCTTTATCCACCCCATCACGCGGGGACTTTTGACAATCGCTGCGCCACCATCACGGAATCGCTTCGCTTGCGGGGGCACCAGATGCTTGTTCTGACTTCCACTCACGGCATGCGCGACGAACAACGCGACGGCTTTGTCGAGCGCCGCTTGCGTCTCAACGGCGTTTACGGTCATCCGCATTTGACAAAATTTAACGAACTAAAATCTCTTGAAGTTCACAACCATTCCGTCGTCGCAGAAGTGGTGGAACGATTTCAGCCCGATGTCATTCACGTTTTTTGCCTTCATGGACTTTCCAAGTCACTTGTTTTTACGCTGCGCAATTTGAAACTTCCGACCGTTTATGACGTGGCCGACCATTGGCTTTCCGCGGGGGTGCGCGAAGATCCGTGGCTTCGCTTTTGGAACGCCCCTTCCCTGCCTTTTCTCGATTCCTCCACGCGCATCGCTTTGGAAATCAGTGGAGAACGCGGGCGTCTCGATTTCACCGCGCCGACGCGAATGCGAAAAGGCTACGAACGTTTACCCATGCTTTTCGGCGACGCCAAGGCGATCGCGTCTGTTCAACCCAATTCCATTCCTTCGTTTCGGTTCGACAGAATATATTTTTGCAGCCATTCGTTGAAACAACTTACCGAGCAAGTCGGGTTTGTCGTTTCGCACGCGGAAGTCATTTACCCCGGAATTCAAACCCAACAATTCATTGGCGAAATAAAACCAGCTTCCGCGCCGGTCACCAAATTTCTCATTGTCGGCAAACTCGACAAAGACAGTGGCGTAATGACCGCGCTGGAAGCATTACGCCAAGTGAGAGCGATTAAACTCAACGCCACACTCAGTATTTACGGACGCGGCGAATCCAATTACATCGCTGACCTGCGCTCCTTCGTTGTGCGCCATCAATTGCCCGTGGAATTTCTTAACGTCTCGAATTTGCAACAGGACATGCCGTCCGTTTATCGCAAGCACGACGCCCTGCTCTACACGCCGGAATGGAACGAACCGTTTCCGGTCACACCTCTCGAAGCGATGGCGTGTGGATTGCCGGTCATTGCCTCGCGGGCCGGCGGTTCCAATGAATTGCTCCGCCACGGAGAAAACTCATTTACTTATTCGCCCGGCAATGCCGCCGAACTCGCTGCTCGCATCCAGGATTTGCAGCGGCAACCAGCGCTCCGCTATCAAATGACCGAAACGGCGCAAACCGAAGTCTTGAGCAAATACAATGAGTCAACTGTCACCGACCAAATCGAAAATTATCTCAACACTTCGCAGGAAAGTTGGGCGCATACCGCCACTTAATTATGAACGAAGCCATCGCACGCCACAAAAAATTGTTGGAACAATATCCTGATAACGAACTGGCGCGTTTCAGCTTGGGCAAGGCCTATTTTGACGCGGCACGAATGCACGAGGCAAAAGAGCAATTTGATTTTGCGATCGCCAAAAAACCTGACTGGATGGTGGTGCAGATATTAATTGGGAAATGTGATCTGGCGCTCGGAAACACAATGGCCGCAAAAGCATCGTTCGAGCGCGCCAAACAACTGGCCATCGAACAGAATCACGAAGGACCGCTTGCCGAAATGGAACAGATGTTAACGGAGTTAAATTAACCGCCGAGATACGCGCTCTTCACTTTCGGGTTCACTCGCAAAGCCGCCGAATCGTCGTGCAAAATAATTTTCCCCGTCTCCAGCACGTAGCCGTAACGCGAAATTTCCAGCGCCAGATTCGCATTTTGCTCGACGAGCAGAATCGTGATGCCGCGCTCACGATTTATTTCCACAATCTTTTCAAAAATTGTTTTCACCAAAAGCGGGGCGATGCCGAGCGAAGGCTCGTCCAGCATCAGGAATTTCGGTTTGCCCATCAACGCGCGGCCAATGGCCAACATCTGCTGCTCCCCGCCAGAAAGCGTTCCCGCAATTTGCTTCTCGCGTTCTTTGAGCCTTGGAAAAATGCCGAAGACATAATCCATTTCTTTGGAAATAACGGCTTTATTTTTCTGGAGATACGCGCCCATTTTTAAATTCTCCAAAACGGTGAGGTTGGCAAAAACCATTCGGCCTTCCGGAACGTGCGAAAGCCCCGCCGCCACAATTTCGTGGGCCGGAAGTTTGAGGATGTTTTGACCCTCATAAATCACCTCGCCACTTTTCGGTTTAAGCAGCCCAGAAATCGTGCGTAGTGTTGTCGTTTTCCCTGCCCCATTTCCTCCGATGAGCGTGACGATGTCACCTTGCTTGACCTGCAAAGAAATTCCATGCAGCGCGGAAATCGCGCCGTAGTTCACGACTAAGTTTTTGACTTCTAACATATTGATTCACCGCAGAGACGCGGAGTTGAAAATAAAAATTTGTCTCCGCGCTCTCGCGTCTCAGTGGCTATTCTTCACTTCCCAAATAGGCTTCAATCACTTTCGGATTCGCCCGAATTTCATCCGGAGTGCCTTCGGCAATTTTAATTCCGTAATCCAACACCGCAATGCGTTGGCAAATTCCCATAACGACTTTCATGTCGTGTTCGACCAGCAAAATACTGATTTGAAATTTCTCCTGGATAAAACGAATCAACCGCATGAGTTCGACTTTTTCGGTCGGATTCATTCCCGCCGCCGGTTCATCGAGGCAAAGCAACTTCGGTTTGGTGGCAAGAGCCCGAACAATCTCCAAGCGCCGTTGATCGCCGTACGGAAGACTCGTGGCTGGTTCGTTTCGCAATCGGCCCAAACTGAATATTTCCAACAACTCCATCACTTGCGTTTCGACACTTTTTTCGCTTTCCCGAAAATGTTTCCCGCGCCAAAGCGCATTGCGGATTCCATGCTCACGATGCAATTGAAGCGCAGCGCGGACGTTGTCGAAAACGGTGAGACTCGGAAACAGGCGAATGTTTTGGAAGGTTCGGGCAATTCCGCGTCGCGCGAGTTCGTGGGGTTTCGCGTTGCGCGTTGGCCCTCCCAGACAATGAATGACGCCTTCCGTCGGCTGATAAACGCCGGTGATGAGATTGAAGACCGTGGTTTTGCCCGCACCGTTCGGACCGATGAGTCCGACGAGCTCTTGGTCGCCCAAATGAAAATCCAACTTTGAGACTGCGGTCAACCCGCCGAAACGAATCGTCACCTTTTCAAGCTGGAGCAACGGCGAATTCATGTTTTAGCCGCGCGCGATTTGCCGAACGTGAACAATCCCTGCGGGCGCAAAATCATCAAGCCGATGATGAGCAGTGCATAAATAATCATTCGATAGGCAGCGAAGGTGCGCAGTGTTTCCGGCAAAATTGTCAGAATGATCGCGGCGGCAATGACACCGGGCGTTCGTCCCATTCCGCCCAGAATCACCATCACGACGATGTCGATACTCTTCATAAAATCGAAACTGGTGGGTGACAAAAATCGCTTATGATGCGCGAAAAGTCCGCCGGCGATTCCGGCGAAAAATGCACCGATCACAAACGCAGTAACTTTGTAACGGGTGGGATTGATGCCCATGGCGCCAGCGGCAACTTCGTCGTCATGCACCGCGATGAAGCCGCGTCCGTAAGTGGAATTGACCAGGCAACCAACGACAAAAACTGCAACGGCGGCGAGTCCCCAACTCCACGCAAAAGTTGTCCAATGGGCAATTCCCGGCAACCCGGTGGCTGCACCGAAAAATTCTGTGTTTTGAAAAATGACGCGAATAATTTCGCCAAAGCCCAGCGTGACAATCGCCAAATAATCTCCTCGCAGTCGAAGTGACGGAACCCCGACGGCAAGGCCGACCACCGCAGCTGCAACGCCGCCCAGCAAAAGTGCTGCGGCAAATAAAATGGGTTGCGCTCCGGGCGGAACGGACGATTGCAGCGACAAAGTCAATTTCGCCGCGCTGTAACCTCCCACGGCCATAAAGCCACATGGCCCAGGGAAAATTGTCCAGTGTGGCCGTTAATCAAATTCAAACTGACGGCGAGAATAATATTGATCGCGATGTCGATGATGATGCCGAGGTAATAGCCGTTAAAATATTTTCCTGAATGCGTTTTAACAATCCAATCGAGGATCGGCGTGAGAGCAATGGCGATTAGGATCGCGATGATCAGAAAGCGTTTTGCGCCGGAGTGCATCATACTTTTTCCACCTGCGCTTTGCCGAGCAGACCGGCCGGACGAAAAATTAAAATTAGGATCAGAAGTGCGAACGCAATTCCGTCGCGATAATTCGAGAGGCTCGGAATTCCGCCCGCGAAAGTTTCAACCAAACCGAGGACAATTCCGCCCAATGCCGCTCCGGGAAGATTTCCAATGCCGCCCAACACGGCGGCGATGAAAGCGTGCAAGCCGGGTTGAACACCCATGAGCGGTTCGATGCCTGGGGCTTTCATCGAGTAAAGAATTCCAGCAACCGCCGCGAGCGCAGAACCGAGCCCAAACGTAAAGGAGACGATGCGATTGACATTAATTCCCATGAGCGACGCGGCTTGCATGTTGAAAGAGACGGCGCGCATCGCTGTGCCAGTTTTCGTGTGTTGCACGATAAACCACATCGCGATGAGTAAAATTAAAGTCGTGGCGAGAACGACGAGGTCATTGCTGTTGACGACGAGTCCGGCGAAATGGAAATCGTGGATGGGAAGCAGTTCGGGAAATCGGCGGGTCGCGCTGCCGAAGACGGCTTTGTGTTGGCCGGTGAATTCGATGAAAAGAGAAACACCAATTGCCGTGATGAGGACGGCGAGCTTGGGCCGTTTGCGCAAGGGGCGATACGCCAAAATCTCAATCAGAATTCCGAGCAAGGCGCAAATGGCAGCGGCCAAAATGGTGATGACTAGCGCGCTGGAAAAAGTCTGAGGCGGCAAGATTTTTGCAATGGCTGGCGTGAGAAAATAAGCCGCGAATGCGCCAAGCATCAAAACATCGCTGTGCGCAAAATTAATGAAACGCAGAACGCCATACACCATCGTGTAGCCCAGTGCGATGAGCGCGTAGATTGCTCCTAGCGCAAGACCGTTGATTAGTTGCTGAAAAAAAACTTCCATCGCCGGGGAAAAAGCGTGGAGGTTATGGATTGACCGTTTCGAGGTATTTATATTTCCCGGCTTTTACCTGTAGAATCACGGCGGATTTTACGGCATCGCGCTTGTCGTTGATGGAAATTTTACCGGTGACAGCTTCAAGGTCTTTGGTTGCTGCAAGTGCATCGCGGATTTTTTGACCATCAGTGCTTCCGGCGCGTTTGATCGCGTCCGCCAAGGCCAAAGCGGAATCATAGCCGCATGCCGCAAGCGCATCGGGCGTTTTTCCGTTGTAGCGTTTTTTAAAATTTTGCAAGAATGCTTTGCTTTTCTCAGAACCAACCTCGGGATGATAATGCGTCGAAAAATAATTTCCTTCCACTGCGGCCTGGCCGATTTCCACAAGTTTATCAGACTCCCAACCGTCCCCACCGAGAAACGGAACGTTCAATCCAAGTTGTTTTGCCTGAATGCAAATTAATGCCACGTCGGTATAATAACCCGGCACAAAAACCGCGTCGGGATTGGAAGATTTAATTGCGGTCAGTTGCGCTTTGAAATCTTTGTCGCCACCGTTGTAATCCAACTCTGCTGAAATTTGCCCGCCATTGGCCGTGAACTGATCTTTGAAAAATTTCCCCAAACCTTTGCTGTAGTCACTTTTCACATCAGTGAACACTGCGACTTTCTTTGCCTTCAATGTTTTGGTCGCAAAATTCGCCATGACCGTTCCTTGAAATGGATCGATGAAACAAACCCGGAAAATAAAATCGCCACTCTCCGTCACTTTCGGATTTGTTGACGACGGGGAAATCATTGGAATTTTATTTTGCTGACAAATCGGCGCGGCTTCAAGCGAACGGCTGGAGGCGACTTCACCGAGAATCGCAACCACGCCGTCCCGCGAAATAAGTTTATTTACGACGGTGGCCGGTTCGCCCGCCTTGGATTGCGTGTCGTCGGTAATGAGTTCTAATTTTCGGCCAAGCACTCCGCCCGCGGCATTGATTTCTTCAATAGCCAGAGATGTTCCTTCGTGGGATGACTGGCCAAACGTCGCCTCTTTACCGGTCAATGAGGCGAATTCACCCACCTTGATTGGGTCGCCCGAATTTCCACTGGACGATGTCGTTGTGTCGCCTGATTTGCTACATGCCGTCAGGAGGGCTGTAAAAATGAAACATGACCACAATAGTTTTTTCATAAAAGTTTCGTCTGCTTTAGGGCGAGGAAACTAAAAAATTATTCCAGCGGTTTCAACCTCTAATAAACCCGCGACGGGCTCAGCTCCAAAAAACGCGAGGCGTTCGTCGCAAAAGAAAGTTTTGACGCGATGAAACTTCCTTCCTACCGTTCGGTAGGTTTTATGGACAAAACGGATTTGGCCACACGGCAGAAAATTCTCGACGCGGCGCTGACGCAGTTTGCTCATTGCGGCTATTCCGGCGCGTCGGTCCAGTCCATTGTGGACACGGCAAAGGTAACGAAGCCGACTCTATATTATTATTTTGCAAACAAAGCGGCGTTGTACATGGCGTTGGTTGGTTCTGCTCACGACGAGCGTTATCGCCTCATGCGGGAAGCAGCGGAAAAAGGCAAATGTTTGAATGATAAACTCGTTGAAATTTTGACGTCGCTTTTCAAGTTTCTGGAGGGACACCGGGAGTTAATGCGGTTGGCATTTGCAACTGCATTCGCCTCGCCTGGCGAATTGCCGGATAAGATGAATTACTGTGAAAAACCGCAACGCAATTTTGAGTTCATACATTTGTTGATTAAAAAGGAACTGGCAGCGGGACGGTTGAATCGCCGGTTTAATAGCAAGGAACTGGCGTTTGGGATTCATGGCTTGATGAACATTTACATCATGGCTCATTTAGTTTTGCCTAACTGTCGGCTCAATCGCAAAACTGCGGAAGGTATTGTGGAGTTGTTTCTCCAGGGCGCGGCGAGCAAAACAAAATGAGAGCTTCAGGAATTGAATGAAAAAGAAAATTTTAATCGCGATCGTGTTGGTGCTGGTGGTGATCGGGGGGTTGGCCGGAATTAAATTTTTACAAATCCGTTCGCTCATGGCAGCCGGCAAAGCTTTCGTGCCACCGCCAGAAACGGTTTCCTCAGTGGTGGCTAGTGAAGAAAAATGGCAGGACACCTTGTCCGCCGTTGGCTCAATTTCCGCTTCGCAAGGCGTGGAGGTTTCGACCGAAATCAGCGGAATCGTTCGCGAAATCGCGTTCGAATCAGGCAGCGTTGTGACTAATGGCGCGTTATTAATTCGGCTCGATACTTCGTCCGAAGAAGCGCAACTGCGCGCGATTGATGCCCAGGTAGATTTGGCGCGCGTCAACTCCGATCGCTTACGCCAATTGCTGGCTGCAAAAACTATCTCTCAGTCTGAATTAGATACTGCTGACGCGACGTTAAAACAAAGCAAGGCCAACGCTGAAACGATTCAAGCGACGATTGCGAAGAAAATGATTCGCGCTCCGTTCGCGGGACGCGTCGGAATTCGACTGGTCAATCTCGGTCAATATCTTGAGATGGGAAAACCGGTCGTGTCTCTCCAATCACTCGAGCCGATGCACGCAGATTTTTCGCTGCCGCAACAAGCCTTTGCGAAATTATCCACAGGGATGCGAGTCCATCTTTTTACCGATGCTTATCTTCAGAAAAAATTTGAAGGTGAACTGACTGCAATTAATCCCCAGTTTGATGAGGTGACACGCAGCGTTCGGTTACAGGCGACATTTGATAATAAAGAAAATCTTTTGCGCGCCGGAATGTTTGCCCGCGTCGAAGTCTTATTGCCGAGCGAGCAGAATGTTTTGGTGGTTCCAGCTACATCGATTTTGAGCGCTCCTTTTGGTGATTCGGTTTACGTCATAGAAGCCAAGCCCGCTGGCACGAATGGACCCGCACATCTGGTGGCGCGCCAACAGTTTATTCGCCGGGGTCGCGTGCGCGGGGATTTCGTTGATGTCGAAACGGGTTTAAAACCCGGCGAAAAAGTAGCCAGCTCCGGCTTGTTCAAATTGCGCAACGGAATTTCTGTGGTGGAGAACAACGAGATGGCTCCCAAATCTACCAACGCTCCCAAACCCTCGGATAGCTGATTGGACCGGCTATGAAATCTTTTACCGATCTTTTCATCCGCCGCCCTGTTCTCGCGCTAGTCGTAAACTTGGTGATTTTAATCGCTGGATTTCAGGCGATTCGGACGTTGAATTTCCGCCAATACCCACGGAGCGAAAACGCTTCGATCACCGTGACCACGGCTTATGTTGGCGCGAGTGCGAATCTGGTGCGCGGGTTCATCACAACACCGTTGGAACGAGCCATCGCCGCAGCTGACGGAATCGATTATCTGGAATCGACCAGCAAACTTGGTCTCTCGACCATCACGGCGCGACTAAAACTAAACTACGACTCCACCAAAGCTCTCGCGGAAATTAATTCCAGAGTAAATCAAGTTCGTAATGAACTTCCTCCCGAAGCAGAAGTTCCCGCCATCAATATTGAATCCGCCGATTCGCGATTTGCTTCTGCTTATTTAAGTTTCAATTCCAAAATTCTCGAAGCGAATCAAATTACCGATTATCTCGTTCGCAATGTTCAACCGCGCCTTTCCGCAATCGAAGGGGTGCAAAAGGCGAACCTTCTCGGTGGGCGCACCTTCGCGATGCGTGTCTGGCTGAAATCCGACCGACTGGCGGCGTTCAACATCAGTCCCGATGAAGTGCGAAAATCGCTGGGAGCAAATAATTTTCTTTCTGCGGTGGGTTACACAAAGGGTTCACTCGTGAAGGTGAATCTTTCTGCGAACACGGATCTCCGGTCAGTCGAAGAATTTCGCAATCTCGTCATTCGGCGATCGGGCGATAAGCTTGTGCGGTTGAGCGATGTGGCCGACGTGTCGCTTGGTGCCGATGATTATGAATCAGAAGTGCGTTTCAGTGGCGAACGCGCCGTATTCATGGGCGTTTGGGTTTTGCCGAATGCGAACAGCCTGGATGTCATCCGACGCGTTAGCGCGGAAATGGATGCCATTCAAAAAGAATTACCGACCGGTCTCGAAGGCCGCGTGGCTTACGATGCGACAAGGTATATTGATGACGCGATCGGCGAAGTTATCAAGACGTTGATTGAAACCCTGCTCATCGTCGCGATTGTTATTTATTTATTTCTCGGCTCGTTGCGCTCCGTGCTCGTGCCGCTGGTGGCAATTCCCGTTTCGCTGATCGGCGCGGTGTTTTTGATGCAAATTTTTGGATTCACACTGAATCTGCTGACGCTCCTCGCCATCGTGTTGTCCGTCGGACTGGTGGTCGATGACGCCATAGTCATCGTTGAAAATGTAGAACGTCACATTCGTGAAGGACAAACACCACTTGATGCTGCTTTCCTCGGCGCGCGCGAACTGATTGGACCGGTGATCGCAATGACCATCACCCTCGCAGCGGTTTATGCCCCAATTGCTTTTCAAGGTGGAATGACCGGTTCGCTGTTCCGGGAATTTGCACTGACTCTTGCGGGGGCGGTTTTTATTTCGGGAATTGTCGCTCTGACCCTCTCTCCCTTGATGTCTGCTAAACTTCTTCGCGCCGAACGTGAAGAGCGCGGATTCACAGCGAAGGTGAATCATTTCTTTGACCGACTGCGAAAAATGTACGGCCGCGTGCTCGACGCGACTTTATCTGCGCGAATCGCGGTTTACATTATTTGGCTCGTCCTGACGTTGGTCACCGTTTTCGCAATGTTTCCCATGGTCTGGCAATCCAAAGAACTCGCGCCACTGGAAGATCAAGGATTCGTCCTCGGCTTCGTCGAAAGTTCTGCCGACGCCACGATCGAACAAACCACTTTTTACACCGAGGAATTAAATCGGATCATGATGGCGGTTCCCGAAGCGCGACAAACTTTTCAA
>JBKJOZ010000161.1:0-6058 GCA_046595315.1 Limisphaerales bacterium
GTTTTTTATTTCGACCGGATTGTGAAGCCGTATAAACCAAAAATGATTGTGGTTTATACGGCTTCACAATCCGGTCGAAATAAAAAACCGAATCATTCAAAAACGAACCGCCGAAGCCGCGATTAATAACTTTGTATTCTGGAAAATCGGTCTCGAGCGTTTTCCAGATGCGGATGCTCGAACTGCCGATGAACAGGATTGCTTTTTTCGGCGGCGGATTGGTTTTATCCGCTGCTGCAAATTGCTGGATGTCTTTTTCCCATCGGCTCGGATCCTCTTTTTCAGCGGCGAAAATTTGCGTCACTGCTTGGACGAAGAGCAGCGAAAGTAAAAATGTTTTGAAGAAGCTCAGCGATTTGGACATGAAGGAAATTCTTCCGTTGCAAAAGAACTGACAAGCCAATTACGGGGGAAGAAACGCCCTTCGTGGACTGGATTTAAATCAGTCATGGTAGGTGTTTCACCCATTGACGCTAGTGAGATTTCAGCATGGAATTGTCCGATGAAACACACCAAACTTTTTCCATTTATTGGTGTTATCGCCATCGGGCTGAACATTTTTTCCCCGGCTTCGGCACGATCTGACGATATTTTTACCTTTGCCGGTTTTACATTCGACCAGCGAAACACGCCAAATCAAGGGGCTCGTTTGGGGAACAATACGATACTCAGCGGCGCGACTTTCAGCTCGGGTTTCGCTTCTAGCACCACGCTGGCACCGATTGATTTTCCGCAAGGCGGGCCGGGATTTAATACGAATCTTTCCCTCGCTCAGTTGTCGGGATTGAAAGCGGGTTTGTATGCAGTCAATTTGCCGAATGGAGATAATGGGACGATAACCCGCCATGGGCTTGAAGTCTGGTGGAGCAACGGGCGCGGGATCGACAATCTTCCCGGGAAAGATTTTGTGGTTTACGAATCGGCTTCCAGCATCAGCGGGGTGGAAGGCGTCATGGCACGCGTTCGCACCAATTGGCTGGCCGACATTTGGACGGATTGGTTTTATTTTGCCCCGACGAATTTCCAAATCACGACAGGGCCAAATGGAACTCATTCCTATGGATTTGATGCGACAGATATGGGGGTTTCGGCCGGTGCGAGCTTTGATCGGATTCAAATCGCTAATCTGACCCAAGCGGATCGTATCTCGGGCACGTCCACTAATATTGGGGGCACATTGGTCGGCGAGGGGAAAGTGGTGTTTGATGGTTCCACCACGGTCTGGCCGGATGCGGGGGTTTATGATCCAGACCGTACTTTCGGTGGGACTAATCAGTTTGATCCTGATCCGCTTTATTTGGCTTCACTCCGTTCGCCGTGTGAAGTTGTCTCGCCCCGACTTGGAATTTCTCGATCCAACGGCGAAGTTCATTTGATGTGGCCGGCACCGAGTTGTTTTGTGCTGGAAACCAAATCCCGTTTTTCGACCACCAATTTTCTCTGGTCGCAGGTGAACAGCGCCGTATCTATTTCAAACCAGATGAACGTAGTCACTATCAGCGCGACGAACGAGGCGCGGTTCTTTCGGTTGACCAAACCGTGAAACAGTAATCAGACACTCCCTCGTTTCGATTAGTTCGCGGGTTGGGCTTTCTCTGCGTGGCAACCGCGCGAAAAGGTAAACTCTCGTCCATTCGTGGTACGATTGGCTAGAGCCCGAATTAGATTGTTTGCCGAAGCCGCTCCTGCACTTCACTTGGAAATTGGAATTTTTTTTCGTTCCTCAACCATTGGTAGGCTTGTGCTAGATTGAAAAATTTTCCATCGAGTTGAGCATCGAAGCAATCGTGCAAAATTTCTCCGATTTCCTTTCCAGGTGCGAATCCAAGCTCTAACAAATGACGTCCCAACAGAATGGGTTTTGGCGCGCTGGATTGGATTTCCAGTTCTTGAGCCCGCGCCAAAAGTGTTTTTACGTTTTCTGGTACAAGGGCAGGGCGCGGCGGACGACCCATGGAATCTGCGGTCATCACGATGCAAAGCCCGTGAATATTTTCTGGCTCGAGTCGCTTTGCTAAACGACGGAGCGTGCGGTCCGTCACGGTCTGGAAATGGGCCAGATGATTCACGACCAGCGGTATTACCCGTTCACGGATGGCCAACGGCGCGTTGATTCGTTCTAAAAATGTTTCCGCCAGTGGCCCGCCCGCACTTTCGTGGCCGGGCGAAACAATCCGCATTTCTCCATCTTTTAGGGCGCGGTGAGTGGTTTGAGGTTTGCCAAAATCGTGCGCGAGAATTGAGAGTAGATAAACAATTCGCGATTCGATATCAGCGGTTTGCCACTCGGGAAGTTTTGCCATTGCGTCGCAACAATGGCAGGTGTGAACGAAAACGTCGCCTTCCGGATGCCACTCGGGCTCCTGCGGCACACCGAGCAATGAGTGGATTTCAGGAAAATTTTCAATCCACTCCGACTCAACCAAAAATTTTAAACCGCGGGATGGCGCAATGCTTTTCGCGGCCCATTTAAACCATTCTTCCCGGACGCGCTCGATGGCAAGTTCGTGATAGCTCGCCTTTATGCTCCGGCAAAGTTCGAGTGTTTCAGGCGCAGGTTCTAAATTAAATCGCGAGACGAATTGCATTCCGCGCAACACGCGCAAAGGGTCTTCCGTGAATGCCGGGCTGGTGTGGCGCAGGATTTTTTTCTCCAGATCAGCAACCCCGCCGAAGAAATCGAGCAACTGATTCGCGCGCGGATCGTACATCAGGGAGTTGATCGTGAAGTCTCGCCGCGAGGCTGCCTCTTTCGGCGTGAGTGTAGAATCCAGTTCTACCTGAAAACCTTTATGCCCTGGAGCCACTTTGGAATCCCGCCGTGAAATGGTGAAATCAAAAGTGTTGCCCGCTCCCAGTAATTTCACCACGCCAAAGGACCGTCCGACCAAATCTGTTTTGCCCCAACGCGAAAGCGCGTTTACCAATTGCTCGTAACTTAACCCGAACACTTCGATGTCAAAATCTTTGCACGTGTGGCCCATCAGCGCGTCGCGCACGCAACCACCCACTAAAAACACTCGGTTCAGCTCTGCCGTATCGGAAAGAATTTTTTCAAGCTGTGGCGGAACCGAAATCATTAGTGCCAATTAAATGCGACGACTTCAAAGGGTCAATGCAAACATCTTTCCGAGCTGAAATTCTGAAAATAGGATGACTCCCAACGGGCTATGGACAAAAGACCAGAGCTGTTGTAGAAAAGAGCTGTTTCAAACCTGTCATCCGGTCCCGGGCTGAGTCGCCATTGGGAACAGTGGTTGCGGGGGTGAATCAACTCAAAGATCAAATATGAAGCTCATCAAAGTATTGGCAGTTGCGGTTTGCGCGTTCGCGATGGTCGCCGGTTCAGCAATGGCAGAAGGCAAAGCAGCAAAAAAATCCTGCTGCGAAAAAGCTAAAGCGGCTGGCAAAGAATGCTCCCATCCTTGCTGCGTTGAAGCGGCCAAAGAAAAGAAATCCTGCGAAAAATGCAATCCTAAGTCTCCAAAAGCGGAAGAAGCTGCTCCGAAAAAAGAAGAATCCAAGTAATTCTCTTTGCATTTCAAACGGTCGATTGAGTAATCAATCGACCGTTTTTCTTTTTAATTCTCGCTCGCGCAGCCATGCAAATATCACCGGTGTCACGATTAAAATGTGGATCAGGCTGCTGATCATTCCGCCAATCACCGGTGTGGCTAACGGCTTCATTACTTCAGCGCCAGTTCGAGTGCTCCACATAATCGGCAGCAAACTCGCCACCACCGTCGCCACCGTCATCACTTTTGGGCGAAGCCGCAACCGCGCTCCGTCTTTGATTGCTTGGATTAAATCATCGTGATTGAAAGCGGCACCTCGTTCGGCTTTTTTCTTTTCCAACATTTCTTCAAGGTAAACCACCATCACAACACCGGTTTGAATCGCCGTTCCAAACAGCGCGATGTAACCGACCCAGACGGCCACGCTGAAATTGTAACCGAGCAAATACTGCAAAATCACCCCGCCGGTCAGCGCAAACGGAACCGCCAAAATCACGTGAGCCGCTTCTTTGACCGACCGATAGACAATGTAAAGCAGCAGAAAAATAATCAGCAGCACAGCGGGAACAATGATTTGCAAAGTCCGTTGCGCGTGGATTTGGTTTTCGTATTGGCCGCTCCATTCAATCGTCATGCCGGGCGGAAGTTTAATTTCTTTTTCCACTCGATCTTTTAATTCGTTCACGAATCCGCCGAGGTCGCGATCGGTGACGTTCGCTTGAACAAAAACGCGTAAACGTCCGTTCTCGCTGGCGATTTCGCTGGGGCCAACTGCACGTTTGATTTTCGCAAGCTGGCCTAACGGAATTTGTTTGCCCGACGGCGTCGCCACTAAAATTTCGCCGAGCCGTTCGATGTCATCGCGCTCTCCACGCTGAACTCGCACTTGAATGGGAAAACGCTGGCGTCCTTCAATCGTGGTCGTGACATTTTTCCCGCCGATGCCCGTTTCAACGACATCCAGAACATCCTGCACGCGCAGTCCGTAGCGCGCCATGGCAAGGCGATCCGCTTCGATTTCGAGATACGGCTTTCCTTGCACGCGCGAAGCCGTAACGCCGACTGCACCGGACACTTGCTGGACAATTTTTTCGATCTCGAACGCTTTTTCCTGAAGCGTGTCCAGATTGTCGCCGAGAATTTTCACGCCGAGTTGCGCGCGGATTCCGGTGCTCAACATCAAAATGCGATTTTCAATCGGCTGCAAAAATCCGGGAACGTAACCGGGAACTCGCGTTAATTTTTCCGTAAGTTCGGAGATCAATTTTTCTCGCGTCATGCCAGCGCGCCATTCTTTTTCCGGTTTGAGCATGATCGTTGTTTCAATCATTTCCACAGGTGCGGGATCGGTCGCGGTTTCGGCGCGTCCGAGTTTGCCGCCGACGGACGCAACTTCTGGTGTCTCGCGAATGACGCGGTCTTGCCACGACATAATTCTTTTCACTTCCGTGAGCGATGTGCTTGGCAAAAGCACGGGCATGAAAAGCAAACTCCCCTCGTTGAGCGTCGGCATGAATTCGCTGCCCATGCCTTTCGTGAGATGAACGAGCGTCGTCCATTTTCGTTCTTCAAATTTCCGGACGATGGGACGCGGCAATCCCAAAGCGAGCATCAGTGAAATCGCCAAAAGCAGAACGGCGAAACTCAAAACTGCTTTTCGATGTAGCAAGGCCCAATTAAGAATCGGGTCGTAAATGCGCAACAAACGGCGCATCACGAAATTTTTGTCCTCGGCATGAAAAGGGCCGCGCACGAGAAGTGTGCAAAGCACCGGCACAAACGTCACGGCGAGCAGCGTCGCGCCGATCATCGCGAACGTTTTTGCGAAGGCGAGTGGATGAAATAGTTTTCCTTCCGCGCCGGACAAAGCAAACACCGGCACGAATGCCAAAATAATAATGATCATCGCAAAGAAAATGGGCCGTCCCACTTGTTGCGCGGCATCGAGAGTGATTTGCCAGGTCTCCTGTTTGGTGAGCGGCGTGGTTTTCTTTTCTTCAGCTCGTTCGCAATGGCGAATCACATTTTCCGTCATAACAATTCCCGCATCGACCAGCACGCCGATGGCAATTGCGATTCCAGAAAGCGACATGATGTTCGAGGTGATTCCGAATCGGCCCATCAAGATGAACGAAATCAAAATCGAAATCGGGAGCGGCAGCGTGACAATTAAAATGCTGCGGAAATGCCAGAGGAACAAAATGTGCGCGAGCGTCACCAAAATAATTTCTTCGGTCAGCGCGTGTTTGAGGGTGCCAATGGTTCGCTCGATCAATTCGCTGCGGTCATAAAAAGGTTTAATGGTCACACCCGCAGGCAAACTCGGGGAAATTTGTTTTATCTTTGCTTTGACGCGCTGGATCACGTCGCGCGCGTTTTCGCCGGTTCGCATCACCACGATTCCGCCCACGACTTCTTTTCCATTTACGTCCAGCGCGCCACGTCGGAAATCTCCACCGATTTGCACCGTCGCCACGCTCTTTAAATAAATCGGCGTCCCGTTGACTTCCTTGAGGACGAGATTTTCCAGGTCTTCGATTTTT
>JBKJOZ010000278.1:0-7165 GCA_046595315.1 Limisphaerales bacterium
GCGATCTTTTTTGCTCATCACTTTCACGTCGCAGGCTTCGACCACGACCATTGAATTCTCGGGGACGCTGTTCATCAGGAAAACGCCCGCGCCAATCGTGCTGCCCGCGCCGATCACCGTCTCGCCTCCCACGATAGTGGCGTTCGCGTAAATCGTGACGTGATCTTCGAGAGTGGGATGACGCTTTTGTCCGCGCAATTGTTGTCCGCCCGAGAGCGATCGCGCGACTAGCCCCACGCCCTGGTAAAGTTTCACATGGCTGCCGATCTCGGAAGTTTCGCCGATGACCGTGCCCGTGCCGTGATCGATGAAAAAGTGCGAGCCGATTTTCGCGCCGGGATGAAGATCCATGCCGGTGCGGCTGTGCGCCCACTCGGACATGATGCGCGGGATGAGCGGAATATTTTTCCCGTAAAGTTCGTGCGCCATTCGTTGCACCGCGATGCTTTCGACGAACGGATACGCAACGATGACTTCTTCTTTGCTGAGCGCGGCGGGGTCACCATTGAACGCGGCTTCGGTATCGGTTTGGAGCAATTCGCGGAGGCGCGGGAGGTTGCCGAGAAATTCCAAAGTCAAAGTTCGGGCGAGCGCGCGTAAATCTTTTTTGGCGGATTTTTCCGGCGGCGCGTATTCTAGGCTCTTGTAAATCTCATCTTCGAGACGGCCAAGAACGGAATCCATCAACGTCGCGATTTCAACTTTTAGCTCAGAAGAATGAATTGGTTTCTCGTCGAAGAAACCCGGAAAAATCAGACGCAACAAATCGAGCGTGATGGAGGCAATGGCGCTCTTGGACGGAAGGTTTTTTCCATCGAGATGGTTGATGCCGCCGCTGCGGGCATAGGAAGCAATCAGTTGCTCGGTCAATTGCGTCACGTTCACGACGCGAGTATTCCGCAGAGAATTCGCAAACGCAAGCGAGCGAAAAGAAACGCGCCCTCCATAAAAAAAGCTGGCGCACAATCGTGCGCCAGCTTTGCGAAAACTTTACTGACTAAAGTTATTTGCTCTCGGATTTCTTTTCAGAACCTTCTGATTTTTTGTGATGGCCCATGCCCGCTTTTTCGAGCTTGGCTTTGTCTTCTGCGCTGATTTTGGCTTTTTCTTCTTTGTCGAGTTTGCCGTCTTTATTGGCGTCGTATTTCTCGACCATTTCTTTATGGAGTTTTTTCTGTTCGGGAGTTGCCTTTTCTTTAGCTCCGTCTTTGGCATGGGCGACAGTGCCGAGCAGGCAAAGTCCGAGGGCGATTGCAGCGATTTTCTTCATAATTTTATTTTTGCGGCTTTGCTCCGAGCGACGCGCTCAGTTCGCATTACCAACTTGCACGATAGGACGAAGCAGGCTTAGCGTCGGTTACAGCTTCTTGAGAATGTTTAGACACGCGTCCACAACCCGCTCGATTGCAATGGATTTCATGCAGCGAAAATCAATCGGACATTCGCGCAGAAAACAGGGGGCGCAAGGCACGGAAGAATTCAGCAAGGCGTGATCGCGGTTTCCGGGAAAACCCGGACCCGTCAACTCAATCGATGTGCTTCCAAAAGGAACCACGACTGGCGTGCCGAGCGCGGCGGCGACATGCATCGGGCCGGTGTCATTCGTCAAAACAAGTTTGCAAAATTTCAAGCCAGCGCACAGTTCAGGCAGTGTCGTTTTGCCTGCAAAATTCGCGGTAAATTTTCGGCCAATTTTTTTTTCAACTGCTTCGGCAATTTGGCGAGTCGCTGGATCGTTCGCACCAAAAATTATCCAGCCACAGTTGGTTTTTTGATGGAGGTCAATGGCGGCGGCGATGAATCGTTCTGCGGGCCAACGTTTAGCGGGGCCATATTCCGCTCCGGGATTGAGGCCGAGCCAGAGTGAATTTTCGCCATCGGCAATTTCGTGCAGGCGCGCGCGAAACGCGGCGACCTCTTTTCCTTCGATTTCAAGCCGTGGAACGAGCGGCTCCGGGTTTGCGCCGAGCGCTGAAACCAAATGTAAATATTGAAAAATGTGATGAGCCTGCGCCGGAAGCGGTTCGCCGGTTTTAAATTTGCGACCTGCGATCAAGTCGTTGATTTCCGCCACCGAACGCTTGTGCATTTCCACTGCACCCGCTCGCGGACGAATTACTTTTGTTAAAAATAAATTTCTACCAAAACGCGCGTAGCCGATGCGTTTGGGAATTCCGGCGAGCCAAAGTTCCAGCGCGGAGCGGTGTGAGTTTGGTAAAGCCAAACCGATATTAAATTTACCGGCGCGCAATGTTTGGCCGACTTGCCAAGCGCTTTCGTTCGTCGCAAAGGTGAGCACCCCGTCAATGGCGGGATGATTTTGCCAGAGGTCCGCGAGTTTTTCGTGGGTCAGCAAAGTGATCTGTGCGTCCGGTTTCGCTTCGCGCAAGCGTTGCAAGGCGGGCGTGGTCATCACGGCGTCGCCCAGCCAATTCACGCCGCGAATTAAAATTTTCTCCCGCGCTTGGCTCATGCGTCAGGGGCGAGTTCGTTTTCGGAATCGGCGATTCTGTTTTTGCGAGTTTTTGCGGTGCGCGGCTTCCAGCGATTGTGCACCCAAAACCAGTTGGCGGGGTCGCGGCGGATGGCAGCTTCGAAAGCGCGATTGACGTCGGACATAATTTCCTCGGCGGAGCGGGGCTCGCCGTTTTCGTGCGTGGGAATTTCCTCGCCCGCTTCCAGTCGCCACTTGGCCAGACCGACTCGAAAACAGAAACCGGTGCTCAGTGGGCAACGATAGCGCAACGCAAAAATCGCCGGAGCCGCGCTTGTCGAAGAATCACGGCCGAAAAACGGAATGCGCAATCCGTTGTTGCCCGCGTGTTGATCCGCGAGCAATCCGAGGATCAATCCCGGCTGCGCCATCGCGGCTTTGAGCGCGGCGGAATCGGTGCGGCGCTCGAAAAACAAGCAGCCGGTTTTTTCACGCATCGATTGCATCAAGCGATTGAGCGAAGGCTGACGCAAACCGCGATACGTGGTGGCGGTTTTGAAGATCGGCATAAATTGGCCGAAGCGCCCGTAGATTTCAAAGTTACCAAAATGGCCGATGGCGATGACGCGGGTCTGCGCCGGTTGCCCCGGCTTGGGCGCAAGTTTTTCCGCGCCAGAAAATTCCAGATGTCCGTCCAACTCCTCCAAACTCATGGCCGCAGTTTTGGTGGCGCAGCAAAAATTTTCGCCGATGCGGCGGAGATTTTCTTTAGCGATGGCGCGGATTTCGGCGGGGGATTTCTCGTGGCCGAAACAGTTCGTCAGATTTTTTAAAACGACTTTGCGATGACGCGCGTCGAGCAGATAAAACATCGCGCCGCCGGCACGTCCGATGCGCGCCACCCACAAGAGCGGCAAGGCTTGCAAAATCGCGATGACGGTTCGCGCGAGGAGATAGAGCAATGTTTCCATTTAGCGGAGGCAAATCTTGCGGACGCAATCTTGAAAGTCGTTTGCGCCATTGAGAATTTTAATTTCCACGCGCATGAAATAAATGGCGAGGTCGCGCCGGTCAATCTTGGGGAAACGCACGGCATCTTTTTGCGTGGTGATGATAGCTTGGGCCTGCCTTTTTTTGGCGCGATTGATCGTGTTGATAATTTCCTGCTGCGTGAAGCGATGGTGGTCGGCAAACCGTTTCGAGTAAACCAGGTCGCCGCCAAGTTTAATTAAACTTTGCTCAAAACTTTCGGGCTGGGCGATGCCGCTGAGTGACGCGATTTTCTGGCCCTGCAATAATTCCAGACCTTTGCGTTCGCCGCTGAAAACGTCTTCGAAATAAAGCGGAGCGTGGATGCATTCGATGATGCCTGCCGTGGAATTCAGTTCGCTGATTCGCTGGCGCAACTCCTCCGTATTGCCATCGCTCTTGGTGATAAAAATGGTGGTCGCGCGCGCGAGGTGCGAGGGCGGCTCGCGCAACGTGCCACGCGGCAACATGTGTTCATTGCCGAACGGCTGCTGGCGATCCACCAACACGACGTCGTGACGGCGACCGCGCAATTTCCAATATTGAAACCCGTCATCGAGCAGGAGCGTATCGCAACCGAATTTCTGGATGGCGTAACGCCCGCTTTTGACACGGTCTTTGTCCACCAGCACAATCACGTCCTTCAAATTGGACGCGAGCATGTAGGGTTCGTCCCCGGCGGTTTCGGAATCGAGCAACAGATTTTTCCCATCGGAAACGACGCGCGGCGGCGTGCTGTCGCTGCGAAATAAAAGGCGGTCGATCAACCGTTTCGTGAGCGGCGGCGGCTTGGAACGGTAACCACGCGAAAGGATCGCAACGGTCCGTCCCTGATCCTGCAACTCGCGCGCGAATTTTTCCACAACCGGCGTTTTGCCCGTCCCGCCGACGGTGAGGTTTCCGATCGCGATGACCTGCACGCCGAGGGTCGAGTCGCGCAGAATGCGGGCGTTGTAGAGAAATTGCCGCGCCTTGACCGCGCCGGTGAAAACCTTGGAGAGCGCGAAGAGAATCGCGCGCAAGATGGCCGCGCGTTTTCCGCGCCGTCCGCCGAGGATGACGTCCAGGACGAAAGTTTCGCTGGTTTCAGTCCAGGCTCTGATAGTTTCCCGCATTTTGCCTCAGCTTGCCTACTCCCTCTGCATAGGGCAAGCGGAGTGAATGAACCATTTTTTTGAAAAAGTTATTTGCGTTTTGCCGATGGTCATAGGAGATTCCGCCCTAATGTTTTTTACAGTTATCGGTATTCTTGCAGGAATTATCTTCGCTTCTTTCTTCGAATGGGTGCTTCACAAATATGTGATGCACCGGCCTTTGGGGAAGTTCGATTACGCCTTTGAAGCGCACGCGGTGGTTCATCATCACACCTTCAAAGCCGACCACACTTACCATCTCATCAAAGAATCCGACAAGCGCACCATCCCGATGGCGTGGTGGAATGGTCCCGTGCTGGTCGCCTGCACCCAATTCCCCTTCGTGATCGCGTCGGTTCTCTCCGGCAATTACTGGCTCTTGCTCGGTTCCTTCGTGGCATGCTCCCTCTACTACGCTGCTTACGAATACATGCATTGGTGCATGCATTTGCCCAAAAAACGGAAGCTCGAGAAGTCTTGGGTGTTCTTCCGTCTCAATGGCCATCACCTGCTCCATCACCGTTACATGCACAAAAATTTCAACGTCGTGCTGCCTTTGGCCGACTTTTGCCTCGGCACTTTAATGCCGCGCTCCAAAGTCTGTTTCGCTCAGGCGCAAGGCCCGTCCGTGCCCAACGTGCAGCCCAGAAATGTCGCCCCGAAACCGCGCGAAACCGTTTCGGCTTAAACCAGCACAACCCTTTCTCCGTTCGCGTCGCAATTTCACCGGCGTTGCCTCCACAACGCCTCACCGTTCTCACACTTTCCGTTTGCCTTTACCTTTCTTTTCGCAACACTCCCGCCCATGAGTAAATCCGTTAAAGTTTCCAAGAAATTTTCCGCCTATCCGCGCCTCAATCCGTTGGGTGTCGGCAAAAATATTTCCGCCGCCGACCTCATTGACCAAACTTTTCTCGCTTACAACGGCGGGCGTTTGCGCGAAGCGGCCAAGCTGCTCACGGAAAAGATGCTGCCCGACGATGGTTGCATCGGCATGTCGCTCACTGGCGCACTTACGCCGGCGGGTCTGGGAAAATCGTGCCTGATTCCGTTGATGAAAGCGGGCTTTGTGGACTGGATTATTTCCACCGGCGCAAACCTTTATCACGATTTGCACTACGGCCTCGACATGCAGCTCTACGCCGGTTCGCCGTTTCTCAACGACGTTGACCTCCATCGCGACGGCGTCATCCGCATCTACGATATTTTGTTCGATTACAACGTCCTGCTCGACACCGACGCCTTCGTGCGCGAAGTCATTCAAGGCCCGGAGTTTCAATGCACCATGGGCACCGACGAATTTCACTATCTCCTCGGCAAATACATCCACGCGCGGCAAAAAAAACTCGGCATCAAAGATTCCTCCCTGCTCGCGACCGCTTACGAATGCGGAATCCCCATCTTTACCAGCAGCCCCGGCGACAGTTCCATCGGGATGAACGTTGCCGCGATGGCCCTGCGCGGTTCCAAGTTGCTGCCCGACGTCAACCGCGACGTCAACCAGACTGCCGGCATCGTTTATGACGCCAAATCCACAGGACACAAGTCGTCGGTCTTCATCCTCGGCGGCGGCAGCCCCAAGAATTTCATGCTCCAGACCGAGCCGCAGATTCAGGAAGTGATGGGCATTCAAGAAAAGGGACACGATTACTTTCTGCAATGCACCGATGCCCGTCCCGACACCGGCGGACTCTCCGGCGCGACCCCGGCGGAAGCGGTTAGTTGGGGCAAAGTCGATCCCGACACCCTGCCCGATTGCGTCGTGGCCTACGTCGATTCCACCATCTCACTCCCGCTTTTGACCGCCTACTGTTTGAGCCGCACCAAGCCGCGCAAACTCAAACGTCTTTACGACCGGCGCGACGAAATCCTGCACAAAGTTAAAACCCAATACCTCAAGACCGGCACCGTCGCCAAGGTGACGACCAGCCGCAAAGTCGCCAAACGCGCCAGCAGCATCGGCATCGGCAACAAGAACGTGGATCGCGACCGCTGAACAGTTCCATTGACGAAAACCCGACACGAGACGGAACCAAGCGTGCCGATGGCGTCGCATTTTTGACCGCCCAACGCAAAGGGCGAAAGGGGTTCGTGCAAAAGTGAAATGAGTTCGCGCCAAGGCGAATGGGGTTTCGCATCCAGACGAGGTCCGATAGAAGTTCCCCGAAAATAGCCCAGCCATTTATGGCTGGGTCGCGAACCCGGGATGTTTCCAAGTCCCGCAGGGACGAAAGAATGGCTCTGTCGTCCCTTCGGGACTCGGTTGGTTGAACCGGCGCGGCACCCAGAGCTAAAGCTCTGGGCTATTTTCAAAGTTCCGTTCCCAAAACTTCTAATGGGTTTCGCATCCAGACGAGGTCCGTGGGTGGTTCCCCGAAAATAGCCCAGCCATTTATGGCTGGGTCACAAACCGGGGAGTTTCCAAGTCCCGCAGGGACGAAAGAATGGCTCTGTCGTCCCTTCGGGACGTGGTGTCCAATTTGGACTTCCATTCGGAAATGATTTCAAATAAAGAGTTTGTGACTCAAATCGCCCTGCAATTACGAGGGAAATCATGCTTGAAAGCTGT
>JBKJOZ010000285.1:0-10259 GCA_046595315.1 Limisphaerales bacterium
GTTGAGCGAGCCGGAACAAAAACTTTACGATCTCGTTACGAAACGGTTTCTCGCGGTTTTTTATCCGGCGGCAGAATTTCTCGTGACCACACGCATCACGCGCGTCGAGAGCGAGCCGTTCAAGAGTGAAGGCAAAGTGATGGTCAACGCCGGTTGGCTCGCGGTTTATGGAAAAGAAGCGGCGGAATCTGACGACACGCCGAGCCTCATAGCCGTGAAGCCGAACGAAACCGTCAAGACTGAAAAAATCGAAGTCGAGGCGAATGTCACCAAACCACCGGCGCGTTATTCTGAAGCGACCTTGCTGGGCGCGATGGAAGGCGCAGGAAAATTGATCGATGATGAGGAATTGCGCGAGGCGATGAGCGAAAAAGGTCTCGGCACACCCGCGACGCGCGCGACCATTATTGAAGGTTTGCTCTGGGAAAAATATATCACGCGCAACGGCCGCGAATTGCAGCCGATGGCAAAAGCATTTTCGCTGATCACGCTGCTGCGCGGGCTCCAAATTCCGCAGCTCTGTTCACCGGAACTCACCGGCGAATGGGAATTTAAATTGAACCTGATGGCGCGCGGCAAAATGAAGCGTGACGAGTTCATGAAAGAAATTGCCGACGCAACGCGCGACATCGTGGCGAAAGCTAAAAGCCATGAAAGCGACACCGTCCCCGGCGATTACGGCAAACTCAACGTGCCCTGCCCAAAATGCGGTGGCGAAATTCACGAGAACTACAAAAAATTCCAGTGCCAGAAATGCGACTTTGCGCTCTGGAAAATCGTGGCGAGCCGGCAATTGGAAATTCCCGAAATCGAGGAACTCATCACCAAAGGCGTGGTTGGACCGCTGCAAGGTTTCCGCAGCAAACAAGGTTTTCCGTTTGCCAGCGTGATCAAAATGGCATCACCGGAATTCAAACCGGAATTCGATTTCGGCAATAAAGAAAACGAGGACGGCACCGCGGTAGAAGTGGATTTCACCGGCAAAGAATCGCTTGGCAAATGCCCGAAATGCACCGGACGCGTTTTCGAAAACGGGATGAATTACATTTGCGAAAATTCCGTGGGTGCCGCGAAGTCCTGCGACTTCCGCACCGGCGCGATTATTTTGCAGCAGCCGATTGCCAAAGAACAGGTGATCAAATTGTTGTCCACTGGCAAGACAGATTTGCTCACCAAATTTATTTCCAAACGAACGGGTCGCGCCTTCAAAGCGTTTCTCGCTCTGGGAAAGGACGGCAAAACCGCTTTTGAATTTGAGCCGCGCGGCGAAGGAAAAGGCAAAGGCGGAAAAAAAGGCGCACCGAAAGAACCGGCGGCGAAGATTGATTTTACGGGCAAAGAACCGATTGGCAAATGCCCGAAGTGCAAAGGGAAAATTTTTGAAACCGAAACGGATTTCATTTGCGAAAAATCTCAAGCCGAAGCCAAGGCCTGCAAATTCAAAATCGGCAAAGAGATTTTGCAACAACCCATTGATTTGACGCAGGCACAAAAACTTCTCACAAAAGGAAAATCGGATTTGCTCAGCAATTTTATTTCCAAAGCTGGAAAACCGTTTCCTGCTTATCTCGTGATGGATGAGAAAGGCAAAGTCACCTTTGATTTTCCGCCACGCGAAGGCGAGTAATGAAAGCTCGGCGCATAACGAAGCGGGCGTCGGCCAAACCAAATTCAGACGAAGCCGAAAACCGCGACGAATGGATTCAAAACTTTCTCCAGCATCTCGCTTCCGATCGTGGCGCGTCGATTTACACTCAAAGAAATTATCGTCAGGCGCTTTTTGAATTTCTCGATTGGTTTAAAAATGAACGCAAAGAATCGCCGCAATGGCAAATTTTGCTGCGCGATGATTTTCGCGCTTACCTTCGCTTCCTAGGTCGTGGAAAGTTGAGTCGGGCGGCTATCCAACTTCGTTTTTGCGCCATGCGCAGTTTTTACAAATTCATGATTCGCCGTGGCCACGTCGAGACGACACCCATCAAAAATATCTCCATGCCGAAGTTGGAAAAGCGTTTGCCGCAATTTCTGACGGTGCCGCAAATGATTTCTCTGCTGGATGCCCCATTGAAAGACTTGGCGTCTCAACAAAAAATCGCGCTCGAAAAAGAGCAAACAAAAAAAGTCGATCCCGCTCCCTTTTTTCGTGACGTCGCGATTTTAGAAACGATTTATTCCTGCGGTCTGCGTATCAGCGAGTTGTGCGGCCTGCGCTGTGAAGACGTGAGTTGGCAGGAGCAGCAACTTCGCGTTCGCGGCAAAGGAAAAAAGGAACGTCTGTTACCTGTCGGGGAACCGGCGCTAATTGCCATCCAAAAATATTGGGAGCAGTTGCCGCATTCGGGCGAATCAGTGCTTCCAGTTTTCGTTGCGGAAAAAAATATCACGCGCCCGATGTCGCCTCGCACCGTGCAAATTCGTCTGAAACGTTATCTGGAGATCGCTGGATTGGATCCAAAATTGACGCCGCATAAGTTGCGTCACAGTTATGCCACGCATCTTTTGGATGCGGGTGCAGACCTGCGCAGCGTGCAGGAATTACTTGGTCACGCGCATCTGATGACGACGCAAGTTTACACGCACTTGACGATGGAACGATTGAAACGGGCTTACGACGAAGCGCATCCACGCGCTTGAGAATATCCCTTGCCAAACGGGGGTAGCGCAGTGGATATTTCCCGCCCTTGGTCGGCTGGATAGCTCAGTCGGTAGAGCAGAGGACTGAAAATCCTTGTGTCGCCGGTTCAATTCCGGCTCCAGCCACCAACTTCTTTCCTTCAGTCCGATTTTGTGGCACTTCTTGCGCGATTCAAAACGTACGACTCAGTTGTCTAACCAGTTTTTGTTAAAATTGATCTCAGCCAAAACACCCATGAAAAAATCTGTTCTTATTATTTTCGCACTGGTTGCAATGTTGGCGCGTGCGAATGCCGTCGAATACAAAGTGGTTTCTGACTGGCTAAAACTTCCGGAAACACGCACGCAACTGGGCAACATGCACGGTGATGTGGCGGTGAGTTCCCAAGGCGAAGTTTACGTGAGTGTTTTAGATCCGCAGGCGGGTTTGCAGGTTTTTAGTGCGGAAGGAAAATTTTTACGAAACGTAGCGGGTGCGCCAAATGATTTTCACGGGTTCGTGATTCGCAAGCAGAAGGATGGTGAATTCATTTTTGGGACGCGATTGCAGGGCGAATCGATTATAAAAATGACGTTGGACGGAAAAGTGGTTTTAGAAATTCCTGCCTCGGCCATTCCAGATCAATTCAAAAAGCAGAAGGACGGTAAGCCTTTTATTCGCTTAACCGGAATGGATGTCGCGCCGAATGGGGACATTTATGCGACGGATGGTTACGCCAGCGACTACGTTCATCGGTTCGACCGCGACGGAAAATATCTGGCATCGTTCGGTGGCAAAAATGCGCCGTACAATTTTAAAACGCTGCATAAGATTGCGATTGATACTCGGTTCAATCCGGCACGAATTCTTGCTTGTGATCGTGCCAATTTGCGCGTGGTTCATTTGTCGCTCGATGGAGAATTTCTTGGGGTCGTAGCGAAAGATTTATTGAACCCGGCGGCAGCGGCCATTCACGGCGATTACGCAGCGATCGGAGAAATAAAAGGACGAGTCACCGTGCTCAACAAAGCGGGCGAGATTGTGGCGCGGTTCGGAACCAATGACAAAGGAGAGGAGGCCGGCACCAATAAAACGGAGCCGGCCAAATGGCGTCCGGGAATTTTCACTGCGCCGCACGGCATCGCCTTCAACGAACATGGCGATATATTCGTCGCGGAATATAATCTCTTTGGCCGTGTTCATCGCTTTAATCGCGTCGATGAAGCCGCTACCAAAACGAATGGCTGGCAATCCATTTTCAACGGCAGGGATTTAACCGGTTGGTTTGTGCATGTGAGCGGTCAGGAAAAAAATATTGATCCGCACAAAGTCGTCGGAGTGACGGATGGGATGATTCACATGTATGGCACGGCGGAGCAGGGTTCCAAGCAACCGATTGCTGTGGTCTGTACGGAAAAGGATTTTTCGGATTACGATTTGCGATTTGAATACAAATGGGGGACAAAAAAGTTCGCGCCGCGCGTGGATAAGATTCGCGATGCGGGTTTGCTGTATCATTGCTATGACGAACGCGTTTGGCCCTCGAGCGTGGAATGTCAAATTCAAGAAGGCGATGTAGGAGACACGTTTGTCGTGCGTTCCCGGATCCAAACCACGGTTGACCCAAACAAGACCAATCGTGTTTTTTTAGCGAAGGAAAAAGGGGGAATGATGAACACGTTTGGAAATACCAACGGCGTCGTTGGGATCAAGAAAAGTCATGTTTGCGAAAAGGAAGGTTGGAACACTGTCGAAGTAAAAATCCGGGGCGACGCGGCCGTTCATATCATAAATGGACAGACCAACAATATGGTATTTTCCATGACGCGGATGGTAGATGGCGAATGGAAGCCGCTCGTGAAGGGTAAAATTGCGCTCCAAGCTGAGTTCGCAGAAGTTTTTTATCGCAACATAGAAATCCGATCCATGGAAACCAAAGCAGTGGAAAAATAGTTACGTTTCGCCACCAGAATGATGACTCGTTCCATTCCAATTACTTTGAAGTGCTGCACGGTATGGCTGTTCGCGGTAACAATTTTTGTGCCGGGCATGGTGCGGGGCGCTGATAAAGAGGGGGTCGATTTCGCGACGCAAATTCTGCCGATTATTTCCACGAAATGTTTTCATTGCCATGGGCCGGATGAAAGTTCGCGCAAAGCTAGGTTGCGTTTGGATGTGGCAACGGAAGTGGTCAAGCAACGGGAAGGTGGAATTGTCGTCATCAAACCGGGCGATCTTGAACACAGCGAATTGGTCAAGCGCATCACGAACACCGATCCCGATGAAGTGATGCCGCCGCCGGATGAAAAACATCCTCTCAAACCTGCCGAAATTGCGCTGCTCAAAAAGTGGATTCAACAAGGCGCGCCTTACGAAAAACATTGGGCGTTCAAAAAACCGGTGCGCCCGAAATTGCCTGCCGTTAAAAATAAAAAGTGGGCACAAAATGAGATCGACCGTTTTATTTTGGCGAAAATTGAATCGGCAAAATTGAAGCCGTCGCCGCGAGCGGAATCTTCGATTTTACTCCGTCGTCTTTCGCTCGACTTGACCGGTTTGCCTCCGGCGCCGGCTGACGTGGAAAATTTTCTGAAAGATAAATCGCCCAAAGCCTTCGAGAATGAAGTGGACCGATTGCTCGCGTCTCCGGCGTATGGAGAACGTTGGGCGAGGATGTGGCTCGACATTGCGCGTTATGCAGATTCCTCCGGCTACGGTTCCGATCCGTTGCGCTTGAACGTCTGGCCTTACCGCGATTGGGTGATTAAAGCATTCAATCGCAATCTGCCTTTTGACCAGTTCACTACGGAACAAATCGCAGGCGATTTGCTGGAAAATTCCACGGAAGAACAACGCGTGGCGACGGTGTTTCATCGCAATACGATGACCAACACTGAGGGCGGAACGGAGGACGAAGAGTGGCGCGTCGCCGCCGTGAAAGATCGCGCCGAAGTCACGGCGCAGGCATGGATGGGAATCACGATGGGCTGCGCGCAATGTCACACCCATAAATTCGATCCAATTACGCATCATGAATATTACCAATTCTATTCGTTCTTTAACCAAACCCAAGACAGCGACAAACCAGACGAGCGTCCAACGATGCCGTTGCCCACGCCCGAGCAGCGGGAAAAAATCAAACGGTTCGATGAAGAAATAGCCGCTTTGGAGAAAAAGTTGGACGCCGCTTCGCCTGAAATTCTTTCCGACTTTGCCCAATGGGAAAAAATTTCTACCGCATCGAACGCATGGACAACCTTGGAGCCGATTGGATTCAAATCGTTGGCCGGCCCGACCTTTGTAAAATTAGAAGACAGTTCATTGCTCGCCACCAACGAGCCTCCCGCAAAGGACATCTACACCATCACGCTGCGTTCGACGGTTTCAAATTTGTCCGCTTTGCGTTTGGAAGTTCTCTCCGACGAAAGGCTTCCCGCGAAAGGGCCGGGACGCAACGAGACGGGAAATTTTCTACTCAACCGGTTGGAAGCGAGCTTTCAACCGGATACAAACTCGGCGTCAATCGCGCAATTTGTTCGCATCGAATTGCCAGGTGAAAACCGGATTCTTTCGCTCGCGGAAGTGCAAATTTTCAAAGGTGAAAGCAATCTCGCGCTCCAAGGCAAAGCAACGCAATCGAGCGTTGATTTTGAAGGGCCGCCGCAGTCCGCCATCGATGGAAATACCAACGGAAATTTTGACGGGACGAAAACGACTCACACCAAAACGGAAAATAATCCGTGGTGGGAAGTGGATCTCGGCGCGGAACAACCGCTCGATGCCATCGTGATTTGGAACCGCACGGACAATAATCTGCAAGAGCGCTTGGCTGGTTTCCATGTCGTCGTTTTGAATTCAAAACGTGAAAAAATTTGGGAGTCGAGCGGAGCCGCGACCCCGACGCCGAACGTTCGTCTCAACCTTCACGAAGAACAACCGATCACGTTCACCCGAGCCACGGCTAGCTTTAACGAAAAAAATTACAGCGTCGCCGCGACGATTGAAGAAAAGATGCAGCCAAAAATGGGATGGTCGGTCGATGGCGCAAAAGAAAAAAAACAAAGCGCGGTTTTTGAAACGGCGCGTCCATGGCCACCGGGAAACTTCACCATCAAACTAGTTCAAAATCTCGGCCGAAAACAAACGATCGGACGGTTGCGGATTTCGGCTTCGTCACTTCCTTCACCGGTGATTGCCACGCCCGAAGCGCTCGTTCCAATTCTCGCGATTGCTTCGGAAAAGCGTTCGCTGGAGCAGCGACATGAAATCGGAAAATGGTTTCAGCAATTCGCGCCTTCTGCGAGCAAGCAAGCGGCGGCTATTACGGCAGTTAAAACGCAGCGCGCGGCCATCAAACCTCTTGAGGTGCCGGTGATGCAGGAATTTGCCTCTGACAAACTCCGCTCCACGCACCTTTTGATTCGCGGAAATTATCTGGAGCCGGGCGAAGCGGTTTCGCCGGGCGTTCCCGCCGCATTCAATCCGTGGCCTGTTGACGCTCCGACGAATCGGCTGGGTGTGGCGAAGTGGTTGATGAGCGCAGACAATCCTTTGACTGCTCGCGTGACCGTAAATCGTTTTTGGGCGCAAATTTTCGGACGTGGCATCGTTGAAACCGAAGAAGATTTTGGCACACAGGGAATCAAGCCAACCCATCCTGAACTGCTCGATTGGCTGGCCGTGGAATTGCGCGACAACGGCTGGAATATCAAACAATTGCTTAAAACAATGGTGATGAGCGCGACCTATCAACAAAGCGCTCGCGTCACCTCTGAATTATTGCAAAAAGATCCGGGCAATTATCTGCTCGCGCGCGCGCCCCGCCGTCGTTTGGAAGCAGAGATGGTTCGCGATCAGGCGCTCGCGCTCAGCGGGTTGTTGAGTTCAAAAATCGGCGGGCCCAGCGTTTATCCGCCGCAGCCGGACGGGCTTTGGCGCGCGGCGTTTAATGGCGAACGTGCTTATCCCACCAGCACCGGCGAGGATGGGCATCGTCGCGGACTTTACACAATTTGGCGGCGCACGATTCCGTATCCGAGCATGACGACATTTGACGCGCCGAGCCGCGAGACTTGCGCGTTCCGACGGTTGCCGACGAATACTCCTTTGCAGGCTTATGTGACATTGAACGATCCGGTTTACGTCGAAGCGGCTCAAGCTTTGGGACGGCGTTTGGTCAAAGAAGGTGGAAAGACGCTGGCAAATCGAATTGAGTTCGGCCTGCGCCTGGTGCTTTCGCGGCGGCCCACCAAAAAGGAAATTACGTCTTTGTGCGAATTGTACGAATCCGAATTAGCGCATTACAGCGCGAATGAAAAAGAGGCTAAAAATCTGGCAACAAGTCAGGTGGGTCCGTTGCCGGAAGGTTTGACTGCTGCCGAAGCGGCTGCGTGGACCACGGTGGCGAATGTGTTGTTAAATTTGGATGGAATTTTGACGAAAGGCTGATGATGGAACCGATGAATTTTCGTTTTGCCCATAGCCGCGCGCAGACGCGGCGACAATTTTTGCAACGCGCAGGCCTTAGCCTCGGTAGCCTTGCCTTGGGCAGTTTGATGGCACGGGACGCCAATGCCACAGCAATTTCCCAATCGCCGATGGTGGTGAAGTCGCCGACTCTCCCCAGTCGCGCCAAGTCGATTATTTATCTGCACATGTCCGGCGCGCCGCCGTCGCTCGATCTGTTCGATTACAAACCGAAATTAAATGAGATGCACATGCAGCCTTGTCCCGATGAAGTTTTGCGCGGGCAGAAATTTCCGTTTCTCAAAGGCGTTCCGAAATTGCTCGGCACTCCACACAAATTTGCGCAGCACGGAAAAAGTGGCGCGTGGTTCAGCAATATTGTTCCACACATGGCGGAACTCGCGGATGAAACTTGTTTCATCCGCTCGATGTGGACGGATCAATTCAATCATTCTCCGGCGGAACTTTTTTTATTCACCGGGACGCAACGTGCGGGCGCGGCTTCGATGGGTTCGTGGGTCACTTATGGACTTGGCAGCGAAAACCAGGATTTGCCCGGCTTCGTTGTTTTGCTCAGTGGCGGCACTGATCCAACCGGTGGAAAAAGTCTTTGGGGCAGCGGATTTTTGCCAAGCGTTTATCAAGGGGTGCAATGTCGCACCTCCGGCGCGCCCATTTTATATTCAGAAAATCCATCCGGCATGGATCGGCCCAGTCGTCGTCGCAGCTTGGATAAATTGCGAGAATTGAACGAAGCGGAAGCAAAACTTTACGGTGATCCCGAAACGCTCACGCGCATTGAGCAATATGAACTGGCGTATCGAATGCAAGTTACGGTGCCCGACGTTTTTGACATTTCAAAGGAGCCCGATTACATCCGTGAAATGTACGGCGCAAAACCGGGCGAAGGTTCTTTCGCGAACAATTGTTTGCAAGCCCGCCGACTGATCGAGAAGGGCGTGCGGTTCGTCCAGCTTTTTGATTGGGGCTGGGACATGCATGGAACCGCTGCCTCCAACGACCTCGTGACCGGCCTTCCGTCGAAATGCAAAGAAGTAGATCAAGCTAGCGCGGCGCTGATCAACGACTTGAAGCAACGCGGAATGCTCGAAGATACGCTCGTGATTTGGGGCGGTGAATTTGGGCGCACACCGATGAACGAAGCGCGCAACGGCTCAACTTTTCTCGGGCGCGATCATCATCCGAATTGTTTTACGATTTGGATGGCGGGCGGAGGAGTCAAACAAGGTTTCAGCTATGGCACGACCGATGATTTCGGTTATCACATCGCGCAGAACAAAGTCACGGTGCGCGATTTGCAGGCGACGATTTTAAATCAAATGGGACTCGACCCGCACAAATTTAGTTATTCCTACCTTGGTTTGAACCAACGTTTGATTGGCCCGTCCAACGAAGGACAAGTGGTCCGTGCCATTTTAAGTTGAGCGGCAACCCTAAAATAAGAGAGTTCAGGGTGTAGCGGTGTTCTTTTAAGCAGCTTTATGATTTTGCTCGTGAACCAAGTCCGGACGCAGTCTTACCAAACGGCCTTTGGATTTATTGCTTTGAGAAAGATTGTAGCTGGGTGAATTCCAATGTCGCCGTTTACTGTGCAGAATTTTCCGCATTCGCTCGCGTGCTTGGATGGTGTGTTCAGCACAATAAACTCCCAAGGCTGGTTTTCCACAAGTCAGGCAAATCCCTCTGGATTTTTTGCGGAGCATGTGAATTTGCTGGCGTGACATGGGCGTTCCATCCGCTTTAACCAATCCAGAAAATTCGTCCGCAATTTTTTTTCGACTCCACGATAATTTTGAAGTTTTCAAATCTTTTTCCTCCTTGAAGATCATTATAATGCATTCACATAAAAATGCGAATGAGCGGAGAATGACACGGGACGGTGAAGTCAAACCGTCTGCCGGAACGACGAGGAATTTATTGGGCGGGGGCGCGCAGCGTTTGAGTGTAGTTTGTGATCAATTCAAATTGGTTGATCGTGAGTTTCGACTTCTTCCGCATCTTGGTCATCCATAAATCCCAATCCGCATCACTGTATGTTTTTGGATCGTAAAGCTCGTGACACTTGGCGCATTTTAGCACGTAAAGCTTTTCCACATTTTGCGGCTGGGAAGACAAATTAGTCGCCTCCGTCTGGCACGATGTCCAGACGAAGGCGGTA
>JBKJOZ010000358.1:0-10429 GCA_046595315.1 Limisphaerales bacterium
AAAAAATATTCTGCGAGCAACCCGCTCAAACCTGTTCGCGTCACTGGCTCTTTGCACATGACGATTGAAACGGCGATTCTCATCGAGACGTTAGTGGCTCTCGGTGCGCAAGTGCGTTGGGCGAGTTGCAATATTTTTTCCACGCAAGACCAAGCGGCGGCAGCAATCGCTGTAACGGGCGTTCCGGTGTTTGCCTGGAAAGGTGAGACGCTTGAAGAATATTGGGATTGCACTTTGGACGCCGTTACTTTTCCGGGATTGAAAGGTCCGCAACTCGTCGTCGATGACGGTGGCGATGTCACCTTGCTGATTCACAAAGGTTTTGAACTCGAAAACGGCAGCACCTGGATTAACACGCCGAGTGGTTCGCATGAAGAACAAGTGATTAAAAATTTGCTGAAACGCGTGGCGAAAGAACGTCCCGGTTTTTGGCACAACGTCGTGAAAGATTGGAAAGGCGTTTCCGAAGAAACGACGACTGGAGTTCATCGTCTTTATCAGATGTTGGAGCAGGGCAAACTTTTGATTCCTGCTATCAACGTGAACGATTCCGTCACGAAATCGAAATTCGACAATCTTTACGGCTGCCGCGAATCACTCGCGGACGGCATCAAACGCGCGACTGATGTGATGATCGCTGGCAAAGTTGCTTGTGTGTGCGGTTACGGCGATGTCGGCAAAGGCTCGGCGCATTCGTTGCGTGGATTCGGCGCTCGCGTCATCGTCACGGAAATTGATCCGATCAATGCGTTGCAAGCGGCGATGGAAGGTTTTGAAGTCAACACCCTCGAAAGCACCCTCGGCACCGCTGACATCTACGTCACCACGACGGGCAATTGCGACATCATCACCTTCGAACACATGCAGAAGATGAAGGATCAAGCCATCGTTTGTAACATCGGCCATTTCGATAACGAAATTCAGATGGACCGTTTGAATAACGCGAAAGGCGTGAAGAAATTGAACATCAAACCGCAATACGACAAATACACTTTCCCGAACGGCGACTGTATTTTCATTCTCGCGGAAGGTCGTTTAGTGAACCTGGGTTGCGCTACCGGTCATCCGAGTTTCGTGATGTCGAATTCGTTTTCAAATCAAGTTCTCGCACAACTCGATCTTTGGAAAAATAAAGATAGCTACAAAATTGGCGTCTATCGTTTGCCAAAGAAACTCGACGAAGAAGTCGCGCGTTTGCACTTGGAAAAAATCGGCGTGAAGCTGACGAAACTGACGAAGGCGCAAGCCGCGTATCTCGGCATCTCCGTGGATGGCCCATACAAGGCCGATCATTACCGCTACTAAGAGAATTAAATCTCAAACACGAAAGGCGAACGGAATTTCCCGTTCGCCTTTTTCTTTTTTTATTTGGAAATTTTCTTCAAGAGTTCTCGTGAAAGCTTGCGAAATTTCACTTCATTATTACTCTGTCAAGGATGAGCGCTAAACCTGTTGACGTGAATATTCACAACACAATTTCCGAACTTGGCCGGCGTGTTTTGAATGGTGGACAGCTTTCGCGCGCCGAGGCCCAATCACTTTTCGAGATCGAGAACACCGCAGATGTTTTCGATCTGATTTCCTGGGCCAACCGCATCCGCGAACATTTCAAGGGAAACAAGATTCATCTTTGCTCAATTGTGAACGCAAAAGCCGGAGCCTGTTCTGAGAATTGCAGCTTTTGTTCGCAATCGGCTTTCCATCAAACCGGTTCGCCCAAATACGGATTTGTTGATCCGGAACCGGTAGCTGAGGCGGCCGATGAAGCGAGTAAAAACGGAGTGACCGCCGTGGGCTTGGTGGCGGCGTGGAAAGGATTGAAGGAAGGTCCGATGCTTGATGAAGTTTGCGATCGCATTCGGGAACTTTCGCAGGGCGGGAAAACGCGCGCTGATGCTTCGCTTGGAATTATTAAGAGCCAGGCGGTGGCCGATCGATTGAAGGAAGCAGGCTTGGAATGTTACGGGCATAATTTGGAAAGTTCAAAACGCTTTTTCCCGCAGACCTGCACCACACACACCTATGAAGATCGGGTGGAGACGATTGGTTATTTAAAGAAAGCCGGTCTGAAAATTTGTTCCGGTGGAATTATCGGAATGGGCGAGACACGCGAAGATCGGTGCGACCTCGCATTTTCCCTCAAAGAAATTGGCGCGAACGTAGTTCCAATTAACATTTTGAATCCAATCAAAGGAACGCCATTTGAGAAGCTTGAACCGCTGCCGCCGATGGAAATTCTCAAAACGATTGCCTGCTTCCGTTTCATTTTGCCGCGACAGGAAATAATGATCGCGGGTGGGCGCACGGTGAATTTGCGCGACATGCAGAGCATGGTTTTTGCGGCAGGGGCGAGCGCCTTAATGGTTGGGAATTATCTAACCACACTCAATCAAACAGTGGAGAAAGATTTGCAAATGTTGAAGGATCTCGGTTTGGATCCTAACTGGGACAAGCATGATTTTAGCGATCAGGAAACAGGCAATTATGGCTGCGGCGAAAAAGTCTGCGAAACCCAGGCTGCGGCTGCGCTTTAGATTTGGCGCAATGAAAAATGTCGGGCTTGAGAAATTTGTCTTAGCAGCCAAATTTGGTTATGGATGACACAACGAGATTTATTCGCGGCTACCAAGGCGAGCCAATCGAAATACAAACGGTTCTGCAAAAAATCGTTGAACTGGCGGAGCGAAATGGATGGCGACGCGATTCAATCAATCTTGTGAATGAAAACGCCTCGCGTGGGGTTGAATTGCTCGCCTACCATCGAACAAGCAAGCCTTCGCTCCATCGCGTCTATTTATCCACCGGAATTCACGGCGACGAACCGGCTGGACCTCTGGCCGTTTTACAATTGTTAAAAGACAATGTTTGGCCGGTCGGCGTAGATATTTTCCTTTGTCCTTGTTTGAACCTCACCGGTTTTCCGTTGAATCGTCGCGAAAACGAAAAAGGAATTGATCTCAACCGGGATTATCGCGACACGCAATCTGACGAGGTTCGTGGCCATATCGAATGGCTCAAACGCAAACCTCGGTTTGACGTCACGATTTGTCTCCACGAGGACTGGGAATCCAAGGGATTTTACCTTTACGAATTGAATCCTGACGACCAACCGTCCTTTGCCAAAAAAATTATCAGTCGCGTGGCGGAGGTATGTGCCATTGATCGCAGTTCAATGATCGATAATTGGCCCGCAGAAAATGGGGTGATCCATCCGGACAAAGATCCATTCGACCGTCCGCAATGGCCGGAGGCGCTTTATCTCATCACGAACAAGACGCGTCTTTCCTACACGCTGGAATCCCCGTCGAGCCTGCCTCTGCAAACCCGAATCGTCGCATTGGTAAAAGGAGTTCGCGCCGTGTTGGACTCAATTACTGAATATCCGGTGCTGAGGACCGATTGAAATTGGTTTCAATTGCTCGCCGAATAAGCATCCATCCCGACGCACGAGCAAACGAGGTTCCGATCACCGTAAACGTTATCAATCCGGCCCACGGCGGGCCAAAATTTATTTTCGCGCGTCCATTTGGTGGGGAAGGCGGCTTGTTCGCGGGAGTAAGGATGATTCCAGAGATCGCTCACGACGGCTTCGGCGGTGTGGGGCGCGTTTTTGATCACGTTGTTTAGTTTGTCCACTGCGCCAGACTCAATGGATTGAATTTCTGCGTGAATGAAAATCATCGCCTCACAAAACCGATCCAGTTCTTCCTTCGATTCGCTCTCGGTTGGCTCAATCATCATCGTGCCGGGAACGGGAAACGAAATGGTCGGCGCGTGAAATCCATAATCCATTAAGCGTTTCGCGACATCTTCCACGCTCACACTTTTGAACTGTCGCAAATCAACAATGCATTCGTGGGCGATAAAACCGCTCACACCTTTGTAAAGCACTGGAAAAAATGAATTGAGGCGGTGCGCGATGTAGTTCGCATTAAGCATGGCCATTTTTGTTGCTTCCGCCAAACCGCTTCCGCCCATGAGCGAAATGTAAACCCACGAAATTGGCAGGATACTCGCACTGCCCCACGGTGCGGCTGAAACGGCGCCAATGGGATTTTCTCCCCCGAGATTCACGACCGCATGTCCCGGCAAAAAGTTCACCAAATGCTCAGCAACGCCAATCGGCCCCATGCCCGGTCCGCCACCGCCGTGCGGGATGCAAAATGTTTTATGCAAATTCAGATGGCAAACGTCTGCTCCAATATCACCCGGCGAACACAAGCCGACCTGCGCATTCATATTCGCGCCGTCCATATAAACCTGCCCGCCGTGGTCGTGAACAATTTTGCAGATTTCGCGAATGCTTTCCTCAAAAACGCCGTGCGTTGACGGATACGTCACCATCAAACAGGAGAGATGATTTTTGTGAGCCTCAGTTTTAGCGCGCAAATCGTTGAGATCAATATTGCCATGCCGGTCGCACGTGACAGCGACCACTTCCATTCCGGCCATCACGGCGCTCGCTGGATTTGTGCCGTGGGCGGAAGTCGGAATCAGACAAATGTTACGATGCAGTTCGCCACGGCTTTCATGAAATTGTCGGATGACAAGCAATCCCGCGTATTCGCCTTGGGAGCCCGCGTTGGGTTGCAATGAAACTCCCGCGAAACCGGTAATTTCTGCCAACCACTCTTCCAATTGCCGAAAAACAATTTGGTATCCACGCGTCTGACTGAGCGGCGCGAACGGATGGATTTTTGAAAATTCAGGCCACGAAACCGGAAACATTTCAGCGGTGGCGTTTAATTTCATCGTGCAGGAGCCGAGTGGAATCATCGAAGTTGTGAGCGACAAATCCTTTGATTCCAAGCGCCGCAGGTAGCGCAGCATTTCCGTTTCAGAATGAAATTTATTGAACACCGCGTGCTGGAGAAATTTACTTTTGCGCGCGAACGGTTGTTCAGATGCCGCAGAAGCTTCCGTCACCAAATCAGACAGTGAAAAGGTCGGCGGTTTTCCATCGTTGAACACGGAAAAAATATCGATGATGTCTTTTTCCATCGTCGTTTCATCGAGCGAAACTCCCAGCGTCTGCGCGTCAAAAACACGAAAATTCATGTGGTGACTTTCTGCCAGTTTCACAATGTCCTCGCTCCGCTTGGCACCGAGTTTGATTTTTAAAGTGTCGAAGAAGTCCGGCGCTGCGAACTCACATCCAAGCTTCTTCAAACCGGTCGCGAGAATTTTGGTGAGGAAATGAACGCGCTGCGCGATTTTCTTCAAGCCTTCCGGGCCGTGATAAACGGCGTACATCGAAGCCATGTTTGCGAGCAAAGCCTGCGCTGTGCAAATATTGCTGGTGGCTTTTTCGCGGCGAATATGTTGCTCGCGTGTTTGCAACGAAAGCCGGAGGGCAGGGCGACCATTTGAATCTTTTGAAACGCCAATTAATCGGCCCGGCATGGAACGCTTGTAAATGTCGCGAGTGGCGAAATAGGCTGCGTGCGGCCCGCCATAACCGAGTGGGACGCCGAACCGTTGCGCGCTACCGATGGCAATATCTGCGCCGAATTCTCCCGGGGGACGAAGCAACGTGAGCGCGAGCAAATCAGCGGCGACAACGACGAGCACGCCCGCTTCGCGTGCCTGTTTCGCAAACGTTTCGTAATTGTAAATCGCACCGTCTGTCGCGGGATATTGCACGATTGCCCCGAAGACTTTTTCCGTCGCTTGAAAAGTTTCGTGATTACCCACGATTACTTCAATGTTCAGCGGCCTCGCTCGGGTTTGAATGACATCAATTGTTTGCGGATGACACAGTTCAGAAACAAAAAAAACATTTCGCTCCGGTTTTACGTTTTGGCAGAGATGCATCGCCTCGGCGGCAGCCGTTGCCTCGTCGAGCAAAGAAGCATTGGCAATTTCCAAACCGGTTAAATCCGAAATCATGGTCTGAAAGTTCAGCAATGCTTCGAGACGCCCTTGGGAAATTTCGGCTTGGTAAGGAGTGTATTGCGTGTACCAGCCGGGATTTTCCAAAATATTGCGCTGGATTACCGGCGGCGTGATGCAATCGGAATAACCCATGCCGATAAAAGAGCGGAAAATCTGGTTCTTGGAAGCAATCGCCCGCAGTTCGGTCAAAACCGCGTGCTCGCTCCACCCAGCAGGAAGATGCGGCTGTTTTGTAAGGCGAATTTGTTGCGGAACAACTTTGTCGATGAAGGAATTCAAGTCAGAAAATCCAAGTTGTTGGAGCATGTCGGCGGTCTCCTCCGCGCTGGGCCCGATGTGGCGATGAATAAAATTATCAGTGTGAGCGAACATGGTGTTAAATCCGGTCGGCAAAGGTTTTGAGAAATTTTCGAGTTAAAAGTTAATCGGAGAAATTAAATTGAGACAGGTCTGATCAAGCGCATTTTGTGAAACTTATTTTGATAGCTTACTCCAATTCAACAATCCCAGCACGCTTGCGGGTGCGGCATTCTTCAATGCTGGTGCGGAGATGTTCGCGAATTTCCCGGGCGTTTTTCACCGCTTTCAATTCCAGGTTCGGCGTCGTTTGGTCCCCGGTCACAATGGAAATATTTCCGACAGAAAACATGCGATAAATAAACGGCTCGATCAACGACGTGTCTTTGACCCGGTAAAGCTCTAATTCGTCCGTGCGTTTTGCGAGAATGCCTTTGATTATTTTCACTCGTTCGGTGGTGATTTCATAACCATGAAATTTCAGCCCGACCCATTTGCCGAGCGAAAAGAGCAGGGGAACCAGCGGCACCCAAAAGAGAACATGGCGAGCAGCGCCTTCGGGAATTTTTTGCCAAAAAGAAATTAAGCCAACACTTAAACCGATAAATAAAATTACGCTCAACACGAGCGATCCGAGAATTGCCACGGGTGAAGGATTGCCTTTAAAAATAATGCGTTCATCTGCCATGCGAGAAAATTCTCCGTTTTCAGCGGCTCGCGCAATAGGAGTTTTTCAAGTCCTTCTCAAATAGTTTCCGAGGGTCGAAAGCCGGAGGCGCAGAAAACAATCCACGCCGAATTGCGGCGTGGACGATGGCCGATCCCTCTGACGCTGTTCGGAATACGAGTGATCACGCGCGGTTGAGAAACGCCAAAAATAATCGGCACGAACGGTCGAAGCATGGTTTCCGCTGATTGACACAATTGCTTTTTTTCAAGAGCTTGCCTCTGCTCAAGAACGTTAAAATTTTTATGGCAAACGAAACAGGCGAAACCAAATCAGAAGAAAAAATTTTGGAGGAAGCAAAGCTCGAAGAAGAGCGCCCCGCTTTGGCTGATCTTGCATACTTTCTCAGGCGGACTCAGGCCGTGGTGCCGATAGCGGTCATCGGCATTTTTCTGATGGGGATGGTTTACTTTATTTATTTCGCCCGGCCATTCCTGATGCCGGTGGTTTTGGCGTTGCTCTTGAACTTTTTGTTGAAACCGATCGTGCGTTTTCTGACGCGAATCAAAATTCGTGAATCGTTCGGAGCATTGATCGTCCTCCTCGTTTTTTTTGGGGTTTTAGGCTTTATCATTTCACGGCTAACGCAACCGGCGGGCGATTGGATTGCGAAAGCCCCTGAAACTTTTCGCATAGCAGAGCAAAGAGTTCATCATTTGCTTCGCCCCGCCGCGCAAATCAGCAAGGCGGCGGAAAAAGTCGAGGAGATCACCAAGCCTGAAGGGACAGAAAAGACCACGCAAGTTGAGGTCAAACAGCCTCATCTCGCCAACGATTTGTTGAGCTACACCAAAAGTTTTCTGGCCGGCGCTCTCGAAACTATTGTCTTACTTTATTTCCTCCTCGCTGCGGGCGATTTGTTCATGCAGAAGATGGTAAAAGTGCTGCCGACCTTGCATGACAAAAAGAAGGCAGTGGAAATTGGACATGAGCTACAACAAAATATTTCTACGTTCCTTTTTACGATTACTTTGATCAACACCGGCTTGGGGATAATCGTCGGCTTCGCGGTGATGCTGGTGGGAATGCCAAGTCCTATTTTGTGGGGGGTGATCGCGGGCCTGTTAAATTATATTCCTTATTTTGGACCGATTACCGGTGTGGCGATCTTGAGCGTGGCGGGATTGGTCACGTTTGATTCCGTGGGGCAAGCTCTTGTTCCACCGATCGTTTACCTGAGTTTGCACGCCATCGAAGCAAATTTCGTGACACCGATGATTTTAGGAAAACGACTGACCTTGAACCCGGTCATGATTTTTATTTCCCTGATTTTTTGGACATGGATTTGGGGAATTCCAGGCGCGCTTCTCTCGATTCCCATGCTGATGATGATCAAAATATTCTGCGATCACTTTAAACCGCTCGCGCCCATCGGCGAATTTCTCGGCGATTAATCTGATTGCCTTAACTTTTTGATTTTAGCGGAATTATTTTTCCTCGATATGAAGGCTGTGCAGCAAACGATGCGCAAAGGGGGCAATAATTAGAGACGCAATACCGATAAACACCAACCCGCAAAACAGAGCGTAGAAAGAAGCGAAAATTTTTGCGCCGTTGCTTTCCAGCGGGCTAACCGGTCCCATGCCGCCGAGAATCATCGACGCATTTAGCAATGCATCAATCCATCCCACCTCCGCCAAATAATGATAACCGGCCACACCCATTCCCAGCACCAGTGCGACAATGGTTAGAGCAAGTTTCACATGATGCGTCACCCGCTTCGCAAAAGCTTTCCGGCCAAGAAGTTTTTTTGTTCGATGCTCGTACATGACTTTGGAAGACGAAATTGAGCGCAGACACTTCGAATTGCAAACTGTTCGTTTCCACTTTTCCTGAAACCTTGCTGGTTTGTTTGCGTCCGCTAGTGTGGCCAAAACAAATTATTTAATGATGAAGAGCAATTTTATTCCCATCGCGTTTTCGATTTCTACTTTATTGCTGACGAGTTGCCTGACGGAAGTGACGCAGCAGCCGGTTTCGCAAGCTCATATTGCATCGCGCCTTTCCGTTCCGGTGAATCAAATTCTCACGCCCGCAGGAATTCAGGTCGAGCTCGCCGGAATTCGCCCGCAAGTAATCGCGTTGAGCCCCGATAGCAAACTTCTGATCACCGGCGGCAAGCATGAACTAATCGTGATAAATCCACGTGATGGGAAAATTTTCCAAACCGTGCCATTGCCTTCGGATAATTTGCGCGTGTCTGAGACGAACACCGTTTCTGAACAAATTTTAAAACCGGACGACGGCGCGCAGGCGAGTTACAACGGTTTGATTTTTTCGCCGGACGGAAAACGCATTTATCTCTCGAACGTGCGCGGCGACATCAAAGTGCTTGCCGTCGGCCACGATAATAAAGTTTCTCCGCTGCATTCAATTCCATTGCCGCAAACCAAACTGGAACAGCGCCGCGCGGAAATTCCCGCTGGCCTTGCAATTTCGCCCGATGGCAAGAGGCTCTACGTCGCAGGCAATTTATCCAATCGACTTTTGGAAATGGAAACGGCGACTGGAAAATTGTTGCGCACTTTCGACGTCGGCGTGGCGCCGTATGAAGTGGTGCTGGCGGGCGAAAAAGTTTACGTGAGCAATTCAGGCGGGCGTCGGCCTGAAGTGAAAAACACGGTTGGCCCGGCGGGACGCGGAACGACGGTTCGCGTTGATCCGATTCGGCACATTGCTAGCGAAGGCTCTGTTTCGGTGATTCATTTACAGAGTGGCAAATTGGAAAAAGAAATTGTCGTCGGGCTCCACGCCACTGCGATGGCGCTCTCGCCGGATGGACGGTTTGTCGTCGTAGCGAACGCGGGGAGCGACACGCTCAGCGTCATCGACACCCGACGTGACGAGATTGTTGAAACCATTTCGCTCCACTGGCAGCCGAAGGATTTGTTGGGCGCGAGTCCAAACGCATTGACCTTCGATAAAACCGGCCAATGGATTTACGTCTGCAACGGAACGCAAAACGCGATTGCGGTGGTGCGTTTTCAACCCGGCAAATCGGCGCTCACGGGGTTGATCCCGACCGGCTGGTATCCCGGCGCCATCGCGCTGAATCCCAAGCAAAACAAATTGTGCGTGGCGAATATCAAAGGAATTGGTTCGGGAAAAATTTTCGCTTCTCGAGAAAAAGTCGAACTCAATTCGCATCAGTTTCGGGGAACGATTTCGCTGATTCCCATTCCTGGAAAATCCAAACTCATCAGCTACACCAAAACCGTTTTGGACAATTATGGCGCAGCAGCGATGAAGGCAGCTCTCTTGCCGGCGCGCAAAAATGTTGCGCCGCGCCCGGTGCCGGAGCGTGTCGGCGAACCTTCCGTGTTCCAACACGTCATTTATATCATCAAAGAAAATCGTACTTACGATCAGGTTCTCGGCGACATGCCGGAAGGCAACGGTGATGCGCGCCTTTGCATTTTCGGAGAAAAGGTAACGCCGAATCAGCACAAACTTTCGCGGGAATTTGTTCTGCTCGACAACACGCGTTGCTCCGGCGTGTTAAGCGCCGAC
>JBKJOZ010000389.1:0-12379 GCA_046595315.1 Limisphaerales bacterium
TGCTGAACGAGGACGAAGGCCATGCCGCTTTCCGGAGGCATGTGGTCAAAAAATTGTTGGAATACTTCCAACCCGCCCGCCGACGCTCCCATGGCAACAATGGGACAACGCGGAGGAGCCGAGCACGTCGTGCTGTTCCCTTTTTTTGGCGATGGTTGACCGATTTTTCGTTGCTTCATCAAGTGATAAACTTATTAAAACAGTCAGGCACAATACTGATTTTTGCCAATAATGAAATCGGGGAACCCATGATTTACTAAAAAATATTTAGACTTCTAAACCGGCCGCTTTACCAATTTCACAAAATCACCAAGGCCATGATTGCCAGTTTGCCCATTCGCCTGTTAGTTCATTCAGATGAGCGAAATTCTTGATTTTCTGAAAGACCAAACCGGCCGCGTGTTTTCCGTCAAAGAGATTAGCAAAGAGGTGGATTCGGATCGCTACGAGCGAGATAAAACCTGGGCGGCTAATGAGCTAAAAGGACTTTGCAGCAAAGGCTTTATCGAGGCCATCAATGGGTGCTATTGGATTAAACCCGAAGAGGACAAAAATGCCGAGCGCTTGGAGCGGGAACGAGAAGAAAGTGAACGCGAACGCCTGGAGGCGTTAAGCGGAGAAACTCCGGTTCATGAGCCACCCCCGTCAATATAGATTTGTGACGTGTTTTTCTCTGTAAATACGCTCAGTAAAATTTTCTTTGGAACATTAGATCTCACCGATCGATTGAATCCGCATTTAACCCGTTCATCGAACATCAGCCTCCAAGTTTTTGCGTGGACTGGACATAATTCCTCCCTTAGCCTCCAACCACTTCATGCGCGTTTTCAAAGGTCAATTTACTGGGCGCGTTTTAAAAATTATGATCAAGAACATCTTCCTCTTTGTCTCCGCTGTTACTTGGTGCGGCCAACTGCATGCCGCCGTCATTCCAGGAGTGACGGTTTCCGCCGTTTCTTCCCAATATGCTGCCGGCGTCGATCAACGGCGCGCGACCAATCTTCTTGGAGGAGTCGGTTTGTATGGAGATGTCCATACGACTTTGGCGGCAGGTTCGATGTGGATGACCACCAACAATACTGTCAACTCATTTACTAATGCGTCAGTCACCTTCGACCTCGGCTCCCTCCGCACCGTCAACCGCATGAAAATTTGGAACTACAATGAATTCGGCACCACTGCCGCCGTTACCAACCGCGGCATCCAGTTCATGGCGGTTTCTTACAGCACAGACAACGTCACCTTTACTACCAACCTTCCAAATTTATTGTTGAACCGAGCGCCCGCAGCTTACACCAATTTTGGCCAGACGATTGATTTAGCAGCGATACAAGCTCAATACATTCGCTTCAATGTTTTGACGAATTATGGGACAAGCACTGACTACCGCGTCGGCCTAAGCAAAGTTCAATTCATCGACGACACGGTGATTCCTACAGTCAAATTAGCGACGCGCAGTTTGTTTGGAGATCGAGTCGCGGTGCAATTTTCTGAAGCTGTTCAAACCGCCTCTGCTACGAACATCGCCAATTACACGCTGCAAAGTGGAGCGACGACCGTCACCATTTCGAACATCGTTGTAAATACTTACAATGACACCGTCACGTTGCGAACCGCGCCCTTGGATTCCAATTTGGTTTATACAATTTCAGCGCAAAACATTCGCGATTTAGGAAACGCCGTCACCTTCAACAGCACTCCCGTTACCGTAGAAAACGAACTTAGCCTTTGGCTAAAAGCAGATGCCGGTGTGGTCGCTGATGGAAGCGGACTCGTAACCCAATGGAATGATCAATCCGGCTTTGGAAATAACGCGTTTCAAACCACTAACGTGAATCCACCGACATTGGTTGCGAACGTGGTCAATGGAAATCCCGCCATTCACTTCGACGGACTCACTAATCACATCGCTGGAATCATTTATGGAACTGGACTGGAAGTGACGAATAGTTCCTCCGCTCAAGCCAATCGCGATTTGACTCTGTATGTCGTCTTGAGCACCGACACGTTGGTTCCGGCTCAGTCAGCTCAAAGCCCTATAAGTAAATGCCCCGTCAACGTCCCGGCCACGTTCGATTTGCAGATTCTCAAGACGACGGGCAAGCTCCGATTGCTTCGTGGCAATGGCAGTGGTAATTCCTCCTTTGACAGCTCAGCCGCAATTGCCGCCAATCAGTTTTATCTCATTTCCTACGTTGTTCGCGACACCAACGCGACGACTTATTTGAATGGAAATTTTAACGGCACAGCCACTTTGATTGCAGGCCTGGGTGATAGCGGAACGCCAATCCGCATAGGCGCACGTCAGGATTGGTTTTCGCGGTTTGCCGGAAATCTGGCCGAAGTCATGATGTTTCGCGGTGCCCTGACCGATGCGGAAAGAACGACTCTGGAAAATTCTCTCGGGGCGAAATATGGCATTTCCGTTATCGCCCTTTCCATCACCGAACAACCGCAAAATGTCACTGCCCAAGTTGGCAAAGCAGCCACCTTCTGGGTCAACGCCATTGCTGGCTCGCCTACCATTAATTACCAATGGCAGAGCAACAATGTGAACATCGCTGGAGCGACCAATTCAGTTTACACGACGCCAGCTTTGACTGTGTCAGCCAGCGGCGCTGCGTATCGCGTCATTGCTTCTACTCCCCTCGGCATTACCAGCACCAGTTCGCCTGCTACTCTCACGGTTGTAGTAGACACTCAGGGTCCGACTGTTTTTTCTGCCACCAAGAAAACGGGCAACTCCAATGACATCGTTTTGGTTTATTCAGAAGCGGTCACTGCTGCGAGCGCGACGAATCTCAGCAACTACTCCTTGAACAACGGCGGCTCGATCCTTTCGGCAACTCTAGGAAGCACCTCAAATCAAGTCATCCTCACCACTGCCGGATTGAATCCGACCACCACCTATTTATTGAGCATCCAAAACGTGCAGGACTTATTCGCCAACAACATTGCTCCTACCACATCTCTCATCCTGGCCGCCAACATGTCGCTTTGGATGAAAGCCGATGCAAGCGTGATTACGAATAGCTCCGGTCTAGTCAGTCAATGGTTGGATCAAACGGCCAACACCAATAATGCAACACAGTTCTCCAGTGCAGGTAATCGCCCAACGCTGGTCGCAAATTCGATCAACGGGCAACCGGCCTTGTCATTCAATGGAAGCAATTATCTTCAAGCCGTTTCTTCTCCCAGCCTCGCCATCTCAGGGAACATTTCGATCTTTGTAATGACGAGAATTGCCACTCTTGGCGTCAACAGCTACGCGCATTTGATTGGTAAAACTACTGCCAATCGGCCCGCGTCATTTGATTATTACGTTCACAATGGCGGGAATGGAAATCCGCTTTATCGCGGAGACGGAACGGGAACCGCGTTTTCCCGCGCGACCGCTTTGCCATCTTTCGGCGTGGCGCATCTCATGAATGTCGTGATGAACGGCACAAACGTCAGCCACTTCCTCGATGGCGCGGCGAATGGAACAGGAACTATCTCGACCAACATGGTCGATGCCGGAAAGCCTTTGCGCATTGGATCGCGAGATTCGTTGGACGTGTTTATGAATGGAGAAATTGCTGAAGTGATAATTTTCAATTCAGCCGTTTCTCAGACCGAGCGCCAAGCGATCAATTCCTATCTTGGCTTTAAATACTTCCCCTTCAGCATCACGCAACAGCCAACCAACACGAGCAAACTAGAAGGCCAAACGGCCACGTTCATCGTTGCCACTTCAGCCGGACCAGCTAGCTTCAATTATCAATGGCAAAAAAACGGAGCGAACATTCTCAACGCGACTAATACCAGTTACACCACCCCTACACTTGTCCAAGCGGACAGTGGCTCTACCTATCGCGTCAGCGTTATCCCCCTCACCGCTCCAGCTATCCTAAGCGATGTCGCGACTCTAACCGTCTCGCCCGATGCGCAAGCGCCGACGGTTCTCTCCGTCGGCACAAAAGTCTGGAACACAAATCAAATTGTCGTGATTTTCTCAGAAGCCGTAAAGCCTTCCAGCGCCACAAATTTGAGTAATTACGCCCTCGACAACGGCGCGACGATTATCTCCGTCGTCATGGGTGATACTCCCAACCAAGTGGTTTTGACTGTGACGGGAATGGTGCCGGGAACGGTTTATTCGCTGACTGTGCAAAACGTCCAGGATTTGTTTAACAATACCATCGTGCAAGCGACTGTTCCGAGCGGCGTCTATCCCACGACACTTTCTCTTTGGCTGAAAGCAGATGCGGGAGTGACCGCAGATGGACAAAATTTCGTTTCGACTTGGAACGACCAATCCGGCAACGCTAACCACGCGACGGGAACTTCCGGCAACTCGCCATTGTTCACCAATGTGTTGAGCCATCCCGCCTTGAACTTCGACGGCACCAATCAATACCTTGCCATCTTGAATTCACCCACCATGGCAATCGTGGGCGACATTTCCATTTATGTCGTCGCGCAATTTCGTGACTACACCTCAACTACTAATGAAATTGGTTTGATCGAGAAAACAGGTGGAACATTTGGAAATCAACCGGCGTCCTATGATTTCTATGTTTCAAAAACCACGGGCCTACCGAAATTCTATCGCGGAGATGGAACCCTTAATGGCTCTATAACCGGCACCAACGCTCCTTCTTTGGGTGCGCCACATATTCTTTCTGTGACGATGGCGGGCCAGAGCGCAGCGATGTATTTGGACAGCACCCTGAACGGTTCCGGCACAATCACGGCACCCATTGCCGATAGCGGCAGTGCCATCGGAATCGGAACCCGAAACGACTTGCGCCCCAAAATGAATGGCGACATTTACGAAGTCCTGATGTTCAGCTCCGTGTTGTCCAATACGGAACGCGCCGCGCTCGATTCCTACCTCAGCTCGAAATACGGAATTGGTTTATTGCCTCGAATTACTTCAACCCTTAGCGCGAACAACGCGATTGTTCTTTCTTGGCCAACGTCGAACTTCGTTTTAGAAACGACCAGTGACCTAGGTGTTACATTTTCACCCGCGACCAATACAGTGACCAGTTTCAATGGCACCAACAGCGCAACCATCAACCCAACCGACAGCCATCGTTACTATCGGCTCCACTTGCAATAATTTTAAGAAAACGAAATATGACAGCGCATCAAAATAGGCGTTCGGCAGGTTTCACCTTAATTGAATTGTTGGTCGTCATCGCGATCATCGCAATTTTGGCCGGATTACTTTTACCCGCGTTGGCCAAGGCGAAAGCAAAGGCACAGGGCATTTCAAGCGTGAGCAATTTGAAGCAACTACAAACCTGCTTTCAAATGTATCTCGGCGATAACAGCGACTTTGTGCCACCAAACGAAGCTATCTCGACGGCGAGCTTGACGAACGCATGGGTCGTCGGAAATCCAAAAACGGATTTAAATACGACCAACATCGAAAACGGTCTGCTCTTTCAATACAATCGGTCGGTTAAAATCTATAAATGCCCCACTGATATCTCGCTCACCTATCCGATGTTGGGCAATCCAGGACAACCGCGCAACCGAAGCTACTCGGTCGACTATGCTCTCGGCGGCAACAGCCCCGGCAACCCGCGTCACATCAAAAAAGCCTCACAAATCCGAGCGCCCAACCCCGCTCTTAAATCGGTTTTTTGGGACGAAGATTCTCGCAGTATTGACAACGGTGCCTTTGGTATAAACCCAGCGCCGAGCATGGCGTGGCAGAATCTTCCTGCATCTCATCACAACCGCAGTGGTGTCTTGTCCTACGCGGACGGTCACGCCATTTTGCACCGATGGGTGTTGAGCAGTGTTCTCGCTGCGGGCTATGGAGACGCTCCTCTGGGCGCTTCGATGAACGTTTCTGAAGCTTCGCCTTACACCGATATTCGCTGGGTGCAGGCGACTACTTTTCCGTAATCTGTTTCCAAATTTGACCAAGGAGTCGATTTTTCGCCCGTTTAAAACTGGTAACGGATTTCCGGAATTTTTTAATGAGGTATAAATTCCTTAGCCCGTTTGCACAGGCTTGCTCAGCCTGCTTTCTATTGCGTCGAGCGCTTCGGACTTCACCGTCGGACCTTATGGAACACATTTCCAGCGATGGCAATAGCACCGGCAATGGTGGCATTCGCGGTATCCACCCTCCAACACAATCGATGGCAACAGCAGTACGTTTTGGGTTTCGTCCGGTATTTCGTCGCGGCAAGGGCCGACAACGGCAAATCCACACTCTAACTGCGATGGTGTGGCAAATCTTGTGGGATATCAGCCTTTACCCGCCGCAAGCACGTTGCTTACTCGTTTATTGAAGAAATCGTTGAAGGCTTCGTTGAAGAATTTAATGGCAGCCGTGAGGTGGAATGATGAATTTATAGAGTTTTCATTTTCGAGGATGATTTCACGAGGAACCTATCGATGAACCCGCCACCGTAAAGGGTGGTTTGAAGGGGATTGTCAGGATTGATGTGAAGCTTGCAACTTCCGTCGGGAGCAATCCGTTTTTTCAAGTATCGCTCCACGGTCCCTGGCGTAGGGAATGAAACGATGGCTACGGCGGTGATCCTTGGTGTGACGCGATATTTGACGCCGGCGTACTCATACTCGCAAATGACAATTGCGGAATAACCAGTACGACCACCACCAGTCCCCCCGCCAGCGCCACCGCTTGTTGCGACTAGCTTGACCATCTGCTTGATACAACGCGCGTCGGTCAGCAGCCATCCTTTTCTTACCTGGCGGGCTATAAGGTAACTTCCAATCGCCCCAAATATCAATGCGCCAACGACCATTACAGGAGGTATCCAACCATACGCACCGCCAACGCCCCGAACTGTGCAAATAAATGAGACCACAAAAACAACGAGACAAAACAAAGGTAAAATGGAAACCAATCCGGCCTGCTTGAAAGGATTTTGAGAAACGGAGTCAAAGTCGGTGGGCACGGCCGGATTTGGATCGTCAGCCCAAAGCTCTTTTTGAATGATCTTATTGCGCTTCGCAGTCCTGGCATTCCAACCTCGGAATCCGCCTATCCTTCGCCAAATAAAGATGACGGCGGTCAGGAAAACCGTGATTGTCACCCAACGAGCCAAATTCCACCAGGGTTCCCAGCGAGCCGCCGCATCGGGATGGAAAACCGACCAAAAAGTCCAAGCGCCTTTGGAAAGAAAGCAAACCAATACGAGACACACAAAGAGCCTAAACTCTTTGTGATATTTTTTCCGCAATTCAAAGACGTTATGACGGTCGAGGAACTTGTGCGACGACGCTTTGACGGTGTCCTCGCGCTTCAGCATCTTCGACATCAACCGAACAAACACCGCAGAAAGACCAATGGCCGAAGAAACGTTAATAAACACGAGTGAGATGAAGAAAGTCAGATTAGACCACAGCATGATTTTGAGGGTGGCCTTGACGAGTTTCACGGTGGAAATGCTTGCGGTTGTCCCTTTCGCCACTGCGACGGCGGTGATTGCTTTGGTCAACCCGGCAGGGGCTGCCTGCACGGCGTTGGCGGACAGCGTCGCTGCGATCATGCCGACGGTCAGCGTAAGGCCGCGTTTGCCGAAGGATTTCCGCAATTTTTCCAGAGCACGTCCCACTCGTTGCTGCGCTGTGTTCTCGGTCCAGCCTAACGAAGTTCCGACTTCGCCCATACTCCGGTTTTCAAAATAACGCATCACCAGCGCATCACGATCGGCGGGGCCGAGTTGAGCCATGGCCGTTTCAAGCTGCGGAGAAAGCTCGAGCCAGACGTCCTCGGAAGAGTCCTCGTTGGTGCGCGATTGCATGAAAACCTCCTGTTCGCGACGGGTGCGCCGCCATTCCGCCCTTTGGAAATTGGCCGTCGCGAGACGAGCCGTATGATAAAGCCAGCCGGACAGGCGGGTTTTGGAATCGAGGCCGCTGGCTTTGCGCGCCAGGATGATGAACACGGCCTGGGAAATGTCTTGGGCGTGTTGTGGATCGTTGGTCTGCCGCAGAGCGACGGAATGAACCAAACTGAGATACCGTTCCACCAAAACGGCGAAGGCTGCCTCGGAATCGTTCCTGGCAAACTCGTTCAATAAGTCGGCATCAGATAAATCGTTCATCCATGGATACAGTGTTCGCCGAAACAGAAACCTGACAATGAATTTAAATCCTGAATTGCACGCCACGCGCAGAGGATTGCTGGCGACCGGGCAAACCGATATGGATGGCAACGTGCCGGTATTAATACTTTCCACTTTGGCTCCCCCTGTTGCACTGCCGCCTATTGCTTGGTGTTGAAATGTATTTCCTTCGTTTTCTGAACGTCAACCTCACCGGAATCAAAAACATCAACACCGCCAATTTTGATGCGCAAACGCGACGTGCCGTTCGTGGCCGAGGTTTTAAGGTTGCAATAGGTAATGGATTTTCCCGGAAAGTTCAGAGAGATGACTCCCTCGTGGGCCGACTGTGACTTGATTTCTTTCAAGCCGCTGAAATATCCATAATCTAAAGCAAGGTTCGGAGTATTCTTCGCTCCGGTAGAGGTGGCAAAAATCCATATGTTTTTATCAGGATGTAAAGGATCGCTTTGATCTGCGGTTTTCTTGCCTTGGATAACGAGATAATAACCGTCCGGTCCTTTTCCATACGGTAATGTAACCTGTCCCCCGCCGACTGCGTTTTGTGGAGAGTGTGCCGCCCCGTTTTGCAGCGCAATCACGCCCGTCACCGGCAAGGTAAAACTGTAAGTGATTCCGTTCCGGGTGAACGCATTTTGAAAATCCGCCGGCACAGGCCGAACGGCAACATTCGTAAACTTCGTTTGAATGATCATGGAGATCATCATTTTAAGCTGGGCTTTCATCTCATCAGAAACACCGTCCCACTTGAAAAGCGCGGTAAGAGCATTTGTGTCTTTTGTTTTCAATGCCGTTTCAATTTGGCTCCGCAATTGTTCCACGGAATCCAGCGGCTCGGCGCCGATTGCGGGAGACATCGCGGCAAGGGCGACAATGAGGTTGATACCTGCGATTATGGTTCTGCTGTTCATATTTTGTTCTTTCGTTATTTGAATTGTTTTTCACTCGGAGCCGTCAGCGATGAAAGACCGATTTCCCCAGCTCCGCTCATACGCGAAAAGCTTCGCCCAGTTAAAGCGAAGGCTGCCTTGGAATCGTTCTTGGCGAACTGCTTCAACAAGTCGGCGTCAGATAAATCGTTCATCCATACATACGATGTGCGCCGAAAGAAAAACCTGACAAAAAATTGAACACGAAATAAGTGTAATCAGGATTTATCAAGCTCACTGGGCGGCAGCTTCTCCATAATTACACCATTGCGGCGGGCATTCTTCCGCCGCCAGAAACGGCCGACGGTTTTCGTTGCATCATCCAACCATTCGCGATCTGCGAGCAGAGTGATCAATTCTATGGAGCTAAAGAATTTTACCACGTTTGGCTTTGACCTTCCTAGCGCCCGCAGTTTTCCGGCGCTGACGAGAATGGCGACATCATCGGTCGAGCCATTCAATACCTTCGCTACTTGCGCCGAAAGCAATCGAGCCGGCAAATCTTTTGCGGCCCCGGTTGTCATCGCCGCTTGCATCACGTCGTCAGTCATATTTCCGTCGTTTCATTCGGACATAGGAATTCTACAAGGAGCCTTTGCCGGAGTCCGGCGGCGGGGCGCTTCGCGCGTCCGCCACCGGCCAAGGTATCCATTTCAATTTGACACACGCCGCAATAGCTTCGGCGTTTGGCGCATCTGTCCCGTGTTTAACTGCGGCCGGAAATCCACCGGCAATACCTTTTATTTTGCGATACTTTGCGGATTTTTCTGCCATTCATTTTCCCAATCATCGAGTGACGGCACCGTGACTTCGGCGTGTTTTGAATAGGCGTGATGCACCGCTTTGGAATTGTGTCCCAACGCTTGCTGCGCAAATCGTTCCGGAAAACCACATTTTAAAATGCGTGACGCACGGAACAACCTGCCCCGACACAGCCGCGTAAGGCACACGCGCGCCAACCAACGACCAGCGTCTTTAGACGCGAATAAAAGAGACGACGTAAATCTGGTTGGCGCGCCTGAATTGGTGTGAGTGCTAGCGAACGGCACAGGCCGGAAGCGCACGAACAAGAGTTGATCTGCCGCGTAAGCGCTAATTTGGTTCATGAAGCGTGAAATTTGGTCTTGTTAATGTCAGAAAAACGTATACATATTTCTGACAATAGAAATCGAATGAAAGTCGCCAATCCAATTGATCGAGGAATGACTGCGCGCATCCGTGGGCGTGGTGACGGATGGGTGTTTTCGTCACGCGACTTCGTCGATCTTGGGGCCAGGCCCGCAGTGGACAAGGCGTTGTCGCGCATGGCGGCAGCCGGTTCCGTTCGTCGCGTGAGCCGTGGTTTATATGATATTCCCCGGCAGCATCCCGTCGTAGGAACAACCGCTCCCAGCGTGGGTAAAGTGGCCCAAGCTCTGGCGGGCAAAACGGGGACCCGGTTGCAACCGACGGGCGCGTATGCGGCTAATCTGCTCGGATTATCTGATCAAGTGCCAGCGAAGGTTGTCTTCCTGACGGATGGCCGGAGCAAACGAATACGGCTGGGCAAGCTCGACATTGCACTGAAGCAAACCGCGCCGCGCAACATGGCGACAGCGGGAAGAGTGAGCGGAATGGTGATTCAGGCATTGCGTTATCTAGGCAAGTCCCATGTGACTGATGAAACGGTGAAGCGCCTGCATCGGCGGTTGTCGCCGAGCGACCGGAAACAACTGTTGAAAGATGTGGTTTACGCACCGGTTTGGGTGGGAAACATCATGCGGCGATTAGGTGAGAAATCTTGAGGCATGGATGATTTTGGAAAACTTAAAGCGGAGGAACGAAAACTTTTTTTCGAAGAGACGGCGGCGCGGCGAAACATGCAGGGGGTGATTGTGGAAAAAGATTTCTGGGTGTGCTGGACGCTGAAGGAATTATTTGCGCTGCCAGAAATGGGGGAGCATTTAATTTTCAAAGGAGGGACATCACTGTCCAAGGCGTTCAAACTCATCGAGCGGTTTTCGGAGGACATTGATATTTCGATGGACCGGAATTTCCTGGGCTTTGGCGGGGCGAACGAACCGGAAGCCGGCGGAAGCAACAAGGAGAAACAGCGACGAGTCGAGGCGCTCCGAAACGCATGCCAGAAAAAGATTGCAGAGGAATTACGTCCGAAGCTGGAAGCGTCGATTAAAACAAAAGTGCGACAGGATGAAGAATGGAGCATGCGTTCTGACGAGGAAGATTCAGACGGCCAGACGTTGCTCTTTGAGTATCCAACCAGTTTCGCGACGGAAGCGACGGGCTATATCCGACGCATGGTGAAAATCGAAATGGGCGCGCGAGCCGACCACTGGCCGAGCGAGACAAAAACGATCACGCCGTATGTGGCGGAAGAATTTCCACGTGGTTTCAAAGCGCCGAACTGCATCGTGAAGGTGTTGGCAGCGAACGGACGTTTTGGGAGAAGGCGACGATCCTGCACGCAGAGTTTCATCGTCCCACAGACAAGGCGATGCCGGAACGTTTCTCCCGACACTACTGCGACTTTTACGAATTAATTCGCAAAGGAGTGGGCGCATCGGCATCAGCGAAGCCGGAATTGCTGGCGCGCGTGGCGCAACACAAGAGCCTTTTCTTCAAAATGGGTTGGGCGCGTTATGGCGAGGCCAAGAGAGACACGTTGCGAATTGCACCTCCAGAGAAACGAGTTCAGGCATTGCGAGAAGATTACGGAAAGATGCAGCAAATGTTTTTCGGTGAAGTGCCTGAGTTCGAGAAGATCATCGCGCAATTGCAACAGTGGGAGCATGAATTCAATCAGGAATAATTAGCACGGAGCAATCAATTTGCTGAGCGAAGCGATCTGAATTTAGGCCGAAGCCTCACGGCCGCCAATGACGGCTGAGGCTAAACACCGAACGGCTGTCAGCACGCAAAGCCTGACGCTCCCAATACGATAAACGACGCTGTGGAATGATGACGATGGGCCGACGCAAAAACCGACGCCGGGCGCGACGCTGCTGGATGCGCTGGATAGGCAACATGAAACGGCAATGCCAGAAGCACTGCAAAGCCCAAGACTGGCGACGAACGTAACGTAGTAGGTCTTTGTATGTATGTCTCATATACCTACTCGGAGCACGGCTGCTGGCACGCGAAGCGATTCAATTACTCCATGCGAGCATCTAGCGTGACAGACGCCTGTGTTGCGCCTGCGGCAGGCGGCTGGCGCGATAGATGCCCGCATGCCTAACTCAGCAGCCGTGCGGAGAATGAGACATACATGCAGAGAGCTACGGAGTGGCGCATTGTCTGTGGATGCTGCGAAGAAAATTAATTCGAGCCGCTTGCGGCGAGGCAGTCGAG
>JBKJOZ010000010.1:0-11240 GCA_046595315.1 Limisphaerales bacterium
TGTGGCTTTTATTTTTGTCGGCGAGTCTTGCTTTTTGTTTGCGTGATTTCGCAGGAATGGGAATGGCCACTTTAAGTTCCCTCTTCGTGCAACACGCGCAGGACTTCAGTTTAAAACAAACCGGCTTAACGCTCAGTTGCATTTATCTCGCCTCCGTCATCAGCAATCCACTTTTTGGCGGCTTGAGTGATCGGGGTCGTGGTCGCTGGACGGCTGTGGTGTTGATTATCGCTGCGATCATCATTTTTATTTTCCCACATTTGCGCGGCGGCTGGATTCCACTCGCGCTGGCGGCGTATGGATTTTTCTTCATGGCGAGTTATCCGATGGTTGAAGCGGCGTTGATGGAATCGGTGCCGGACGCCGTGCGTGGCCGCGTCTTTGGGTTATTTATTACCATTGGCGGTTTGCTCGGAAATTTTTCCCATTGGTTTATCGGTATCTGGACAAAAAATCTTGGAATACACGCAACCGAACCGAGCGCCTATTTTGGTTTATACAATTTGCTCGCCCTCTTTGTGCTGCTTTCGCTCGCGGGACTTTTTGGATTGCATCATCTCCGCCGAAAAGAAGGTCGGCAAAATACGCCTTCGCATTTCGATCCAGCCACCGTGGACAGTCCGCAATTTGAATGAACCTGCCCAATTATTTTCTCGCGGACATTTCCGATTCGTCGGCGCTGACAGCCAGTATCGTTCGCGATGCCTGTCAAACGTTGAAACAAAATCGCGAACGTTATCTCGCGGAACGAACGACCAGCAGTTTGATCCGAATCATTGCGAGCGTTGCCCAAAATTGGCTGGAGTCGAATGACCCATTTCGAAATGAAGCATTGGAAGACGGACCCAAAGCCACGGGATTTTCGCGCGAAACTTTGGCGGTCGGACTCGACGGATTTTTCAAACAAATTACCAAGGAAAATTTACAGGCGCTCGTCCTTCAGGAATTTGGCGATTTGCAACGGCTCGATTCCGTCAGCGCAAATTCCGACGAACAAAAACTCGATCGCGCTTCGTTTGTGCGCGGGCCGGAGTTGATTGCGCACATCACCGGGGGCGTGATTCCAAATCCGACTTTGCTCAGCATGATTTTTGGATTGCTCACGCGCTCCGCTCAATTCGTGAAATGCGCGAGCGGCACGGCGTTTATTCCGCGACTGTTTGCGCATTCAATTTACGAAGCGGAACCAAAACTTGGCGCATGTCTCGAAATTGCGGAGTGGCGCGGCGGTTCTGAACTTTTGGAAAATGCGCTGTTCGCCGAAGCAGATTGCGTCACCGCCACGGGTAGCGACGAAACTTTGGAAACAATTCGCAAACGCTTGCCTCAAAAAACTCGATTTCTCGGCTACGGCCATCGGGTCAGTTTCGCATTCGTGACCGAACAAATTTTGTCGGGGATGAATCCGCAAAAAGTGGTCAGTCGCGCCGCGCAAGATGTGGTGGCGTGGAATCAATTGGGCTGTTTATCGCCGCATGTGATTTATGTGGAGAGCGGCGGAAAAATTTCACCCGAACAATTTGCGGAATTATTGGCGGTCGAGTTGCACACGATTGAGCAAAGGGAACCGCGTGGAAAATTATCGGTGGAGGAATCGGCGAACATTGCGTATCGCCGCTCCTTATATGAAATTCGCGCCGCGCATTCGCCCGACACAAAAATGTGGCGCAGCGCGGATTCGACAGATTGGACGGTGACGTTCGAGAATGATCCTCTTTTCCAATTGTCGTGTTTGAATCGCTTTATTTATGTGAAAGCGGTGGCGGACTTGACACAAGCTTTGCGCGGCGCGGATTCAGTTCGAGGTAAAGTTTCCAGTGTGGGAATCGCCGCCACGGAAGATCGCGCCAAAGGAATCGCCGGTGAACTGGCGCGCTGGGGCGTGACGCGGATTTGTCCGCTCGGCCAGATGCAAAATCCGTCGTTGCTTTGGCGCCACGATGGACGACCTGCTCTGGGAGATTTGATCACGTGGACGGATTGGGAAATGTGAGAAGACAGCATTGATATGAAAATGGAATTACGAAAAACGTTTCAGTTTGAAGCAGCGCATTTGCTGCCGCATTTGCCCGAGCAGCACAAGTGTCGGCGGTTGCACGGGCACAGTTTTAAAGTGGAAATTGTCGTCTCAGGCGAATGCGACCCGAAGCTCGGCTGGTTGATGGATTACGCGGATATCAGCGCGGCGTTCAAACCACTGTGGGAAAAGCTCGATCATTTTTATCTAAACGAAATTACCGGTTTGGAAAATCCCACGAGCGAAAACATCGCGGTTTGGATATGGGATCAGTTGAAACCAAAATTGCCAATGTTGAGCGAAGTTGTCGTGGCGGAAACCTGCACGGCGGAATGTATTTATCGCGGATAAAAATTACGAAGACGCTTTTAGAAGTTTCTTAGCGGCGCTTTTCACCGATTCAACTAACTCGCGAGGCTTTACAGCAGTCGCATCCCCGCCCCACCCCAAAATCCAGCGTTCGATTTCGGCGAGGCTGGAAAGATTCAGGCGCAGTTCAAGGCTGCCGTTTTTAAGTTCGATCAATTCCTGCGACTCGTGCCATTTTTTTTCGCGAATGTAATCGGCGACTTGCTCGTTGAAGCGGATCACGACATCGAATTTTCCTTCAGCGGAATGGACGCCAAAGCTATTGCGCAATCGTTTTTCCAAAGAGAACTTCTGCTGTCGCACAAAAGTTTTTCCGGTCTTTTCCAGCGATTGGATTCGTGCCGGAACAAAAGTGCGAATGTCTTTACGCGCGTGGTCGTAGGCGAAGAGAAACCATTCTCCGTTAATATTGGCGAGATGATACGGGTCAACCAATCGTTGCTCAGTTTCTTTTTGGCCAGGCTTGCGGTATATGAGTTTTAATTGCTGCCGTTGTGACGTCGCTTTGGCAAGCGCGTCGAAAATTTCCAAATTTAAAATGGGCTCAGCGCTGGTGCGGAATGAAATGGTTTGTTCCCACTCGGCCAGGTTGAGCGAAACGGTGTCGGGCAATGAGGCCGCCATTTTTTTGAACGCGCTGACGAGCGGTTTTTCAAAGGTGGTGCCGCGATATTGTTGCAACGATTTTTCCGCGACAAGGAGCGCGAAGAGTTCGCCTTCCGTAATTTGCAGCGTCGGAAACGCGCTGACATCCTGTGTGTAAAAATAACCGTTGTTCGCCTTCGCGTATTCCAGCGGCAAATCCATCCGATCGCGCATGAACTCCAAATCGCGATGAATGGATTTGGTGCTGACTTCGAGGTCTGCGGCAAGCGAAGTGGCGTTAGGAAACTTGCCGGATTGAATTGCCGAATGAATTTTCATCATCCGCTCCAATGGCGGACGGGAAAGCGGCGAACGAGGAAGGCCGGTTGATTTTTTCATGTTAAATCAACCGTAAGTTTCGATGGAAAAATGCGGCGTTCACAGAACGCGCTACCACAGGATTTATTGCTGTAACTTGGCGAGCAATTCGTCGTTCGTTTTATGTTTCTTCAGCGCAGCAGTCAGCGTTTCCATCGCCTCGATTGGATTTAAATCAACCATCGTGCGACGGAGCTTGCGGATCGCTTCAAGATTTTTTGCGGGAAACAATTTTTCCTCTTTGCGCGTACCACTCTTTGGAATATCGAGCGCCGGAAACAACCGGCGATCTGACAGTTTGCGGTCGAGAATTAATTCCATGTTGCCCGTGCCTTTGAACTCTTGAAAAATCAATTCGTCCATGCGTGAACCGGTATCCACCAGTGCCGTCGCGATGATCGTGAGCGAACCACCTTCTTCGATTTTGCGCGCCGAAGCGAACATCTTGCGGGGAATTTCCAAGGCACGCGCATCGACACCACCAGTCATGGTGCGACCACTGCCGCCATGCACGCTGTTGTAAGCGCGAGCCACGCGCGTGATGGAATCCAACAAAACAAAAACATCTTTGCCACTTTCAACCATGCGACGGCAGCGTTCAATCGTGAAGCGCGACAAGCGAACGTGCGTTTCCAGATCTTGATCGTTCGAGGACGCAACCACTTCGGCGTTCACCGACCGTTGGAAATCGGTAACTTCTTCGGGACGTTCGTCGATCAACAAAACAATGACGTGCACCTCGGGATGGTTGGTGGTGATGGCGTTGGCGATTTGTTTGAGAATAGTGGTTTTACCGGTGCGCGGCGGGGCGACGATTAACCCGCGGGTGCCACGGCCGATGGGCGTGACGAGATCGATGATTCGGGTTTCCAGCAAGTCAGGCGAGGTTTCTAGATTATATTTCTCGATTGGATCGATTGTGGTGAGGTTCTCGAATCGCACGGCCTTGGTGTATTCTTCAAAGGGGGCGTCGTTGACCTGTTCCACCGTTTTTAGTTGCGGACTGTTGCCGCGATGCGGAGGCATAGTTTGGCCGGCAACCAGACAACCTTCGCGCAGGAAATTCTTTTTGATGGTATCAGGCGTGACGAAAATATCACTTGGCTTGGGGTGAAAATTATTTTGTTTCGTGCGAAGAAATCCAAAACCCTTTTCGGAGATTTCCAAGTAACCGGAACCAAAGTCCGGGGTGCCATTCGGCTCAGTGCTCATATGTATTGTGTTGTGGTATCGAAAAGTCTTTTTCCAGGAACAACCCTTAGAACTTTAAAGAATTTGAATTGGGGAACCGCTGCAACGAAGAACCCGATTACCGTGCAGTGGTTTGACCTTCGATGTGGTTACTAATAGGTGCAATCTTCCCCTAGCGCAACTCTTAATTTGCGACGATCAACCCCTTGCGCCGCCGTCCCCAGATTGGCTTGTCCGATGGCGAGACTGAAATCTTTTCGGCTAAACATTGAAGCAAGTAGGACAAAAATTCTAAGGGCTATTTTCGCCATCAAGCACGCGCACCTCGGTGATCGTTTTTGCCAGTTGATGATTGGCGAAAGTCCAAACGACTTTTTTATTGCGGGTAACTTCAATGGCGTGAACGCCCTTGCCTTCCTGACCGCGCAGAAAATTCCCAATAATCAGGTTTCCGTTCTCGAGTTGTTGCAAGCTTGTAATCCAGGTTAAGTTCAGTTCCGGTGCGTCTGCCGCTCCGAATTCCCAGACAATTCTTTTCTCGTGATTCACTTCGATCACCCGCTTTTGTGTACCGCAAGAGATGACAGTGTTGCCATTTTTAAGTCGCAAGGCTTCATAGACCGTCGGCACGCCCGTATATTCCCAAACCACTTTTCCGTCGGGAGAATATTCACGCACTGCGCCCTCCATCTCGTGGCAGGCCAGAATGTGACCGTCGGCCAGTTGATGCAGATGACGAAGCTGTCGGTGGGCTTCCTTTTCGATGGTAGTCAGATTTACGGCATGAACGATTTCGCCTTTCCCATTCACTTCCAGCGCGCGACACGGGCCTTGTTCGCCGAGTAACACATTGCCGTTGGTTGTAGCCGCGACTGCCATCACCTGTTGGCTGGAACTGACATAGTTCCAAACCACTTTATGATCGCGGTTCACGCGTTGAGCACCTGTAGGTGATCCACCGTAGGCATAAAGAATATCACCATTTGCCAATGCCTCGCACATCACCATTGCGCTGGGCGTCTGGTGCTCCCAAACCAATTTGCCATCCTTGGAGACTTCGATAATTCGTTGAGGATAATCGCAAAGCAGTAGGCGGTGCTGAATTGATTCCGCTCCGCTGGCTACTTCGCTTAGAAACAACAAAGCCAGAAGAAATAGGTGCGCAATCGATGAGGTTGCCATATTTAAAATTCGGCAACAGAACACTGCCAACGACATCTCCGATTCGGGAAAGCAGCAGCTTTTATTTCCCGCGTTTGAATTTATGCAAATGCCCAAACGCACTCCATTCCGCCACGACGAGGTTACCTTTTTTGTCCATTGAGGCTCCATGGGGTGAATTACAGATGCCGTCTTTCCATTGATCTGCCGGCAGGCCGAAATTGGCCCGTTGCGCTGCGTTGGGATTGTCGCCGACTTGCGCAACAATTTTACCATTTTTGTCCAACACGGTGACGCGTCCTTGCAATTCCGGGAACACAGCGTAATCGCCGCGGATATGCACCGCCGCAGGCATGCGCAAATCCTTCTGGATGACACGGACGAAATTGCCGTCCAAGTCCCAGTATTCCACGCGGTTGTTGTTACGATTGCAAACGAGCAAGAGTGGCTTCTTCAATCGCGTATCGAGCGCGATCCCGTGACAGGTGTTGAACTTTCCTTCTTCCGCGCCCTGTCCGCCAAAGGCTTTTACAAACTTCCGGTTCTTGTCAAACTGCAACACGTGATTCGAGCCGTAACCATCCGCGACAAAAATTGAACCGTCGGGTCCAGCTGTAACGGCGCATGGGTTGAAGCCCTTCTCCTCTTTGTAGAGACCCGATTCCATCGGAGCGTGAAGCGTCCACTCGGTCGTGCCGTCGAGCGAAAGTTTTAGAACTTCGTGATCAGCCGGGCGAGCAGCGTAGATATATTCTTTGCCCTTTTCTTTGCAAATCTCTAAACCGTGAATACGCGTGGGTCCAAACGCGCGTAAAAATTTTCCCTGGGGTGAAAAAACAATGATGCCGCGTTCCGTATCGGTGGTGACATAAATATTCCCTTTCTTGTCGATTACCGTTCCGCCATGACAAGGACCCAGAGGTTTGCCGTCTGGATTTTCATCGAAGAAATTCGGGACAACGGAATATTTCAGATCAGCGGCGTGCGTCGAGAATGCGATAGATACAACGACGGCAAGCAGTGTTTGTGTAAGGCGTTTCATGGGCTGCGTTTGTAAGCGGCGCAGCGAGAATTTGCAATCGTGGAAATTATCAGCACGTCTTTAATTCGACGCGGCACTTTGCTCCGCAAGTAAAATGAATTGGTGTTTGGCGAAGGAAGATTTAGATTTCACCTTCAATGCTTGAACCTCTAAACAATTCGCAGATTCGCAAATTCAAATCTGCCGCGCAACGTCTTGAACCCATTCTTAAACTTGGCAAAGCTGGATTGAGCGAAGGATTTATTAATTCAGTGCACGAAGCCTTGGGGCAACATGAACTTGTCAAAATCAAGTTCGTGGAATTCAAGGAGCAGAAAAAAGAACTGGCGCCACAGTTGGCCGAAAAAACCTCCAGCCACCTGATCATGCGCGTCGGCAATGTAGTGGTGCTGCATCGTCCGCGTCCCATTGCCGAACCCGCTCCAAGTGCGGAATGAAACCAATTGACGTCTTGGTTTTGTCTTGGGTTGGTCTGACGAGTCTTGCCGCAGTTTTTCTATTTGGATTCGACAAATGGCGCGCGCAAAAATCCGGTCGGCGGATATCGGAACTGCAACTCGCGTTTGTTGCAGCCGCGGGTGGGTGGTTGGGCGGGCTGCTCGGCATGTGGTTGTTCCGCCACAAAACGGCGAAAGGCTCATTCCAATTTAAATTTGGAATCGCCTTTTTGATCTTCGCCACTGCAATCGCAAGCTATCTGCGTTGGCGCTTGCGATAAGCGCGACGGCATCCGCCTCCGGCATTAACCGCCGACTTCAGCTTTGGCTTCCGCCGCGAGCGGCGTGCTCAAATAACGCTCGCCGGTGGAACAGGCAATCGTGACGATGATTTTGCCTTTATTCTCAGGACGCTTCGCCAGTTCAATCGCAGCGACCACGTTTGCGCCCGTTGAAATACCGACCAAAATCCCCTCTTCCTTTGCAAGACGCCGTGCCATGGCAAAAGAGTCGTCGTTGCTGACTTGAATGCATTCCGTGATCTGCAAATTGCCTTGGCTATCTTTGAGATGAAGATTTTTGGGGACGAACCCTGCGCCGGTCCCCTGAATTTTATGCGGACCAGGCTTAATCGGTTGACCCGCGAGCGTTTGGGAAATTACGGGCGAATCTTTCGGTTCAACCGCCACGGCTTTGAAAGAGGGTTTGCGCGGCTTAATCACTTCAACGCAACCGGTGATCGTTCCGCCTGTTCCAACCGCTGCCACCAAAAAATCCACCTTGCCATCGGTATCCGCCCAAATTTCTTCTGCGGTGGTTTTTTTATGAATTTCTGGATTCGCCGGATTTTCAAATTGCTGCGGAATCCAAGAGTTCGGAGTTTCCTTGGCGATTTGTTCGGCGCGGGCAATCGCGCCTTTCATTCCTTCTGTCCCCGGAGTTAAAACTAATTTTGCGCCGAGCATCGCAAGCAAGGTTCGACGTTCAAGCGACATCGTTTCGGGCATCGTCAGAATCAATTTGTAACCTTTCGCCGCTGCCACGAAGGCCAACGCGATTCCCGTATTTCCGCTCGTCGGCTCAACGATCACCGTATCTTTTTTCAAGATGCCTTTTTGTTCCGCGTCTTCGATCATCGCCATGCCGATGCGATCCTTCACGCTGCCCAAAGGATTGAAAAATTCACATTTCAACAAAATCGTGGCTCCCGCGCCGTCGGTGACTTTGTTTAATTTCACGAGCGGAGTGCGCCCAACGGTTTCGACAATGTTGTTGTAAATTTTTCCCATATTTTTTGGTATTGTTGCCGCGAATTTCCGCCAATTATTTTGCATCGGCAAGTTTTTTCGCCAGAGAGGCTAAAAACCAACAGCGAAAACGCGTCTGCCCCAATCCAGATTGGTAAAGAAAAAGGCCGCCCGAAAAATCGAGCGGCCGTTAAATCAAGTCCGAATGCGCCTAAGCCTTCTTGGCTTTAGCTGCGGGCTTCTTCTTCTTGACGGTTTCGTTTTTGCGTTTCAAGTACGCTTTGCGACGTGATCGTTTTTGAACTTTATTCGATTGTTGGCCCATAAGTATCTTTACATTGCTGAACAGTTAAGTTGTTTATCGGAATATGAAGATTCGCTGGGTCGCATTCAATATCTATTTAATTACCGCCATGTTTCTACTTGGCTGCAAATCTCCCCAAGAAAAAAAGGAAGCCGCTGATTCGCGTCGCCAGAAAAAAGAATTAAGCACCATCCGGTTCCATCTTGAAGCCACCGGAGATTCCTCGGGCCGGGCCGAGCCGGTGTCAATTTTACGTTCATCTCCCGTTTCGCTACAGGTGTTGAAAGATTCTTTTCTCGACGAACGCGATGTCCTTCGCGCCACCGTCAACGAACACATGGGCAGTTTCATCATTCAAATCCAATTCGACGATCACGGCACACTGGTTCTGGACAGCCTCAGCTCGGCTAACAAAGGAAAACGCGTGGCCATTATGAGCGATTTTGGTGAAAGACGCTGGCTCGCTGCACCCATCTTGTCGCGCCGTATCGCTGACGGAATGTTGTCATTCACACCCGATGCCACGCGCGACGAAGCCGAGCGCATCGTGCGCGGCCTCAACAATACTTCAAGTCGACTCAGAGACAAAAGCCTTCTCCGAAATATCTGGTGAAAAATCTATTATCTCTCATTTATTTAGCCGCCACCGCTCCACTTGCGGTCGCCACGACATTTCAATTACCCACGGCAAATCGCGCCCTTTTCCAGCCCGGCGCTGAAGAAAAATATTTTGTCGGCACGATCGGCAAACCATGGACAAGCGGAACCTTTGGTTGCGTTCGCACCAGCGGTTGGCAAATGCACGAGGGCCTGGACGTCCGGTGTTTGCAACGGGACAAGCGGGGCGAACCGATTGATCCGGTCATGGCCACGGCGGACGGCGTCGTCGCCTACATGAATAAAAAATCAGGACTTTCCAATTACGGAAATTATCTCGTCCTGCGCCATCGCATTGATGGATTGGAAATTTATTCCACTTACGCCCACCTTCGCGAAATCCGTTCCGATCTCAAACTTGGCTCCTTTGTTAAATCCGGCGAAGCCATCGCCGTGATGGGACGCACCAGCAATACCCACGAAGGTATTTCCAAAGATCGCGCCCACGTTCATTTCGAATTGAACTGTTTTGTGAATGAACGTTTTTCCGGTTGGTATAAAAAAACTTTTCCCGGCCAACGCAACGATCACGCAGAGTGGAACGGCCAAAACCTGATTGGAATTGATCCGCGCGCCATTTTGCTCGCGGATAAAGCCAGCGATAAATTCAATTTGGTTTCGTGGATTCAAAATCAACCGGAGCTCTGCCGTGTCATCGTGCGGGACACGAATTTTCCATGGTTGCAACGTTACGCGCCGCTGGTTCGCGCCAATCCTGTGGCGCAAAAAGAAGGAGTCGCTGGTTATGAATTGGTTTTAAATTTCAACGGCCTGCCGTGCCAGGTGATTCCACGTGCAGCTTCAGAATTGAAAGGTAAGGCCAAATATTGGCTCGTCTCGGTCAACGCCGCTGAATATCAAAAAAATCCGTGTCGCAAACTGGTTTCAAATCGCAGCGGACATTGGGAGTTGGCGAGCAACGGAATTCGATTGCTCGATTTGCTGACCTACTAATTCGCTTGGCGCGTTTGCGCTCGATTGACTAAGTTTTGCCAGCCGCAACGCGGGAGTTGAGATGAGGGCCAATCAACAATCCATCGTCCACCAACAATTTGCGGAAGAACTTTTTCTACGCGTACGCCATCGGCTGGCGTTCACTTTGATCGAGCTTCTCGTTGTCCTCTCCATCATTGCGATTCTCGCCGCGATGCTGCTCCCAGCTCTTGCCAAATCGAAACAAAAAGCGTTGAGCGCCGCCTGCTTGAGCAATCTCAAACAACTCCAGTTTTGCTGGAACATGTACACCGACGACAACAAGGGATCCGTTCCACCAAACAATTTTGTCTATTACATCGGCGCAAATGTAGATCAAGGAACGTCATGGGCGCTCGGCATTGCCCGTTACGAATCCAACACCATCAGCATCGAAAATGGCCTGCTTTTTTCCTACAATCGATCCACCGCCATTTACCATTGTCCCGCCGACCTTTCGACTATTGAAACGGAAGCTGGCGCAAAACTGCCGCAACCTCGCAATCGCAGTTACAACATGTGCGGTTTGATCGGCTGCAGTAACACGACGTGGCTCCCGGTCTATTTTAAATTGCACGAAATGCGCAATCCATCGCCGTCGAAAGCGTGGGTGTTCATCGATGAAAATGAAGACACCATGTACGACGGTCATTTTGGAATTTACCCAGCGGGTTTCGGCGGCAACTACTGGATCGACATGCCGGCTGATCGGCATAACCGAGGGGCGAATCTTTCTTTTGCCGACGGCCACGTCGAACACTGGCGCTGGGCTTGGCCGAAGAAATTTTCTCGATTCCTCGATCCGCCCGTCAACGCGGAAGATTTCAAAGACATGAAACGGTTGCGATCTGGAGTGCGACAACGGTTTGATTGAAAAAAT
>JBKJOZ010000068.1:0-14051 GCA_046595315.1 Limisphaerales bacterium
CCATCTCTGGAATTTTGACCGATCCACAATTTCGTGTTGTGATTCGCGCTTTGGAACAACGTAAGGGCTCTGACATTTTATCCGCACCGAAAGTGACTACGTTAAGTGGGCGTCAAACTCAGATTGCAGTTCTGGATTTGACGACCACTTAATGTAGTCACTGTCGGTGCGGATAAAATGTCAGATCCCTTACGTTGTTCCAAAGCGCGAATCACAACACGAAATTGTGGATCAGTCAAAATTCCAGAGATGGTTGCCACGGCCGGAATTCCTGAATTTCCGGCAAGCCCTGAGGTCAACACGGAATCAGATCCCGAAGCTGGGATTCCACCAATAAAAGGCGTAAATGGGTCGCCGGTAGGAATTGCTGGCCCAGGAAAAAATCCACTCGGATTTGCGGCCGTTGGGTTACCCTGAAAAGACGGCGCCGTTCCACCTTGCACTCCAACCCGGCCTCCATTTAACAAAGTATTTCCGATAAACCAATCGAAGCCTAAGGCTTTAGTGTCATCTTGGCTAATTTCGACGAACTTGGCCTCAATCATTACTTGAGGAGGGGCCACGTTGAGTGTTTCCACGGCAGTTTGAATAATTTCCAAATCTTGGAGGGATGCTTTTACCATGAGCAATCCAGTGCGATCATTGAAAAAAATCGCCTTCCCGTTCGGGGTTCCGGGGGGGCCGAAATCAACACCCGCTGCATTAAAAAATTCTCTTACTAACAAATTAATGTTTGCGGAGAGATTGGTTTTGCTGACGCCAGTCAAACCATTTCCGCCAGCTCCGCCCCCGCCTCCGCCCCCACCGCCTTGACCGCCTGTTGCTTGCGCGATAGAAACTCGCGGAATCGAAAACCCTCCGCTATCCTGGCCACTGCCGCCACCCCCACCGCCGCCGCCACCTCCACCGCCGCCACCTCCTCCTCCACCGCCACTGATCGAAAGGCTCAAGGCGCCAACACTCTCTAATCCCTGTTGAAATGTATTTGGGTTAACTTTAAAAACGCGGGTAAAAAGGCTGATTCCTTCGGGCGCTTTAGGAGAGAAAATAACCGCATAATCCTCAATTTTATATTCAATCGGTTGATCAGAAACTTGCACGATTGCGTCCAACACATCCGCTAATCGGATGTCAGTCAAAGCCGGGCTAATATTAACGGTGACGGCATTCAAATCTACCGCCGCCGCTGGTGCAGGGGTAAAGACTGCCTGAGTAGGATCGTTGGGAACCACCGCTGCGGCCGCTGGCGCATTGGCGTGTGGGTTAAACATGAAGTTAATTCCGGCCTGATCCGGATCGCGGCGTTTCGATTCATCACGCAGCGATTTAAGAACTTCGCCCAATGGCAGCCCTTCGAATGAAACTTCGGGCAATCGAATGCGATCCAATTTGGATTTGATCGACTGGCGACCTTTGCTGGTATAAACCAGATTTTCCCGAGTAACGGGATTTGGAATTTGCAGAGCGTCGCGTTTTACTGGTGGAACCCAAGCAGCTTGAACTTCAACCAGCGCATCCTTGGCAGATTGCTCGCGGGTTTGTGAATGAAGTTTATAGCGGGATTCTTTGATCAAAGTTTTGTAAGTATAGGCGGCCTTGTTCTCGGGATCTTGTTGCAAAGCGAGGTCCAATTTCGTTTCCGCTTCATCGAGCTTTCCCGCTTCCCACAACAGTTTACCATCCTGCACCAATGTTCCTGCCGTGATCTTCTGCTTTTGAATTTCGGGAATTTTCCCCAGGGTTTCTGCACTCGGAACTGTGCCGCGTTGAGCTAAAATCAATTTGTCATTTTCATGTTTAAAATTGAGGAGAGCTTCATTTTTCGGATCGGCTTTCAGCGCGCTGGAAACCTGTTCGTTGGCTTCTGCGAGATTGCCGCGACGTTGCGCGTCCCGTGCCAGTTGCAACCGGACGTCCACCAAGCCGGCGACAGCCTGTCTCTTTTCCAATTCAACGGTCGCCACGCCGAGACCCACTTTAGGAAACAGCGAGACGGCTTCCTGATAAAGTTTGCCCGCATCGATCAAAAATCCTTTCCGTTGCGCGTCTTGTGCTGCCACCAATTTGGTGTGGAGCGTGATCGTCGCTTCTTGTCGGCGAACGGCTTCTTCTTCGGCGATTTGAGCGGGGTTGGTTTGAGCGTGCAAAGAAATTGCAGCGGTTAAAAAAATTAAACCAAAGGAAAGTTTAACTGCTTTGATCATGGGTTTTTGGCTGTTAAGAAATTCAAGCGGTGCGATTAAGGCGCGCTTTTTAACACAATTGTTGTTCGTTTATCAGTCGAGATGGCGGAGACTCTAACCTCATTATCGGTGATGGCAATAATTTTGTAGGATTCTCCGCCAAAAGTAATCACCTCGTTCACGCGTTTGTTCGCGAACACCAAATTGTCGGGGCCATAGCGTAAATCGACCGCAAAACCTTCGATGCGGCGGTACGGTTTTTCTTTGCTGATGGAAACCAGTTCAGCAGTTTCCGGCAATTCCAAAATGAGCTCAGTGGGATCATTGGTTTCTCCTTTGATTTCCTTGAGGGTAAACAGTTCTTTTTTCTCGTTGAGCTTCGCGTAGGTAGAAGGCTTTTTCGCGGAGAGCCGTTTGACATCGATCCAATAACCGGACGCAGTGGAACGTTGGTAGGCCAGTTCCAAATACAGTGGCGTAATTTTTGTGATGGTCAAAGCGTCAACTCCTTCCAGCACAATTTTAAGAAACGTGCCATCGCTTTTAACTTTCCATCTGACCGGATTGAAAAGGTTATGGGCTCCAGCCAGTTCCACAATGGGCGGACTTTTCAAGCGGAGCAACGCTGCCTGGTTCGTGGTTAAATCCAACGGTTTAAGTTCTTTTGGCACGGGCAACGTCACTTTATAATTTTGCGCGTCCTCCTTCTCCTTTTTGATCTTGATGGGAAACCATGCCGCTGTGATTGCGAGGCAAAGCAGCACAACGCTCAGCAAGATTTTTTCGTAATGTCGTTTCAGGAACTCCATGAATTAACGCTGGGGTTTGAGTTTGACCACATCAATCAGTAGCGTGACGCGGAGTGGCTTTTCGTATAGGAAAACTTGGGCTACAGCTGGAGCTGCAGCGCGGCCGACCACCGGAGCCGCAGGAGCAACCTGCCGGGGCGCGGGAACACCTTCCAGCGGGCCACCATAACGTGACTCAAAACCTTTTGAGCCTTGCACAGCCGCAGGAGGCGTCGCGAAACCCGGATTGAATTGCCCCGGTTGAGGAAGGTTCGGGTTAGCTCCCGGTATCGGCACTTTCGAGGGCTCCACATTTATAGTTTTAACAATAAAACAATTAGTCGAACGGAGGATTCCGTCCATGACCGCGCCCAACTCGCCACTGAAACTGCGGAAAGTAACTTCGTAGGGAGTAACAATGGAAATGTCATTGGTAACAATCGTCGTAGCCAAATAATCTGCCGTGCCGGTTGGATCGTCGGGCGAAACAGGAACGCGCCGCAAACCTTCCAGCGCATTGATTTTAGCTCCGTAGAGAATGTTGCAAATTGCTTTAATTTCGCTCAATTGCGCTGTCCAAGGCTCAATGCTCCCCGGGGCAAAAGTCAATTTGCCGCGCTGCGCCTGAAAGGTGAACGCGTATTGCGGCTGCAAAACCACTCCCGCATTGCTGGCGCCCGTTTGCAGTTCATAGATTGTATTGCCGAGAAGATTATTAAAACCTTTGTCGTTCGTTTTTTCGTAGGTCGGCACTGGCACAAAAAGTTTCCGGGCGTCGCCCAGAAATTCGTGCATCTGCTGCTGCTGCTGTTTAGCCGCGCCAATGTTGTCGACTGTTTCGGTTCCGGGATGAACTTCCTGGTCAGAAATTCGGCGCAGTTCGGAGATTTGTTGATTTAATTCCTCGGTAACTGCTTTGTCCTTTTTCAAATTTGAAAAAAGAAAAAAGGCAGCGACGCCCATTAGGACGAGTGCGACCAGTCCGCCTGCCACAAAGACTAAATTTCGTTTGATCCAAGGCATACTACAGTTTGAAAGGGCGCTTAAGTTTCACGGTCAATTTGAAATTGAAAGTCAATGGAGCCGTCGGATCAATTTGAATATCACCCAGCGCGGTGCCTTCTGCGAAAACTTTGCTCTTCTTTATTTCTTCTTCCAACGTGTAAGCCAATTCCTTATTGGCGGTCGGTGCAATTCGGTCCAAGTTTACACCCTTACAAATCAAATTGATTGTAGCGATTTCATTGCCGGCGGCAGTCGCGCCGGGGGCCGGTTGGACAGGAGCGGTTGGCACTCCTCCGTAACGATCTTCAAACATCCGCACTGACTCCGGAGGCGCGCCGCCACCGCCGCCAACTGGGTCCGCCGCTGGTGAAGGACCCGAATAAGCACCGCCGGCCGGGAGTTCTGGAGCGAAAACTTCCACCCACAGCCCGACCTCAGTGCTCAGTTTTTGTTTTGCGCCTGCTTCGGTTTCAATAAAAATGCGACGGAGCTCAATTAAAATTCCTGCCCAATAAAACCGGTCATCCACCAATCCCATCATTTGGTCGGCTTCCTTTTTCAACTTGTTGCGCTCTGCGAGGGCGGCCTGTAATTGCCCTTCCTTCACTCGCAACGGTTCGACTTGGATTTTGACCTTTTCCAATTCGGTTTCCTTGATCGCGGCCACCCGGCTTTCGAACCAGCCAATGGCAAACACCATCAAAACAACCGTGAAAACGGCCGCGACGATAAAAGGCTTTTTCGCGCCAAATTGTTGCCGCTGGATGGAACTCTTGGGCATCAAGTTCATTTCCACCGGACAATGCGCCAGGTCTCTCAGCCCGAGCCCGACAACTTCGCCAAAGGAATGCGCCGTTTTGGACAATTCCTCCAAATCAATCGATGGATCAATATCGATGTTGCGGAACGGGTTAAAATATTCGACCGGAACGTTCAATTTTTCTGAGAAGAATTGCGCGGTGTACGGCATGATCGAGGCGCCGCCCGAGAGAAAAAGTCGTTGGGGCGGAGAGCCGCCTTGTTGCCCACGGAAAAATTGCACGGTTTGGTTGACCTGGATGTGCAAGCGCGTCATCACTTGTCGCGCAATTTTAGAAATAGCCGCTTGTTGCGGATTATCCGGTTCTTCATAAGCGCCACCCAAACTGACAAATCCATGCGCGATTTTTGATTCTTCCGCTTCGGTAAAGGCGAGTTTCGATTCGTTTGCGAAATCCTGCGTGATTGAGTTGGCGCCAATATTAATACTCCGCGAGTAAACTTTGCCTTTTTCGAAGAACAACAAGTTGCTCGTCTTGGCACCGATATCGAGCAGCATTGTGCAACCTTCGAGGTCGCCATAGTTGTAACGAAAGGCGTTGCAAAGCGCCGCGGGCGAAACATCGACCAACTTCAAATGCAGGCCTCCTCCTTCGGAAACGCGGAACAATCCTTCCACCACTTCGGTCTTGATCGCGACCAGCAAAACTTCCAATTCACCCGTCGCCGTTGTTCCTAAAATTTGATAATCCCAAACCACTTCTTCGAGTGGGAATGGCACGTTTTGGCGTGCCTCGTATTCGATAATTTGCGCGACTTTCGCCGTATCAACCGGAGGCAGCTTGACAAACTTGGAGAAGACATGAAATCCCGGCGCGCAAACATTGATTTGTTTGGAGCCAAAATGTTTTTCCGAAAGTAATTCCTGGATCGCCCGAAGAATCGCCGCCTCGCGGGTGGCTTCTTGCGAACCTTCGATTCCGAGAGATTTAATGCCATATTGCCGAAGGCGTAAACCTCCCGCTTCGTTTGGCTCAAACTCGGCTATCTTCAGACTGCCCGCACCGAAGTCTGCCGCCAAAAATGATTTCGAATTTAACATTCAGTCACGTTCTCTTCTGACCCAAAAACGAACCCCGCGGTTCAAAAATTAGGAACAGACAGAAAAGTCCGTGTTGACTACTGGAAATAAATAGAGCGGTCAAACGGAAAAGCGATTTGGCCGGAAGAAAATGCGCATCGAAGGTAAAATTTCTTCTTCAGCGAATTGTCGTTTTCAGTTTCGTCCCTCGCCCTGCCCCTTCAAAAATCTTTTCTGTTTTGCGCTGCTCTGTAAGATCGCCGCGTGTTTCTAAATTGGATTTTTGGATCTCTCGCGGCCTTGAGTTGCGGCCTGACGCTCTGGCAATGGCTCGCGGCGCGGCGCTTCCCGCTGCATCGGCGGGCTGTGAATCAGAATTTTCATCCGCCAATCACGCTGCTCAAACCATTGAAAGGGTGTGACGCTGAAACGCTCGCCTGTCTCCGCAGTTGGTTCACACTGGATTATTCCGCACCCGTCCAAATTTTGTTTGGCGTCGCTTCCGTGAACGATCCCGTTTGCGAACTCGTTGAAAAACTCATTCGCGAGAATCCCCAAGCCGACGCCCAACTCCTCGTCTGCGGCGAAGCACTCGGACCAAACGCAAAAGTTTCCACACTCATTCAATTGGAGCGCTCTGCAAAAAATGAAATTCTTATCCTCAGCGATGCTGACGTTCGTGTTCCAAAAGATTTTCTCGCAAACGTGGTTCAACCGCTGGAAAATTCTAACGCCGGTCTGGTAAATTGTTTTTACCGACTCGCCAATCCGTCCACCACCGCCATGCACTGGGAAGCCATCGCCATCAACGCCGATTTCTGGAGCCAGGTCTTGCAATCACAAACTTTGAAGCCGCTTGATTTTTCGCTCGGTGCAGTCATGGCCACACGCCGCGAAGTTTTACACCAAATTGGCGGCTTCGAATCGCTCGTTGATTTTCTCGCTGATGATTATCAACTCGGAAATAAAATCGCGCGCGTCGGAAAACAAATCGTCCTCTCGCCCGTCGTCGTCGATTGCTGGGAATCGCCGATGAATTGGAAACGCGTTTGGTCGCATCAACTTCGCTGGGCGCGCACGATTCGAGTCTGCCAACCCGCTCCATTTTTCTTCAGCATCTTAAATAACGCCACGCTCTGGCCTCTCCTTTTCACCGCCGCACTTTTATTTGAACATCATAAATTCTGGTTCGTCCCCATTTCGATTTTCTGGCCAGTGCGAATCCACGCCACGCTGAAAATGCAGGAATGGCTCACGCGCGATTCGCGGCATTACGCGTGGTGCTGGTTAGTGCCGATCAAAGATTTATTGAACGCCGCCATCTGGGCGCTGGCTTTTGTGGGAAATAAAATCGAATGGCGTGGCGAAAAATTCCGCGTGTCGCCGGGAGGCAAGCTGGAAAAAGTTTAGGCAGAATTCACATAATTTCCAGAATTCCGGACAAACAATTTTGTTCATTCTGGAAATTCCGCCTGCAAATCAGCTGGTTGTTTCTGCGGACAAATCAAATCGTTCGAAGAATTTTCCGAGCAAAATCAAACCAACACTTCCTTCAATCACCAAAATCAGCGCAGCGATAATTGACGCGATGGGAATGACTGGGAGCGCACTGAAAAAACTGTTCCCAATAAAAACAATCAACGCGAAAACTCCCACCGCCGGGGCGAGCGCAATCGCCAAAACCAAAACCTGGCCGAACATAAAAATTAATCGTTGGCCAGTCGCTTCGATTCCGGCGGGTGCTTCTTTGCCCGTCTGAAACCACGAGGGAAAAAGTAGCACCGCAGCATTGGGAATCAGCAGAGAGATAAAATTTAAGGCCGGCGCGGTGATGGCGATGCCAAAGCCAATTCCAATTCGCGTCGTCAGTGGAAACGCGTTTAGACCGGGGATTGCGTTCGTCCAACTGAGCGCCAAAACCAGGAGCAACCATTGCACGGCGGAAAGAATGACGACGGGCGCGAGAATTTCCCCGAGGACAATTTGCCAGCCGCGCATCGGAAATGTTTTCAGCAAATCGACGGCAGGCAAGTCCTGTCGAAAATCACTTCGCACCATTTGCGGGCCGACGACGATTGACATGACCAAAAGCAGCATCGCCAGAAATCCGCACCCGGCCGGGAGACCGTTTCCTTTGGTATGACTTGCAAAAACGGCAACGAAAATAATCAACGGCAGGAACCTCAGCAGCATTCGTTTGGAAAACATCTGCCCCGCGCTGATTAAATTTTTCCAGAGCAACGCGATTGGCCTGAGGCCGAGTGGTTGCAATACGAATGCCGCGCGGCGTTTTTTCTGCTTCGATTGCACGCCTTGCCAATGGCCCGCGCGAACCGCAGCGACTCGTTCCGCGAGTTGTTTCGAGCGTGCGACCGACGCCTCTTCAAACGCGACGTTCGAACGAATCACCCAGACATAATGCAACGCGAGCAGCAGCAACGCGGGCATCACGGCGAGTAGAAATGTTTTTGCATCCGGCGCAAAAAACGGTTGCGCCACAATTTGAAATGGAATGAGCAAATAAGGCACGGGGCCAGACGCGAGGAGTTGCTGAACGTAACGGGAAACGGATTCAAAATCGGTTCGTTCCGAAATGACGAAAGGCGGCAGAGAATTTTTTGCCCAAACCAAAACGATCCCGGCGGCAATCGTGAAGACGCCGAAAATGATTGCGCGACGCAGCCAATTGGAAATGCCGCGTTCGAGCAACAAGGTTCGTGCGAACGATGAACCGAGAAAATGCAGATTCAGGGTCGAGAGAATAATCCACCAACCGGCGATGCGAATCAGGGTGTGGCTGCCGCCGCCAAAACGTCGCGTCAGAAGCGTCAAAAATAAAATGCTGAAGATGATTCCGATTTGCGATTTGAGCAGTTTGAAATGAATCAAGGTTCGTCGGGAAATGGGCGCGGGAAAAAGAAACGCAACTTCAGCTTCGGTGAACGCCAGCGCAGCGCGTTGATGTGGAAAAATCCAGGCGGCCAAAATGATGAGGAACAAGGCCAACGCGCCAATCGTTTCCAGAGAAAATGGAACGGAAGAAAATGGATTCGGAGTGTTCAAGCCCGGACGCGCACCGAAGAAATGTCGTCCGAAATAAAAATAAAAATATGCGCCCCCAACAATTGCGCCAAAAAGATATTTGGGTTGGCGCAGTCGCAGAATGCGCATTCGCAATCGATTTTTAATCGAGTGAAATTGGAGGAAGAGAAGCGCGGCGATCATTAAATTCCTTTCGTTTCTTCGGTCGCGCGGATGAAAACTTCTTCGAGGCTTAGGTCGCCCGATTGTTCGGAAAATTTCTGGCGAACTTCACCCAACGTCCCGTCAAAAATTTTCTGGCCAGTTTTTAAAATCAACACGTGCGAGCAAACTTCTTCGAGCAGATGCAGCAGATGCGAACTGAGAATAATCGCCGCGCCATCTCGCGCTCGTTTCAGGATGGAATTTTTCATGCGGCGAATCCCAATCGGGTCGAGGCCGGTCAGCGGTTCATCGAGGAAAATGATTTTGGGCGAATGGAGAAATCCGCAGGCAATCGCGAGCTTTTGTTTCATGCCACGCGAAAGTTCGCCGGGCAATTTGTCAGCTTTGTCGGCGATTTCCAGTTCGTCGAGGAGTTGCTGGCCGATTTCGCGGGCGTTGGCGACTTGATAGATCCGCGCGGTGAATTCGAGATGTTGTTGGACGGTGAGATAATCGAATAGACGTGGTTCGTCGGAGAAAAACGCGAGTTGTTGTTTCGCATCAATGGGATTTTTCGCGAGATCGTGTCCGCAAATTTTTACCGAACCGCGAGTCGGCGGAATGATTCCAGAGATGCAGCGCAGCGTCGTCGTTTTGCCGGCGCCGTTTGGCCCGACGAGTCCCATCACTTCGCCAGGACGCACGGCAAACGAAAGATCAGTTACGGCGGAAAACTTGTCGTAGAGCTTGGTTAATCCTTCGACGACAATTGCAGCATCGGAATTTATGGCCAGAACCGGCGGCAAATTTTCCATGCGCGCGAGACTATCTGCTCCCGCCAGCAGAAGAAGTGCAAAGTTTTTCTCGCTGCTCGACAAAAAACGAAAGCAGAACTAGCGTTTTTTTTGCCGATGAAAGAATCATTTTTATGATGCTCGACATGATTCACGGGACGATTGACCGGCGCGTTCTTCTTAACTATCGCCTCAATCCCGAAATCCTTGGACGCGCGCTGCCTCGTCCCTTTCGACCCAAGCTTTATCGAGGTCATGCGATTGGCGGCGTTTGCATGATTCGTTTCAAAGGTTTGCGTCCTCGATTCGCGCCGGAATTTTTTGGACTGGGATCTGAAAACGCGGCGCACCGTTTCGCGGTTGAATGGGAGCAGGACGGAAAGCAATGCGAAGGAGTTTTTATTCCACGCCGAGACACAAATTCGTGGTTCAATAAAATATTGGGAGGTCGCGTGTTTCCGGGAATTTTCCAACGAAGCCAATTCGGCGTTCGCGAGACCGACTCCTCTGTTTCCATTCAAATTGTTCGAGCGGATGGCGGAAAGGAGATTTCTTTTTCCGGCCACATCAGCACTCGACTACCTGACTCCAGCATTTTTCCTTCGCTCGAAGAAGCGGCGGGTTTTTTTTCGTTGGGAGCGACGGGCTACTCAGCAACCTGGTCTGAAAATCATTTTCATGGAATGGAACTGAGTTCGCTCGACTGGACTATTCAGCCACTGGCAATCGACGAAGCTCATTCGTGTTTTTTTAATGATGAAAGCCGGTTCCCCAGCGGAACGGCGGAGTTGGATTGTGCATTGTTAATGCGCGGCATCGAACATCAGTGGCAAAGTCGTCCCGATCTTTACGTTTCTTCGACGGGCGATTCCCTCACGTCTCGCAAATAATTTTTGTGATTTTTAAAAGTTTTCGTTGGCAAAGATATTTTTCGAATTAAAGTTCATCCGCTCTTTGAAACTCAAAGGATGGTTCGCCATCCAGTTCACAGCTAACAAGGGAACCCGGTGAAAATCCGGGACGGTTGCGCCACTGTTACGGGATACAAACTTCCATTGCCACTGATTCTGCTCGCGGAATTGGGAAGGCGGGAGAGAGATTCGAAGCCCGAAGTCAGGATACCAATTTGGCTGTGCTCGTCGCGGTGAGGAAATTTTCTTTAAGAATTTTTCAGCACCGACTTCTCCGACAAAGAGAAGGATGAGGCCAGACCTGCTGAACTGTTTTCAGCGGGATTCGTAGAATGCCTTCGTTCCCCGTTTTGTCGGAATCGAAGGTTTTTTTATTTTAAACCTTCAATTCCGCACTGGTCTCTCAATCCAAAACCCGTTTTGCGAAAATGTTTTTCGCAAAACAAATTGAAAGATCAGTTAAATGAAAAAAATCAGTATGTTCATGCTGGCTGCTGCCAGTTTCGTTTGTGTCTCCACGTTGAACGCCGGTTCCTTTGCGGATGCCGTCGTCAGTTATAATTCCGGAACCGGATTTTCCGCCGGTTACACCAATACCTCCACCGTCCTCGGCGAACCATCGCGAGTTAATCCGTACGGAGACGCCGTCGAACCGTTCAATCCGCCTTATGGCCGAGATCAAATTCTCTCCTTGGGAGTCGGCGGTTCCGTCACCGTTAAATTCGCCTCGCCCATTTTGAATCATCCGAAAAATCCGTTCGGCATCGATTTCAATATTTTTGGCAATTCTGGATTTATCATCACCAATGACTTTGATTTCACCACATTCGATTGGGTCGGCATTCCCGCAACGGACGGCTCGATGTTCGCGAATAATTCCGGCACCACCCGCGTCGCGGTCAGTCAGGACGGCACCACTTGGTTCACGTTAAATCCCGCAATTGCCCCGACGGTCGACAATCTGTTTCCGACTGATGGCGCAGGCGATTTTCAAACGCCAGTCGATCCCAGCTTGACGCAATCCGATTTCGCCGGGCTGACCGCGGATCAAATTGCTGAACTTTACAGCGGTTCCGGCGGCGGCGCTGGCTTCGACATTTCGTGGGCGCAAGATGCCAGCGGAAACAGCGTCAAGCTTGGCGCCGTTCGTTTTATTCGAGTGGAAGTCCTCTCGGGCAAATCAGAAATCGACGGCTTCGCATCCGTTTTCGGTCCGCGCCGTTTCGGTCACGCCAAATAATTAGCGTTCCCTGAAGTCATGTCATTCCCCTCCATTTTTTGGAGCGTAATTTTGTGGTTAGCCGTCGCGTTGCCGTGCAGCGCGACGGTCTTCACAAATAATTTTTCTGCCGATCCGCTGGCGAATGGCTGGCGAGTTTTTGGCAACACCAATTCGTTTCGCTGGAATTCCACGAACCAAAATATCGACGCGACTTGGGACTCCTCCAAAACAAATAGCTATTTCTATTTTCCCGCCGGAACAATTTTAAATCGTTTTGACGATTTTAGTTTTGAACTGGATTTGCGTTTGAACGATTTGGCTGGCGGTATCACCCTCGGCAAGACAAACGCCTTTTCACTAAACTTTGGTTTTCAAAATTTTACCAACGCAACCAAAACCACTTTTTTTCGCGGCACCGGTCGCAACTCGCCCAATCTCGTTGAATTCGCGTTTTTTCCAGACGCCGGTTTTGGCCCCACGATCTGGCCGAGCGTCTGGTCCACTAACAGTTCGCTCAGTTACAATGGCGATTTCGATTATACCATTTTAAATTTGCCGACGGGAATCACGATGCACGTTTTGATGGCTTACACCACCAGCAACAAGACGGTCAAAACGAGCATCACCACCAATGGAGTTTCCATTGGCTCAATCAACCACGTCGTTCTCAGCAGTGGGTTCACCGATTTTCGTGTGGACACTTTTGCGCTGGAAAGTTTCAGTGACGCTTACACCACCGACTCACTCCTGGCGCACGGCTCCGTGGACAACATCACCTTCACCGTCCCACCGCCGCCCATCCAAAATTTTCGCGGCGCCTTTACGAATGGACAGTGGCAGGTCGAATTTCTCAGCCGCACTAACTGGAATTACGTTCTCGAACGCACGCAAAATTTCCTCTCGTGGACCGAAACTTCGCCGCGCACCAACGGCACCGGTGCAAAAATATTTTTGCCCGACACCAACGCCATTCCGTTCACCACGCAATTTTATCGCGTCAAAGCCAACCGACCGTGATAAAAAAAAACCTCTTTTGCGGAAGCGGTGGCAGCCTTTGCAAGGGAGTCGAAAGTCGAGTGTCAAAAATCAAAAATTGCCTTCCGCATTCCCACCTTCGACTCCCAGCGATCGGTCGTCGATTACTCGCATTCACTCTCATCGAACTGCTTGTTGTCATCGCCATCATCGCCATTTTGGCCGCCATGCTTTTACCCACGCTCACCAAAAGCAAAATGGCGGCACAACGAATTCGATGCGTCAGCAATTTGCATCAACTCGGTTTGGCCACGCAGCTGTATTGGGACGACAACGATGGAAACGCGTTTCGTTATCTGGGCACCTTCACGAACAATGGACAAATTTATTGGTTTGGCTGGCTGGAACGCGGGCCGGAAGAAACACGTGAATTTGATGCAAGCCAAGGCGCCTTGTTTCCATATTTGCTGGGACGCGGCGTGGAAATTTGTCCGTCACTCAACTACGCGTCGGCCCATTTCAAACTCAAAGCGAAAGGCGCGGCTTACGGCTACGGTTACAACTTGAGCCTTTCAGTGGCCACCAACAAACCGGCATTCCGGGTGAACAAAATCAAACAACCAGCTAACTTGGTCTTAATGGCCGATTCCGCACAGGTAAATGATTTTCAAGCCCCCGCGTCGCCGGAAAACCCCATGATCGAAGAATTTTATTTCGTAAACGCCAATGATACGACGGTGCATTTCCGACACCAAAAAAAAGCGAACGTCGTTTTCTGCGATGGACATGTGGATTTGGAAAAACCGTTAACCAATTCAATTGATTTGCGAATGCCGGACGAATTTGTGGGCCAATTGCGCGGAGAAATTTTGAAAATTCAGTAGCAAATTTTCAAAAAACACTTGGTCGCATGGAGCCCGCAAATTACCTTAGCGATTGATGGCAAAAAATAGTTCTCTATCCGGTTTCGTCTTGAGAATTTTTTTCGCAGGAATTGCTTTCGCTTCACTCCATCTCCACGCGGACGACTTTGACTTTTTTGAGAAAACAATTCGCCCGCTTCTTGTCGAGAATTGTTATCAATGCCACAGTGCCGAAGCAGAAAAACTGAAAGGTGCTTTGTTCCTCGACAGCAAAGCAGGAATTC
>JBKJOZ010000343.1:0-4071 GCA_046595315.1 Limisphaerales bacterium
GCCGTTGTTTGTGCTGGCACAAGCGATTTGCCCGTCGCGGAAGAAGCGGCGATCACCGCCGGGATCATGGGCAATCGCGTCGAGCGGATCACCGATGTCGGCGTCGCTGGGTTGCACCGGTTGTTCAATCATTTGGAAACAATTCAAAAAGCCAACGTGGTCATCGTGGTTGCCGGAATGGAAGGAGCGCTGCCGAGCGTGGTGGCCGGGTTGGTTGCAAAACCAGTGATTGCCGTTCCCACCAGCGTTGGTTACGGCGCAAGTTTCGGCGGACTGGCGGCGTTGCTCGGGATGTTGAACAGTTGTGGCAGCGGCGTGACAGTGGTGAATATTGACAACGGATTTGGCGCTGGTTACGCCGCGAGCCAGATCAATACTCTTTGTAGCGGCGGTCTGTGACCGTCATTTTTTCAAATTGAAATTTTTTAAATTTTTCCAAACTGCGTCGGTCACAAGCGTGCCGCAACAATCAATGAAAACTCTTTACCTCGATATTTTTAGCGGCATCAGCGGCGACATGTTTATCGGCGCGTTGCTCGACCTTAGCGTGGATTTTCATCAATTCGAACACGAACTCGCGAAACTGCATCTGGATGGTTATCACCTCCACTCCGCGCGGAAGCAGAAAGCGCAAATCGAAGGAGTGAAGTTCGACGTTCACTTGGCGCACGACCACGGCCATGAACATCACGACGAGAAACATTCCCACGAACACGCTCATGCCGATGGAACGAAGCATTCTCACTCGCATGACCATGATCACGGAGATCATCATCATGACCACGATGCCCACGAACATCATCACGGGGAGCATAAACACGAACACGGAAGAAATTTTTCAGAAATTAAAAAGCTGATAAACGACAGCGCGCTTTCCGATTGGGTGAAAAAAAAATCAATCGCCGTTTTTCAACGTATCGCGGTCGCTGAGGGAAAAATTCATGGCATGCCGCCGGAGAAAGTCCACTTTCACGAAGTTGGCGCGGTCGATTCCATCATCGATATAGTCGGTGCGTGCGTTGCTGTTGAAATGCTCGGCAAACCAAAAATTCTGGCGAGCAATGTCACGGAGGGGACTGGTTGGATCAATTGCGCGCACGGCCGTTTTCCAATTCCTGCTCCCGCCACGCTTGCGATTTTGGGCGCACGCGGAATTCCACTGTCGCAATGCGACGAACCCAACGAACTCATCACCCCTACCGGCGCTGCGTTGCTCGCGGAATTTGTCGAATCGTTTGGTCTGATGAAAAATCTCACCGCGACGAAAATCGGATTCGGCCTCGGCACCCGCGACAACCAAACGCGCCCCAATGTTTTACGCGCGGTTTTGAGTGAAAATTCCAGTGAAGAAAATGATTGGGAAACCGATTCCATCTGCGTTTTGGAAACGAACCTTGACGACATCAATGGAGAAATTCTCGGACATTTTTCAGAAAAGGCTTTGGCCTCGGGCGCATTGGATATTTTTCACACGGCCGTCCAGATGAAGAAAAATCGGCCTGGAGTTTTACTGACGGTTTTGTGTGCCGTGGGCGATGCGGACAAATTCAGCGAAATGATTTTGCGCGAGACGAGTGCTTTCGGTGTGCGTCGTTCCACATTGGAGCGCCGGAAATTGCGCCGAGAATTTCAAACTGTGAAGACTACTTTGGGAGAAGTGACGATCAAACTCGGCAAGTTGAACGGGAAAATTATCCAAGCGTCGCCCGAATTTGAATCGTGCAAAAAGTTGGCGGAGGCAAAAGGTGTTTCGTTGAAAGAAATTTTCGAAGCAACTTCAGAAAAATTGCGAAATCTTTAAATCACACTTGCGCGGCAAAAAAATAATCCGTGAACTTTTGGCGTCCCTAACTTCCGGGTTAATCGTTTTCTGCCAGCCAGATTTCGCCGTTTTTTAATTCAATTTTTAATTTTCTAAGGCTGTGGCCTTTGCAGGGACCACGAACACACATCCCACTCGCCGGCTCGTAAAGCGCGCCATGATTTTGGCAAATGAAATGGTTGCCATCCTGACTGAAAATTTGGTCGCTTTCAGAATCCAAACGAACCGGAATGTGTCGGCAAACATTGTCGTAAGCCAAGATTTCGCCTCCGAAACGGGCCACAAACCCGTCCACATTTCTTCCTTTGCGGACAAATTTAAATTTGATGGTTTGGCCTTCGCCAAGTTCGGTCGCGGTGGCAATCGGAATTTTTTCCATGCCGCAAAATAAAATGCCGCTGATGACGATGAAAGTTAAAATCCATTGGCAACGAGCGCGCGATTGGGCGAAGATTTGTTTGTGAAAGCAATCCAACTGATTTCGCACGGCACCCCTGGAAAATTTGAGTTTCGCGAAATTTCTGATCCCACACCCAGTGATGACGAAGCGGTGGTGCGCGTTGGCGCTTGTGGATTGAATCGCTTGGATTTGTGGACGGAGGAGGGCGCCTTGCCGGTTCCTATCCAATTGCCGCGCACGCCGGGATGTGAAATCGCCGGAGAAATTACGGAACTGGGAATAAACCTTTCCGATTGGCATGTAGGAGATCGTGTTGCGGTGCAATCGAATTTGTTTTGCGGCGAGTGCGAGTTTTGTGTTCGTGGCAAAGAGTCCATTTGCATCAAGGGAGAAATTTTGGGCGTTCATCGCGACGGCGGTTTTGCTGAAAAAGTGGTTGTGCCGGGGTCGTCCCTCGTTGTTTTGCCTGATGAAGTAAGTTTTGAAACTTCTGCCGCTTTGACTTTGGCTGGAAGCACCGCAATGCACATGTTGACCAATCGCGCAAAAGTCCGGTCCGGTGATTGGATTTTGGTCATCGGCGGAACTAGTGGCGTTGGCTCCGCAGCCATTCAAATTGCGAAACAGCTAGGCGCGTATGTCATTAGCACCGGATCGACCGAGGCAAAACGGGAATTTGCTTTGAAACTCGGCGCGGATTACGTGGTTGATTCCGCCGACCCGAATTGGCCGGCGGAGGTGCGAAAAATTACGCAGAAACGCGGCGTCGATTTTGTGGTGGAACACGTTGGCGGAGAAGTTTTGCTGAAGGCATTTGAAGCCTTGGCGCGCGGCGGGACAATCGTGACCTGCGGAGCCACCGCAGGTCGCGACGTGCAAATCAAACTTTGGCCGTTGTTCGTTAAAGAGCAGAGCATTGTGGGAAGTTACGGGCGTAACCGAGTTGATATTGAAGCAACGTTGAAATGGGCTGAGCAAGGGAAACTCAAAGCGATAATTGACCGGACTTTTTCTCTCGGCGAAGCGCCGCATGCCTTCACGCAGCTGCGGAAACGCTCTGTGATGGGCAAGCTGATTGTTCAGCCGTAAGCTCGTTTGTAGCAAAAAGGAAAATCGAGTTGACGCATGGAAAAGCCATTTGTAACTTACGCGTCCGTTGGTATCCAAGGTAGCTCAATGGTAGAGCTCCGCACTGTTAATGCGGCTGTTGAAGGTTCGAGCCCTTCCCTTGGAGCCATCTCTGAAAACGCCTTGTTTTCACGGGATTCTCTCCAATTCGTAGGGCTGTTTTAGGGCAAGGGTTACCAAAATGGTTACCAAAAAATGACTTTTGGGACTGCTTTGTAACAATTCGAGTGAACTTAAATTAGCTCACTCACTGCTCTCTAACGGAATCGTCCAAGTAATTCGTATGCTTTTCATGAAGAAAAAAAATGAAAAAAGCGTATCGACTGAAACAACGAACAGACAGAAACGGAATGTTTTACTTGTTCAACAAGCAGACAAGGGAAATGAGAAGCCTTGGGACAACGGACAGGGCAGAAGCGCAACGATTATTGGATGTTCAGAACCAAGCGCGACAAACATCAAGTTTGAATCTTCAACTTGGGGTTCTCTATTTGCGAAATTCTGACGAAAAACTGGCAACTCGCACTTGGCAGGTCGCAATGGATGAATTGAGTTCGCACGGCATTGAAGCGAGTCAAAAACGGTTTAAGCGAGAAATGAATTCAAAGGCGTTTGACCTTATTCGCAACAAGCCAATCATTCAAACTACGAGCGACGATTTAAAGGCCCTTTTAAAACGTGTCGGAAACCCGACCAACAATTTCCTCCTCCCTCTCCACAA
>JBKJOZ010000356.1:0-2525 GCA_046595315.1 Limisphaerales bacterium
ACGATTCTTCGGCGAAACAAAGTGTTCCCGCCGCGTCTCCGGAAAATCAGACGAAACCGAAATTCAAAAGTGGCATTTTGCAATCGGGGCGCGTTCCGGTTGATGTCGATATTACTGGTGCGAAATCGCTGTGGCTGGTCGTGAGTGATGGCGGCAATGGCTATCTTTGCGATTGGGCAGATTGGATTGAGCCGAAGTTGATTCGCGCGGATGGCTCGGTTTTAAAATTGACGGATTTAAAATGGAAATCCGCGACCACGGGTTTTGGTGAAGTGGGCATTAATAAAAATGTTCAAGGCGAGCCGCTGAAAATGGATCATCGAATTTTCACCAATGGCATTGGCACGCACGCTCCTTCAATCATTGAATACGAATTGCCTGAAACAAATTTCACGAGGTTCATGGCGAAAGTGGGACCAGACCACGGGGGTGTGGATCAGAATGGTGGAACGTCGGTCGAGTTTTTGGTTTTTACAGCAACGCCACCCGCGACCATTTCAAAAATCACGAACGAATCGGAATCTGCGGGAGGCGGTTATGGTTTTGAAGCGGCTAAAGATTTTTTGAAAACGGCTACCGTCGCAGATGGTTTGGAAGCCACGTTGTTTGCCGCCGAACCGATGGTGCGCAATCCGACTGACATCGATATTGATGCGCGCGGGCGGGTCTGGGTTTGCGAAGGAGTGAATTACCGCAGCAGTTTCAAGCCGTGGGGCACGCTTCAACCGGAGGGGGATCGCATTGTTATTCTGGAAGATACGAACGGTGACGGTGTGGCGGATTCTGGAAAAACTTTTTATCAAAGCACCAACATCAACAGCGCGCTCGGCATCTGTGTGATCGGTAACAAAGTTGTTGTTTCGTGTTCACCAAATATTTTTGTCCTGACCGATACCGATGGGGACGACAAAGCGGACAAAACCGAAATTTTGTTCAGTGGAATCGGCGGTTTTGATCACGATCACGGCGCTCACGCAATGGTTTTTGGGCCGGATGGAAAGTTGTATTTTAATTTTGGAAATGCCGGCGAACAACTCAAAGATAAAAACGGAAATTTTGTAACGGATGCGACGGGAAAGAAAATTTCCAAGGAAAACTTTCGGCAAGGAATTGTTTTTCGCTGCAATCCAGACGGCAGTGAAGTGGAAGTGTTGGGACAAAATTTTCGAAATCCTTACGAAGTGGCGGTGGACTCGTTTGGAACTCTTTGGCAATCCGATAATGACGACGACGGTAATCGCGGTGTGCGGATTAATTACGTGATGGAATTTGGAAATTACGGTTACACGGACGAAATGACCGGTGCGGGTTGGACACAAAAGCGCACAAATCTGGAGGAAGATACGCCGAGCCGTCATTGGCATTTAAATGATCCGGGGGTGATCCCGAATTTGCTGATGACGGGGGCAGGTGCACCAACCGGCATGACGATTTACGAAGGAAAATTGCTCCCGGAAAAATTTCAAAATCAAATGATTCATTGCGACGCGGGACCGCGCGTGGTTCGCAGTTACTCGGTCAAGTCGGACGGCGCGGGTTACAAAGCGGAAGTGAATGATATTTTTTCCAGCAGCGACGCGTGGTTTCGGCCGTCCGATGTTTGTGTTGCACCGGACGGCTCCATCTACGTTTCGGACTGGAACGATTCTGGTGTGGGCGGTCACAACATGGCTGATCACGAATCGAAGACGATCAAGGGACGAATTTATCGAATTGCTCCAAAAGGAAGTAAGCCATCCGTTCCGCGTCTCAATTTCACGACGATTTCCAGAACGATTGAGGCCTTAAAATCACCAAATATGGCCACTCGGTTTTTGGCGTGGGATGAATTAAATGCGCTCGGGGAAAATTCAGAGAAAGAATTGCTCAAACTTTGGAAGAGTGATGATCAACGAATGCGCGCGCGCGCGTTACAACTATTGGCGCGCATCAAGGGCAAAGAAAAAAAATATGTGGATCAAGCATTGCAGGACAAAAATTCTGACTTACGCATTGCCGGATTGCGCATCGCGCGCGCGTTGAAACTGGACTTGATCCCAATGGTCAGATTGCTGGCGAACGATTCCAATCCGCAGGTGCGACGTGAATGCGCCATTGCCTTGCGTCACAATTCATCGCCCGAAGCGCCGAAACTTTGGGCACAACTCGCTCAACAGCATGATGGAAAAGACCGTTGGTACCTTGAAGCGCTTGGGATTGGTGCAGACGAACAGGAGGACAAATTCTTTCAGGCGTGGCTGGAGTTAATCGGAGAAAATTGGAACACGCCCGAAGGCCGCGACATCATTTGGCGCTCGCGTTCGACGAAAGCACCAGCTTATCTCGCAAAAATTATTGCCGATCGGAAGACGCCGGACCAAGAGCGGAGCCGCTGTTTTCGCGCTATGGATTTTATCAAAGGAACCGACAAGGAAAGCGCGCTGATTAATTTGTTGGAAACAGCGTCGAAGTAAACTCAGTCGATTTGATTTACTTTTGCGGCGAAAACAAAATCGCTTTCGGTCAGTCCGTTAACTTTGTGCGTC
>JBKJOZ010000196.1:0-3287 GCA_046595315.1 Limisphaerales bacterium
TCGAGATCGATGATTGTCGCAGCCGCTTTTTTCCCTGCTTCAACACCGGGTTGGTGATAGGCATTTACGTTGATCAACGAGGCGTATAGTCCGACCGTGCGTTCAAAGAGTGCTATCAAAACTCCAGTCGAAAAGGGTGAAACTTTCCGAACGGTAATGGTGATGGAATCGCGATTGTTTTCATATAAAGCCTGACGAGTTCCGAGAAAGAATCCGTGTAAAAAATCTCCAGAAGTTATATGTGGTTCAACTTTTAGGGAACGTTGCTGGCTATCTTCCAAAACTTCGATGAAAGTCGCGAAAAAATTGTTTAATCCTTCTCTAAGTTGTTGAATATAAGCGTGTTGATCGGTTGCGCCTTTATTTCCATACACGGCAATTCCTTGATTCACGATGGCGCCGTCTAAATCCCTTTCTTTTCCAAGCGACTCCATAATTAGTTGCTGTAAATAGCGTGAAAACAGCTCTAAGCGATCTTTATACGGTAAAATAACCATATCTTTTGAACCTTTACCGTTACCGGAAGCAAACCACATCAGCGCTAATTGGGCTGCAGGATTTTCTTTTAAGTTCTTTTTTCGAGTAAGCTCATCGCATTGGGAGGCTCCGCGTAAAATTTCATTAATCTCAAATCCTTGAAGTGCGGCAGGGAGGAGTCCAACTGCTGACAACTCACTGGTTCGCCCGCCGACCCAATCCCACATCGGGAAACGATCTAACCATCGGTCGCGTTGCGCCACTTTGTCTAGCGCGCTATCTTCGCCAGTAATAGCGACAGTGTGACGCTCAAATTGTAACCCAGCTTTTTCGAAGACCGCTTTTGCCTCAAGCATGCCATTTCGAGTCTCTTTTGTTCCCCCAGACTTTGAAATGACGAGGCAAAGCGTTTGACCGAGCTCTGGAATTCGCGACAGAACTCGTTCCATCCCGTCTGGATCCGTATTATCAAAAAAGAAAATTTCCATTTCGTCCGTTTTCGGATGGCTCAGCGCCGAGGCCACGAATTGCGGACCCAACGCGGAGCCACCGATTCCAATGACCAATAGATATTTGAACGCGCCTCGCTCGCCTTTTATTTCACCTTGATGAATTTTCTGTGCGAAACTCGCAATCTTGATCAACGCTTGGTCGATCTCGTTGCGAATCGCAGAGTTTGGCGCAAGGGCGGAATTTCTCAGCCAATAATGCCCAACCATCCGATTTTCATCTGGATTAGCGATTGCGCCCTTTTCCAATTCATCCATCGCGGCGAACGCTTTTTGCATTCGCGGTTCCATTTGCTCAAAAAAATCGTCGGGAAAAGTCATCCGCGAAATATCGAGCGCTAACTCGATTGACGGAAATTCCGTGTAATATTTCTGGAACCGTTCCCAAAGTTGTTCTGCTGTTAATTTCATAATTTCTTCTCGATGAGAAAACGTTGCCAAACGGCATCAAAGTTCTAAATTTCCGACATGGGACCCGTTCTAATTATCCTTATCGTTCTCGCAGGAATTGCTCTGATCGTCGGCCTCTGGCTGATGGGAGCTTACAACGGTTTGGTTCGCTTGCGTCAAGCGGTCAAAAATGCCTGGGCGCAAATCGACGTGCAACTCAAGCGTCGTCACGACCTCATTCCCAATCTCGTCAACACCGTCAAAGGTTACGCGACGCACGAAAAAGGAACACTCGAAGCTGTGATGAACGCGCGCGCCAAAGCCACGAGCGTCACAATTCCTGCGGATAAAATAAAAGCCGAAGGAGAATTAAGCGGCGCGTTGGCTCGTTTGATGGCTGTCGCGGAAGCATATCCCGATTTGAAAGCGAACCAAAATTTTCTCTCGCTGCAAGGCGAACTTGGTTCGACCGAAGATCGCATCGCATTTTCGCGCCAGGCTTACAACGATTCCGTCGCGCAATTGAACACCGCGATTCAAACTTTCCCAACCGTGATGATCGCGGGAATGTTTGGTTTTAAAGAAGAGCCATTTTTTGAAGCGCCTGCTGAAGAGAAAAATGTTCCCAAAGTTGAATTTTAAAAGCAACCCAAGGCTCAACGGGAATCTGGCTGCTATCTCTTTTCTTGTAATTTTTTAGACCTTTGTGCTTCTTGGTAATCAATCAATTTTATGAAACAACTTCGCATCGGACTCATCGGTTACGGCTTCATGGGCCGCACGCATTCCAACGCTTTTACACAGGTCAAAAACTTTTTTGACCTCGAATATCAACCGGTTCTCAAAGCCGTTTGTGGACGCGACGAAAAAAATGCCAAAGCGTTTGCGAAAAAATGGGGCTACGAATCTATTGAAACGGATTGGCGCAAACTCATTGCGCGCGACGACATCGACGTGATTGACATCGCCGCGCCGAACAATGTCCACGCGGAAATCTGCATCGCCGCCGCGAAAGCGGGTAAAATGATTTTGTGCGAAAAGCCGCTCGCGATGAACGGACCCGAAGCCGAAAAAATTCTCGCTGCGGTCACGAAAGCCAAAGTGCCGAACATGGTTTGGTATAATTATCGCCGCGTTCCCGCCGTCACGCTCGCCAAGCAACTCATCGACGAAGGTCGCCTGGGGAAAATTTTCCATTATCGTGCGAAATTTTTGCAGGACTGGACCATCAGCGCCGATCTTCCTCAAGGCGGCGCGGGCTTGTGGCGGCTCGATGCGAAAGTCGCGGGCAGCGGCGTCACCGGCGATTTGCTCGCGCATTGCATCGACACCGCGCTCTGGCTCAACGGCAGCATCGACACCGTCACCGCCACGACCGAAACATTCATCAAACAACGCAAGCACACGCTCACCGACAAAATGGAAAAAGTCACCATCGACGACGCGAGTTTATTTCTCGCGCGATTCACAAATGGTTCGCTCGCCACATTTGAATCAACTCGTTACGCGCGCGGCCACAAAGCGCTCTACACCTTTGAAATTAATGGCGAAAACGGTTCGCTCGCGTGGGATTTGCATGATCTGCATCGCCTGCAAGTTTTCGACTACAAGGACGAAAGCAAAATTCGCGGTTGGAAATCGGTCCACATCACCGACGGCGATCATCCTTACATGAAAAACTGGTGGGTTCCCGGCCTGCAAATCGGCTACGCGGAAACGTTCGTCCATCAAGTCGCCGATTTCATCCAAGGCTTGAGCAGCGGCAAAATGGCCAGCCCAACTTTCAAAGACGGCCTCGCCACCGATTACGTGACCGACGCAGTCCTGAAATCCGCGAAAACATTGCGTTGGGAAAAAGTGAAGAAGGTGAAATAATTAGCCAGTTCGTCGGCGGCTGTTGACGAGCGAAAT
>JBKJOZ010000212.1:0-6916 GCA_046595315.1 Limisphaerales bacterium
TTTTCCAACCCTTGCGGTAGTGATGCTGAATAAATTGATCCGCCTCCGGACAATTTGTTGCCCGTAATTTTTTTGAATCCCACTCGATTTTTTTCCCAACGCGATAAGCCACGTTGCCGAGCAAGCCAGCTTCGGTCAGCGCGCCGCCGTATTCGAAATTGCAAGTGGTCGCACCGCCTGTTTTGCAGGCCAAAATCCATTCTTCGTGGTGCCCAATTGAATTGGGGATGAACGGCGTCGGCGCAGCAAAATTGGCAAACTCTTTTTCGGGCAGCAGGCGATGTTTGCCGTAACTGGATTGTAATTTTTTCCCGTTTTCACCAATGAACAGCGTGCCGTCATCGCCCCAGCTTTCGGTGGAACATTCCGGGAACGGCGGGCGTTTGCCGCCTTGATACCAAACGAGTTTCACCGGCGGTTTCGATCCCCGCGCTGGATAATTGAAGGTGGTAATCATCCAAACCGGGACTTCGATTTCATCCACGGCCGGGCCTTCGGATTCGACCGTCAGCGGGTGATGCAAGTCCAGCGCCCAATGGGAAAGATCAATGTGGTGACAGCAAAAATCGGCCATCGTGCCGCCGCCAAATGCCCAATAATTTCTCCATCCAATTGGAATATAATTTGGGCTGTAGGGAACTGGGGCGACCGGTCCAAGCCAGAGATCGTAATGCAAATGGGACGGCACGGGCGCGGTCACCGGTTTTCCTTTGTTTCCATAAACGGCACCGACCCAAACATGAACTTCGCGCACTTCGCCGATTGCGCCGCTTTTCACCAACTCGACGACGCGCCGATAATTTTGGCTGGCGTGAATCTGGTTTCCCATCTGCGTCACGCGTTTATGTTTTTTCGTCATTTCGGCGACGATTCGCGCTTCGGAAATGGTGTGGGCAAGCGGTTTTTCGCAGTAAACGTGCCGGCCACTTTGCAAGGCCGCGACGGTCGCGACGGCGTGAGTATGATCGGGTGTGCCGATGACCACGGCGTCGATGTCCTTTTGCTCAAGGAGTTTTCGCCAATCGTTGTAGGTTTGGGCGCTGGCGTAATTCTTCTTCGCTGCTGCGAGGTAGTTTTCATCAATGTCGCAGAGCGCAACGATGTTTTGACTGGAAACTTCTTTGAGATCCTGACCCGCGCGATTGGCGGTTCCGACAACGCCGATGTTCAATTTTTCATTCGGCGAAATTTTATTGCGCCCGAAGGAACTAGCCTTGCCGATGAAGAAAACCCCGGCGGTTGCGAAAGAGGTTCTTTGAATGAACTGCCGGCGGGTCAATTGGTTTTTCATAATTTTTCAGAAATTCAGCAGTCTATTTTTTCTTCGTTTCACCACGTGGAATTTCACGAACAAAAACATTTTTGAAATAAACGGGGTCGTGGTGCGCCTGGAGTTCAATCGAGCCCGTCGAAAAGATTGGTTGGCTACGATCCCAATAATCTTCCATCGTCACGTTATCAACCACCAGTTCATTATTCAGAAAAACATGAACCTTATCGCCCACCATGAGAATGCGAAAACGGTTCCATTCACCCACGTAGTGATCCGCAAATTTTGACGCAAAGTTTTGATTCTTCTGGTTGTTGTAAAGTCCGCCCGAGCCAAGATGTTTCGGATCAACGCCTCCGCTGTGCGGCTCCCAGATTTGGACCTGCGGAGAGCCGCGTAGATAGATCCCACTGTCACCTTTCGGCGGAATTTTGAAATCAACGAGCAGTTCAAAATCACCGAAATTTTTTGCACTACAAAGATTATCAAAACCTTTGCCGTGATAGGCCAGTTGGCCATTTTCCACGGTCCAATCTTTGCGCATTAATTCGTCTGCTTTAACTTGTGCCTTGGCGAGTTCTTCGGGGGACATTTTTGCGCGCTTGATGGGGTCGGCGACCAAACCTTTCCAACCGGTTAGATCACGGCCGTTAAACAGGGCGGTAAATCCCGGAGGCGGGGTTTGATTTCTGCGCAAGGGACTGGAGATCGACAGAACGGGAGCCAGTTGTTTGATGCGGATGTTTCGAAACTCAACGCGATCGTGATGCCCAAGAAAACCGATATGCCCACTGTCATGCAACATTCCGGGATGTTGAAGCAAAAGGCGCGGGTCGCGGATGGTATTTAAATCAATCTCAGAAACGACCTTACCATTGTTTACCACTTTGAGGTGGCGTCCCACGGCGGTGATTTCCATCTGGCACCATTCCCCCGCTTTTTTCACCGAACCGGGCTTGGCGGCAGCGAGTCCATAAACCGACCCACACTTTTGCCACGGCTGTATGTCGGCATGTTTAGGCGAGGCATCGTCGATCAATTGAATTTCCGTGCCGAGAAACGCCATCTGTCCACCACCGAGGGGAGTGCGAAGTCCGACGCCATTATTTCCGCCCGGCGGGAGTTTATATTCCAATCGTAGGACAAAATCAGAATATTCTTTTTCGGTGTACAAATCGCCCAGGGCTCCTTGGGGGGCCACGATTTTTCCGTCCTCGACGAAGTAGGGTTTTCCTTCGCCGACATACTTCCAGCCGTTCAGCGTTTTACCGTCAAACAATGGGGTGAAGGCTGCATCAGCCAAATTATGGTTTGCCGTCGAGCAAGCATTTAGCCAGGCAATTGACATAGCCACGGCGAGGAGGGTGAATTTTTTCATGATTTTTTGTTCCGAAATGTGTGCGACCTATTTCGCTGCCAACTTCGTCGAGAGTCAAGCCGAAGAATCTGACGCAAGCTCGGAGTGCGGCGTTGACGTCTCTAGCGAAACGTTTAACCTCACTGGCAGAAGCGGCTCAAAACTTTTAGAAACGAATACGCAAGGTGCAATTACATTTTAATCTCCAGCAAAGCGACGTAACGCCCGGCGCTTCCCTTTTCGATTACGCAGAAAAATTGGGAATCAAAGTTCCCACTTCCTGTCGTAAACAAGGGAAATGCAAGGAGTGTTTGGTCGAAGTCACCGAGGGAATGGAATGCCTTTCAGAACGCACTCCGGAAGAGAGTCATTTGCGGGCGAATTTTCGCTTGTCCTGCCGTTGTAACATTGTGAAGGACGAGGGCGTGATTCGCTGTCACACCATGCGGCGCGGAGACATGAAGATTGAGCGTCATGCGTTTGAACTGCCCGCCACCGCTCAAAAACTAAAACTTGATCCGGCGGTGACGCGCGAGGGCGACCGCATCTTGCTGGACGGCGAAGAAATCGCGCGCAGCACTGGACCCATTCACGGAATCGCGATGGACCTCGGCACCACCACCGTCGTCATGCGGTTGTTGAATTTGGAAACGGGCGAAGTCGTGGCCGACGCATCCATGGAAAATCCGCAACGCTTCGGCGGCTCGGATGTGATGTCGCGGATTGCTTACGACACGCAGGAGCCCGGCAAATTACTTCAGCGAACCTTGCTGGGTTATCTCACACACGCGATTGAGGAATTTCCGGTTGACCCACAAACCATTTATGAACTCGTCGTGGCTGGCAACTCCACCATGCGCGACATTTTTTTCCGGCTGGATGTTTATTCCATCGGCCAAAATCCGTATCAATCCATCACGGAAATTGATCTGGCCGAAGGTCGCCGGACGACCACCAGCCTCGCCGACACAGCCAAAAAATTACATCTGCCGATTCATCCGAAAGCGCGCATTTATGGAATGCCGATCATTAGTGGACACGTTGGAGCCGACGCCGCCGCGTGCATGTTGGCGGTCGATCTTGGAAATGAAGAACGTCTCGTTTGCGTGATGGACATCGGCACGAACACCGAACTCATTCTTGGGAACAAAGATAAAATTTACGCGGCCTCCTGCCCGGCTGGGCCTGCGTTTGAAGGTGGCGCGATTTCCTGCGGAATGCCCGGACTGACTGGCGCGATTGAAAAAGTCGCCATCGAATCGGACGGCTCGATGCGTCTGCAAGTCATCGGCGAAGGCCCTGCGGAAGGAATTTGCGGCTCTGGTCTGGTGGACCTTTTAAGTGAACTCCTCCGAACCGAACGCATCAATTCACTCGGCCGATTTGAGCAGGATGAAGGAAAATTTATTTTGGACGAAAAAGCCGATCGCACGATTTCTTTCAACGAAAGTGACATCAACGAACTGGCTCAAGCCAAAGGCGCCAACGTGGCCGGACTGCAAATTCTTTTCCAAAACTTTGGCATCCCGTTCGAAGACTTGGACGTATTTTATCTCGCAGGCGGTTTTGGCCGGCACTTGAATATTCAATCGTCCAAACGCATCGGGCTGATTCCAAATATTCCCGATTCAAAAATTGTGCAGGTGGGCAATGCTTCCATCGAAGGTGCCTGCATTGCGTTGCTCTCGAAAACCAAGCGCGCCGAATTGGAAAGCATGGTCAAGCGCGTCACGCATTGCCGCTTGGAAACACACCCGGGCTTCTTCGATTATTTTGTGGAAGGTTGCCAGTTTAATCCGGTTGAAACCAAACTCGCCGAAAGCGCCACGTCGTGAACGGAATCCAGTCTCACAGTTTAGAAAAGTTTGGATTCACTGACACACAACCGCACTTGAACGTGCAGGAGTCTGAATATTTCCGCCTCCTCGGCTATCCTCAGCAGCACGCCGTGGGCGAACGTTCCCGCGAACTCGCGGATTGGGCGCGCCACTGGTATTCGGAAAACGGACGGCCTTGGATTTTCGCGCGAGCGGCTGGAGGACTTAAATTGGCCGCCGGAAAAATTTCTTTGAACGGCGCGGAGTTTGTTTCTGATCGATTGCACGAACAGTTCGCCGCAGCCGAAGCTCATGACGCAATGCTGGTGGCTGTGAGCGCGGGCAAGGAGTGCGAAGAGAAAGCACGGCAATGTTGGGAGGAAGGTAAACCTGACGAATATTTTTTCCTGGAAATGTACGGCTCGGCGGTCGTCGAACATCTCGTGACCCACGCGGCCGGTCGCATCTGCGGCTGGGCCGATCAAAAAGGAATGGCCGTCCTGCCGCACTACAGCCCCGGCTACACGGGTTGGCCCGTCTCCGATCAACCCAAACTTTGGGAAATTATTCGTAGCAACAACGGTTCTCCATTTCCCGCTGAACTTCACGTCATGGAGACGGGAATGTTGCGTCCCAAAAAATCTTTACTCACTATTTTCGGTCTCACGCGCCATTCCGAAAAAATCCAGCCCAGTTCAAAACTCATTCCTTGCGAGAATTGTTCGCTGGCGAATTGCCAATACCGCCGCGCATCCTATCGTTACTCCATGCCGCAGCCGGAAGTTATTAGCCGCCAGCAAATTGAGATCATGGAAATGAGCGCCCCGCCCGTGCCCACGACTCCCGTTCTCGACAAATTGGCCCGCTACACGGTCAACGCGCGCGCTTTGAAAAAATGGTCGCAAGAACGGTTGCAACTGGAAATCGCCGAGGATGGTTCCGTCAATGCGCACTTCCGTTTCGAAGGAACCACCTGTTCAAATCTCGGCCGCTCTATCGAGCATGATTACCACGTTCGCCTGCAACCGCGCGCCCAGGCTTATCGCATCACCGAAGCCCGTTGCGCTCCGGCGAACGGCGACACCGGCCACGCGCATCAATGCGAATATCTCAAAGACTCGAATACATTTATGAGTCGCATCGCAGTGGAGAAGCCGCTCATGGGTAAACCGCTGAACGACGTGTTGACCTGGAAACGCGGAATTAATCCTGCGGGTTGCCATTGCGAAGTGGAGAGCCGGGAACACAAATGGGGCATGGTTTTTGAAGTCATTCACTTCGCACTCGCGCAAAAAGGCGCCTCTTAAAAAATCGAGAAAATTAAAAAGACCCATCGACAAAAATTATTAATTCCAGAAAACTTCAAACCGATTTATGACTAAACTTTGCGACATCAATCCTGCGGCCGTAGAAAAACTTCCACCAAACGCCATCGATAAATCCCGCATCGGTGTGCACTACACGGATGCGATCATCAAACCGATGAACACCAAGCTCGCCGATGGCACACGCGTCGGCTGCAAACGCAAAGGTTTAAAAATCACCCTCACTGTCGGAACAAAAAAAGGCGAAGGTCTCATGCGCCGTCTGGAAGTCAGCCCCGATCCGGTCGTCATGCTCAAAGCCGCGCTGGCGGAAGCCGCGAAGAACGCCGGAGTGGAACTCCAAATTACCGACACTGAAATTTTGATCACGGCGTAAGTCCCCTGCCCTGAGTTCAACCCGTTCCACCGTAATTTTTCGAAAGCCAAACTTTTAGAAAACCGAGCTATGAAGAAAACACTGCAACAAGCCCTGCAAGAACGACGCCTTGTTTGCGACGGCGCGATGGGCACGCAACTCATGCTGGCTGGTCTTGAACAAGGCAATTGCGGCGAACATTGGAATCTGACGCACCCGGAACGCGTGCTGGAAATCCAACGTCGTTACGCCAATGCCGGGGCTGATTGCATTATTTCAAACACGTTTGGCGGCAGCCGCACGATGCTGCAACGCCACGGCCACGCCGAAGATTTGCGCGAGATCAACAAAGCGGGAGTCCGCATCGCGCGGGAAGCATTTGGTGATCGCGAAGGTTTTGTGTTGGGCGATCTCGGTCCGCTCGGCGCCATTCTCCAACCCTACGGCGACATGCCGGAAGCGGAAGCCTTCGAAGCTTATCGCGAGCAAGCCGTCGCACTTGTGGAAGGAGGCGCCGACGCCATCATCATCGAAACACAAACTTCGCTCGAAGAAATTGGCGTCGCCATTGACGCCGCCAAAGCGGCAGGCGCACCGTGCATCATTGCTTCATTGGCTTACGATCTTTCACAGGACAAAAGTTTTTACGTCACGATGATGGGCGTGATGCCGGAACGCGCCGCAGGATTCGTCGAGGAACGCGGCGCGAACATCATCGCGCTGAATTGCGGCACCGGAATGGACATGCCCGGTGCAGCGATGGTTGCGCAAATTTACCGCGAGAGTTGCGGC
>JBKJOZ010000361.1:0-6990 GCA_046595315.1 Limisphaerales bacterium
TCCTGCGCCGCTTAAAACGCGATGTCGCCAAAGATTTGCCGGAAAAATTGGAGCAGGTTTCCTTCTGTGATTTGAACGAAGACCAAGCCGTGGTTTACCAACAAATTCTGGAAGCGACGCGACGCGAAGTCGGGAACGCCGTCGATGCAAACGGATTGCAAAAAAGCCGCATGATTATTCTCACGGCACTGTTGCGGTTGCGTCAGGTTTGTTGCGATTTGCGTTTGCTGAAACTGGAGAACAACGATTCGGAAACCGAGAAAACGAAGAAACAAGACTCGGGTAAAATGGACGTGTTCGCGGAGTTGCTCGAAGAAGTTTTGGACGGCGGGCATCGCGTTTTGGTGTTCAGCCAATTCGTCGGAATGTTGACGTTGCTCAAGGAAAAACTTTCCAGCGAAGGAACGGAATTTTGTTATCTCGATGGCTCGACCAAAGATCGCGGTGAAATCGTTTCCCGGTTTCAATCGAATGAAAAGATTCCGGTGTTTCTCATCAGTTTGAAAGCGGGCGGTGTCGGGCTGAATTTAACTGGAGCAGACACGGTGATTCATTTTGATCCGTGGTGGAATCCGGCGGTGGAAGATCAAGCGACGGATCGCGCGCATCGCATTGGCCAAACGCGGGTCGTGACGAGTTACAAATTAATTGCGCGCGGGACGGTGGAGGAAAAAATTCTCACGCTGCAAAATCGGAAACGCGAAGTAATCAAGGCGACGCTGTCGGGCGAAGAGCAGTTGGCGGAATCGTTGACTTGGGAAGAAATTCAGGAGTTGTTGCAGTGAGTTGTTACGAAAATGTTACCAACGTTTGCTTGTGCCAAAACAGAGTTTGTTTTTCATTGCAGCATCGAAGTAGTGACGCATGAAATTATCGGAATTTAAAAAAATCTTGGCGCAACATGCGGATAAAAAAATCCGGTTTTTGTTGCCGGACAACACGAAGATTCCGCGACACGCTCACGTCACGGAAGTGGCGCGGATCGATAAGCGGTTCATCGATTGTGGCGGCACGTTTCGCACGGAACTGACTTGTCGGTTGCAAACCTGGTTTGCGGATGATCTCGAACACCGGCTTGGAACGGCCAAACTACTCGCAATTTTGGAAAAATCCGCGTCGTTTCTGGAAACAGAGGACATCGAAGTGGACGTGGAACATGAAGCGCCGATAATTTCGCAGTTTCCGGTTTTAGCGATGGAATTAATGGACGATGCGCTGGTCGTGCGTTTGGGAACCAAGCACACGGCTTGTCTGGCGATGGACAAATGTTTGCCGCCGAAATCCATTTCGTTCAAACCGATTCCAAGTTTTCAGAAAACAGAGCGTTAGAAATTTATGCCTATCGAAAAACCGATCGTTTTGATTCTTTGCACCGGCAATTCTTGTCGCAGCCATTTGGCCGAGGGAATTTTGCGCGCGCGGGCAGGGGACATTCTTGATGTGCAAAGTGCAGGCAGCAAACCGGCGGGTTACGTTCATCCGCTCGCCATCCAGGTCATGATGGAAATCGGCATCGATATTTCGGCGCATCGCTCCAAACACATGGATGAATTTCTCCAGCAAAAGGTGGAGACGGTGATTACGGTGTGCGGCAACGCGGATCAGGCGTGTCCGCTTTTTCCGGGGCAAGTGAATCGTTATCATTGGGGATTTTTTGACCCAGCCCATGCGGAGGGGAGCGAGGAAGAAAAGTTGAAAGTTTTCCGGCAGGTGCGAGACGAAATTCAGCGTGTTTTTGCAGCCTACGCTGCGGGACGCCGTGATCAATCCTCAGCCCGAACGGAATAATTTATTCCAATTTTACTGAACCATAACTTCGGCAAATACCCCACCCGCATCTAATGTTGAACCCCGTTGGCGCAGGCGTACCGTGATGTATGAAAACGTACACGCTAAAAAACAAATGTCTGACTGCGCTGGGCAGTCTCGCCTTGTTGACGGCGGTTCCGAGCTTTGCGCAATACAATGCGAACCCGACACCGCTTTCGAAAGATTCGACATTACAACGAGACTCTTCGCTCATGAATGATCGTCAGGTAATCAACGAACCGTCCGGGGCTGACACCGATAAAAACTGGAGTTGGGTCGGGTTGATCGGCCTGGCCGGTTTGTTCGGATTGAAACGCCGACACGAGGTGCGGGACGAAACCTACCGTCCGGCGCGGGTCTAAAAATAGTAGCAAGTTAGAAGCTAGCGGGATTTGGCACCACAGCCTGTCCCGCTTTTTATTCGCAGGCAACTTTCAGGCGCAGGTGGGGTTTATTGAATGCGAACTTCGGTGTTGAGGCTTTGGAAAACCGGTGGCAAAGAGCGTTTGCCCATTTTTCCTCGGCATGTAAGCTGAACGCCTAAAACCGAAAGTTCTAAACTATGGCTCAATTTTCTTATAAAGCGCGTCGCCGTTCCGGTGAAGTTGTGCAGGGTGTTCTGGATGTTCCTGATCGTGCCGCTGCCCTCACGCAAATTGAGCGACTGGGACTCTTCCCGGTCGCGGTCGATGCGCCAAAAGGCGGAGTGACCCTCGCGGTGGATCGTTCCGGCGCGGCGGTTCCGCGTTCTGGCATTTTGCCACCGGCGCTGCGGGCATTTTTCAATCGCAAACGTTCGCCCAAATTGCAGGAGTTGGCTACGTTCACCACGCAATTGGCGAATTTGCTCCGCTCGGGGATGCCATTAACTGTGGCGCTGACCAGCATGACGCATCTGGAATCCAAAGGGATTCCGAACGACGTGAGCAAAGAGTTGAAACAAGACGTGATGGAGGGGAGAAGCCTTTCTGACGCGATGGCGAAACAGCCGGTAATTTTCTCGAATCTTTACGTCAACATGGTTCGCGCCGGTGAACAAAGCGGCGCGCTGGAAGCGGTGTTGCGCCGTATGGCCGAACATTTCGTGCGATTTGCCGAGGTGCAGGCGAAATTCAAATCCGCGCTGATTTATCCGGCTTTCGTCATGAGCATCGGTGTGGTCATCGTGGTTTTTTTCATGACCTTCATGTTGCCGCGGTTCATGTCGATTTTTCAGGGATTGAATGTTCCCTTGCCCATGTCCACGCAAATTCTCATTGGGACGAGTAATATCGCTCGGAATTATTGGTGGCTGTTTCTCGCGATTATCGTCGCTACGGGAATTGTGTTCAACCGCTTCAAATCTACGGAAAACGGGAAACGAACGATTGACCGCTGGAAAATGAATGCGCCGATTGTGGGAAAAGTCGTGAAGTTAAATTTATTTGGCCAATTTGCACGGACACTTTCGACGTTGTTGCAAAACGGCGTGCCAGTGCTCATTGCGTTGAAAATTACCGAGCAGGTCATTCCCAACCGCATTCTCAAAGAAGCCATCGCCAAGACGCGTGAGGAGGTCACTGACGGCAAAACCATCGCGCAACCGCTGGCGCGCAGCAATTTGTTCCCGCGCTTGATGGTTGATTTGGTCAAAATCGGCGAAGAAACCGGCGATGTCCCGGGCGCACTGGGAAATTTGGCGGATACCTACGAGAGCGAACTGACGGTGGCGCTGCGCGTCATGACCAATTTGATCGAACCGATCATGATCGTGGTGATGGCATTGGGAGTCGGTTTTCTGTTGTTGAGTGTGCTTTCAGCGATGTTTGCCATTGTCGGAAACGTCAGTAAATGAACCCCCATTTTCATGTTCAAAAACCGGAGGCGCGCCGTGCCTTCACGTTGATTGAAATCATGGTCGTCGTGGCGATCATGGGAATTGTGCTGGCGATGGGAGTTCCTTCGATGGTTCGTGCTTCCCGCAAAGAAGGAATTCGTAAAGCAGTCAGCGACATTATCGATGCCTGCAGTGACGCCAGAGCTGACGCCATTTTGAAGGGAACCACCTCTGATTTCGTGATTCGTCCACAGGATCGAACGATTTCTGGCGGTAAAGTTTCAGCCACGTTGCCCGACGGCGTTCGGATCGAAACTTTGGGAGTCAACTACCAGGAATTGAAGGAGGCCGAGGAAGCAAAAGTCCATTTTTATCCCAACGGAACCTGCGATGAATTTACCATCGTGTTGGAGTCCGACGATGCGCAAGGCATCCAAATCGATTTGGAGGTTATTACCGGATTAGCAGACGTAAAGAAGCTAAGATGAAACTTGAACCGCACAATAATTCTCGCGCGCGTTTAGCCTTCACTTTGTTGGAAGTGATGATCGCGGTGGCTATTTTTTTCATGGCCATGTTTTCCATCCTCGCCGTGGTCAGCCAAAGCCTTCGTTCGGCTAAAGCACTGGCGCGCAATGTGCCGACGCCGGGCATGGTCGCCGCACAGCTCTCCCTGACCAACAAACTCGAAGAGGGAAGCGATTCAGGAGATTTCGAGGATATTGCGGAGGGAATTTATCCGGAATACAGCTGGGAAAGTGGCACGATGATTTATGCCTCCAATGGATTATTTCAAGTGGACATCGCCGTTTTGCACCAGGGCAAGGTGGATTCCTCGATGAGTTTTTTGTTGTTCAAACCTGAATCGACGACGGGCCTCGGGGTGCAAAGCAAATTCAGAAAATGAAACAGAATTTGAAACGGGCGTTTACGCTCCTGGAAATCATGGTTGCGATGACGATTTTTGCCGTCGTCATGATCGCGATTTATTCGAGCTGGATGGCAATTGTTCGAGGGACGGAATCTGGAAAAAAAGCTGCTCAAGCCGCGCAAAGATCTCGAATGGCGATGCAGACAATTGAAGATGCTCTCCTGACGACCCAGCTCTACATGGAGAACATTCAGTATTACAGTTTTGTGACGGACACGAGCGACCCGAAATTTGCTTATTTGAGTTTAACCGCGCATTTGCCAGCAACCTTTCCTGGGTCGGGATTGTATGGCGATGAAACGGTTCGACGGGTGACTTTTTCTGTTGAACCGGACGAGGATGGAACCAAAAAGCTGGTGATGACCCAAAACCCGTTCTTATTGGTGACAAATTCGGACACGACCGCTTATCCGATCATCCTGGCGCGCGATGTCAGTTTGTTTGTCTTGGAATTCTGGGATGCGCAATTAAACGGTTGGACCGACGAATTACTCACCACGAATCAACTTCCAAAGATGGTGCGTGTTTCCCTGGGAATTGGACAGGCGCCAACGTCCTCTTCACAGCCCTCGGAAATCACCTCACGCGTCATCGCCTTGCCCTCAGTGGCGGTGCCGCCTGATGTGCAAAGACCGTTGCTGCAACCGGGCGGAGGAGGCGGTGGTGTAACTCCGGGACCGGGTGGTGGAACTGGAACACCGAGACCGGGCGGTGGCAAAATCCGATGAAAATTCAAATTAAAACTGAAAAGGGAATTGCGCTCATCATTGTGATGCTGGTGATCTTCGTTTTAGCAGTGTTGGTGGGCACGTTTGCTTATTCAATGAAGGTCGAGACGACCCTAGCGCGAAATGCGAATTACGAAACCGAACTCGAATGGCTAGGAAGGTCGGGAGTGGACCTAGCACGCTACATGATCTCCCAAAAATGTCCGGGACAAGAAAGCTTTGAGGCGCTGAATCAGCAATGGGCCGGCGGTTTTGGCGGCTGTTCTAACGATAGCACTGGAATCACGCTCCAAAATGTTCAAATGGGTGCCGGGACTTTCTCCGTTAAAATCACCGATCTCGAGCGAAAATTTAACATCAACATGGCCGACCAATCCGTTTTGCAACAAGCTCTGACGGTTATGGGAGTGGATGCGAGTTTAACGCCGTCCATCTCCGACGCAGTTCTCGATTGGGTGGATAAAGATGAGGACAATCATTTAAGCGGTGCTGAGAGCGATTATTATCTTAGTCTTGCTCCTCCCTACGTGGCAAAAAACGGTCCGCTGGACGACATTTCGGAGCTGCTTTTGATCAAGGGGATTTTTGAAAATTCAGAAATTTATTGGGGATCTGCCTCAACGAATCATTCTGTTTCCCCGTTTCAAGCTCGGAGCAGCGGGCGCCCATTTCAGGATTTGCAACGACCTTCTTATCCTGTCGGATTAGTGGATATTTTCAGCACGCTTTCGAGCGGAAAAATAAATATTAACACCGCATCGGCTACGACTTTGCAAATGATTCCACAGGTGGATGAAAATATTGCGGCGGGAATTATTCAACTGCGGGCAGGCCCAGACGGCACGGATGGAACGGAGGACGATTTGCCGTTCCACAACTACGGCGAACTCCGCAACGTTCCAGGGATGGACAACCCGCAGGTCGTCTCGCAGCTGGGACGGTATTGCGATGTGCGGAGCCACACATTTGAAGTTGAAGTGGATGTGGATCTCAACGGAGTGAAAAGAATCTATTACGCGGTGATGCGTCGAGGAAATAAGCCGGGAGATTTTTCAGTCTTAAAATTTTATTGGAAATAGTCCGACCTGATCAGGGTTTTGGGAGATAATGAGTTGAAAACGGAGGTGTTCACGGCGCGCTTTTGGACTGTTTCCTGCAGGTAATAAAAAAAATAAAAAAACACTTGCGGGATGACCGGATGGCAATTAGTTTCTGCCCCTCGCAAATCCTGCGAGACAAAAACAAAAATAAACTATAAAAAGTTTTGACAGTTTTTGGAAACCAAATAGTTTGGTTTCAGCCCGTAAAAAGGCGATTGAAAAAAACAAAAAAAAGTTTTGACAGTGCGATGGATTGAGATAGTTTCAGCGCATAGAAAAAACAAGGTCTGACGGGCCGAGTGAAAAAAAGAGATTCGGCTCTCAGAAATTTTTGTCCCCTGAATCGGGGTTTAATCAGTCTAAATCGGCTGATAATAAATTTAGGGTGGAGTCACTCGATGCTCATTGAAAATTGAATTGTGCGATAAGTTAGAGCCCCTTGAAGTTGATCGAGTTAGTTTGATCAGCTTCGAGTTTTAATCAGTAATATAACAGTTCGAACCTAATCAGTTCGACGAATCAACTAACGTTTATACGGAGAGTTTGATTCTGGCTCAGAACGAACGCTGGCGGCGTGGATAAGACATGCAAGTCGAACGCTGATTA
>JBKJOZ010000383.1:0-3699 GCA_046595315.1 Limisphaerales bacterium
ATGTAGTTGGCGACGCATTTTTCATCGAGATTTGCGATCAATTCGTCGGTGGTGTTGTTCTCGCGGTCGTCGCGAACGTTTTTGTGAAGTTGATACATCGCCTGAATTCCCGGCGAAGTTTTGAGTGCGTCGATGGCGGTCTGGGCAGTGCCCTTGCGCGGGCCGTTGTTCATTACGGAAACGGTTGGTGCGAGGCTGTGGATCAGCAACGGGTTGTTGCTTACGTCTAACCCATGATGGTTCACCTGGTAAACATCCACCTGCCCCACGCGATTGGTCGGGCATACGAGTTCCTTTTCCACGTTCCACGTCAGGTCGCCGCCGTCGAAAAACCGGAACGCACCGAACTCGAGAACCAGAGCGATGCTGTTGGCGTTGTCGGATGTGTCGGTCGGCTTCGTTATTCCGGAATCGCAGAGCGGATTCGTTTTTGTCTGGGACGGCGGTGAAATAAATTTCTGGTTTGCCGCAATACAACGCAGCGTGAGACTCGGCCCCTTCGATTGCTGTAACGAAATTACATCGCCGGGATGAAGGATACTTCGTTTATCCGCTCTAAAGTCACGATACGGCTTACTCGCCTGTCGCCAGAACGTGTCGTCGGGTTGGTGATCAGGATTATTTTCAGGAACACCATTGTCATAAACCTGTCCAATGGGTATCAACGCCGCCAGTTCCGCCGCGCCGCCAAAATGGTCGAGGTGAAAATGGGTCGTGACGTAATGATCAATTTTTTTCAACCCGGCGATTGCCGTCGCGGTTTTGTAAATGCGTGCAGGATCTCGCCCGCCTGGATTTCCGGAATCGATCAGGATAGATTCGCGCGCCGGAGTAACAATCAAGGTGGAGCCGCCGCCCTCGGAATCGATCCAGTAGATATCCAAGGTAGCCTGGGCAGCGCGGGAGCTAAACGTCATTGAAACGCCACAGCAAAACACGAATAGAAAAAAGTTTTTAAAATATTTTTTCATAATTACAAATCGGGCTTCATCCGAGTTCGGTGTTAGTCCTACAGAAATCTGATGCACGCCTCAATTGTAGATGAGAAATGATTTTTTCTTACCGTTGAAACTTAAAGTTTTTGCGGGCACTTATCTCCTGTGCGCGTGCTGAGATCCATTCGAATGTTTGATTACCCGGAATTAGTCGCGCTCTTTTTTCTTCAAGGCGCGGCATTGGGAATGTGGTTCGTTCCTCTCAGCACTGTGCTCGGCTCACACGGGCTCAATCAAATCCGACCCTACGCGTTCGCCGCCTCGGCACTCGCCGCGTTTGTTTCACCGCTTTTTTTCGGCGCGATGGCCGATCGCCACGCGTCTCCCGTAAAAGTTTTGCGATGGCTCGCGCTGGCCACCGCAGTAACGTTGGCGCTGGTATCCGCTGCCATTCAATTTCAGGCAAGTGCGTGGGTGGTGCTGGCGTTGATCCAAATTCACGCGCTTTGTTCGTCGCCCACTTGGAGCATTTCTTCCTCAATTGTTTTCACGCGATTGGCGGATGCACGACAGGAATTCGGCCCCATTCGCGCGATGGCGACGCTGGGGTGGATGGCAGGATGTTGCGCGGTAAGCTTATTGAATGCGGACACCTCCACTCTGGCCATGTACTGCGGCGCAATGACATGGTTGATTATTTGCGGCTTCACGTTTTTTCTACCAATCGTGGACGCGCCAAAATCAACCAGTCCAATCAAATGGTTTGAACGTTTAGGGCTAGACGCATTGACCCTTCTAAAAAACCGAGATCATCGCGTTGTATTTATCATGACGGTGCTGTTCAGCATTCCACTCGCCGCGTTTTATCCCTACGCACCGCCACACCTCCTCGACCTCGGTCTGCAACATACCAGCGCGTGGATGAGCATGGGGCAAGTGACGGAAGTGATCGCGATGTTTGCCCTTGGAACGCTACTTTTGAAGTGGCGGCTTAAATGGGTTTTCGCCTGTGGCTTGGCGTTTGGCGTAGCACGATATGCGTTCAGCGCGCTTAATACTCAAACTTGGCTGATGCTCGGCGTTATCTTGCACGGGGTATCATTTACGCTCGTATTTATCACCGCGCAAATTTATCTCGACCAGCGTGTGGAAGCCGGTTGGCGCACTCGCGCGCAAGCGTTGCTCTCCCTCATGAACGGAGGCGTGGGCAATCTCATGGGCTACCTCGCAACCGGTTGGTGGTTCAATACCTGCACGAGTAATTTGAGCACGCGCTGGCCGCTTTTCTGGAACGTGCTGTCGGCGGCGGTGGCGGTGGTATTAGTTTATTTCCTCATGGCTTACCGAGGAAGAGGACCAAAAACGGCAGATGAACGTCGAACATCCTAAGTCGCCTACTCGTGCTTACGGGCTTTGAGCAATTTGATTTGTTTGATCGGTTCCGGTTCCTTGTAGTGACGCTTCAAGTTCACTTCACTCAACATTTTTGAAGGCACTTTCGCGATAAATTCAGGGAAGGTGCGTTCTACGCGATTGCGCAAATGTTGCTGACCGGCTTTCGATTCCCAAAAGCTTTCCTGCACTTTCCCCAAAGCAATCGCTGCCTCGTCGGGCGTTACTCGCTCGTCACGCGCGAGCATCCAAATCAATTCCGGATCGCCAGGCATTGCCACGGGAAACGGAACAAACCTCACTTTAATTTCGTTATCGCTCTCATCTTCCTGCGACCCCGTCGCGCCCACCTTGATCACGCTCTCAAAAATTCCGCTTGCCGTCTCCACTTCTACTGACACCGCTTTTTTCGCGGGATGCGGCACCAAGGACACCGCGCCTTTGCCAAAGGTCGTCTCAAATTGTTTTTGAACTTCGGCGAGAGTGCTTTTTTCGAGGTCCAGCAACTCGGTGCGCTTGCAAAATTTCTCAAACGCGACGGTGCGCTCCTTGGCGAAGATTTCCTTTTCAAACGCGGAATAAATTTTGTCAGCGAGTTTCGAGTCTGAAACCGCTTTAGGTAAAATGGATTTAAGTAAACTTAACAACTGCGCGTCTTGATTTTGTTTGGGCATAAAAATTCTTAAATTTAAGGGCGATAGTTGTCCTGAATCGGCGATCAGAATGCAACTTTCTTCGCCGAAAAATTCTCTCATCACGTTAGACCAACGGGCAAAAAAAATCGAGGCCCGGAAAACCGGGCCTCGATGCGAATGAAATCAAATCTTAGTAGCGACCGCGTCCGCCACCGCCACCGCTGCCGCCGCGACCACCACCACCGCCGCCACCGCCGTATTCACGACGACCACCGCCGCCGCCACCGGGAGCGCGTTCTTCACGAGGACGGGCAATGTTAACAGTTAAGGCGCGTCCATCCATGTCTTTACCATTCAAGGCTTCAACAGCTTTTGCTGCGTCTTCGGCATTGCTCATGGTGACGAATCCAAAACCACGAGGGCGGCCGGTTTCGCGGTCCATCATCAGGTTGGTTTCAGTGACCGTTCCAAACGCGGCAAACGCGTCGTTCAAGTCGTTTTCAGTGGTGTTGAAGGAAAGATTTCCTACAAATAATTTATTACTCATTGTGATGTTTTACTGTCCGAAAACCGTTTACTTTCCGAAAGACTGTTCCCGAACGTCGGGTCTAAAATCATCACTGAACTGAGTTCACTTGAAGATCTACCATGCCTTGAAAGAGACTAGCTATCTAACAGAACGAGCCCAACATCGCTGCTTCTGCCCAAATAGCCACAATTATTTTCATTTATTTTCG
>JBKJOZ010000054.1:0-2726 GCA_046595315.1 Limisphaerales bacterium
TGGATGAAAGGCGAAGAAAGCGGCCACACGCAAACCGTCAAAGATCTCGCGTTTGATTGCGATGGCGACACGCTTTTAATCCAAGTCGAACAAAACGGCGCGGCGTGTCACGAAGGTTATCAATCGTGCTTCTTCCGTTCGGTGGACGTGAAAAATGCGGAGTTCAAAGTGATGGAAGCTCAGTTGCAAACGCCGGACGAAATTTACGGAAAGAAAAATTAATCCCGAACCGTTTTCAATCCCAGATAGATGATCCGCTCGATTAATTGTGGGTAAGTAAGATTCGCCTTCAACCCGGATTGCGCGAAATCTTCGTCAGCCGCGAGCATCGGATTCGGATTCGCTTCGATGAAATAAATTTCATTTTTCGCGGTGAGCCGCAAATCCAAACGCGCGTAACCGTCGATCGTCAGTAAGCGATAAATGCGTTTGCAGGCTTGCTCAATTTGCGAAATGACGGCGGGTTCCAATCCTTCCGCAAATTGATTTTGCAGACCCCAACGCTTGCGATATTCCTCGTCCCACTTCGCTTTGTAAGTGGCGATTTTCGGTTCGTCGGGCGGAACTTCTTTAAAAATGAGTTCGCGAATCGGAAAAACTTGCAGGCGCAGATTGCCGACGATGCTCACGTAAAGTTCGCGGCCTTCGATGTATTCTTCGGCGATGACATCGTTATCAAATTTTTCGTGAATGAACTGAACGCGCTCCTTAAATTGATCGTCATTTTCCACAAACGAGGCCTGCGAAATTCCGAGCGACGACTCTTCCTTCAGCGGTTTGATGAGAATCGGAAACTTAAGCCGCTTCGGACGCGCGATGCGTTTGCCGCGCGGAATCACAGTGAAATCTGGCAAGCGAATCCGATGATAACTCAAGATTTTTTTCGAAACGCCTTTGTGTTTGCACAGCGTCAGTCCGGTCGAGCCGCAGCCGGTGAACGGAATTCCCTGCATCTCCAGAAATGAAACAATGTTTTGGTCAAAAGCGCGGTTGTTTTTGAATTGATCGGCCAGATTAAAAATGACGTCGGGCGCAAAGTTTTGGAGTTTTTGCCGCAACAAATCGAGGTCGTCGAAAATGGCGAGATGCTCCGTGGTGTGGCCGAGTTCGCGGAGCGCGTCGAGCACGTGACACTCCGTTTTCCAATCGTCGGTCTGCAACTCGGCGCTGAGATCCTGGTTGAGCGTCGTCGGCGCGATGGCGTCGAACAGGGCGAGGATTTTTAACTTTTTCTTCAATCGTTTACTTCGTTCGTTTGAATTTTCCGGTGAACAAATAATTCATGACTAAAGTAGTGAGATACGCAGAAACCTGCAAACTTTGCTGTGTGTCATTGGCTTTAATGTGGAGATCGAGTTTTTCACAACGCTCAATCAAGCGCGTGAGCAATTTGTTTACGCGATATTTTTTTTCGTTCGTCCATTCGCAGACGGATTTCAATAATTGCCCGCGTCGTTGCCGCAAATAAACTGAGGCGCGCAACTGATCCGCAGACTCCGGCTCCGCTGTGAAAAGTTGCTTCAAATCATTGTCGTAAAAATCGGGATAAGAATCTTCGTAGAGCTTTCGTTTTCGCGCGTAATGCGTCTTGAGTTTGATGTTGAGGCAATCGTAATCCGCCACTCGATATTCGGGCAGATGGACCGGTGGTTTGCCCCCAATGGAGCGCATCAACTCATCGACGTATTCGAGTTTTTCCAACGCTTTCCAACCTTTAAACTTTTTCCGCCAATCCAAATCAGGCGTCAGCCAAACGGCAAATGTTTCGGCGAAATCTTCGTCCGGATGGCTCTGCGCATACCAGTCGTCCAAATGCACCACGTAGGAATGGCTGTAAGGTCGGGGGCGATAAAACTGCGGCGTTTCCTCGGTGGACGTCAGGCCAAACGTCCATTGCCATTTCTTCTTTTTGTAAAGTTGAAAGGCGTAAGCGTAAGCGTGCGCGGCTTCGTGGCGGATCAGGCGCATGAACCACTCGGGCGATTCGCCTTCGACTTCCAGAATCATCTTGCGCTCAAGTTTGCGAAGACGGTCGTGCGTGAGAAAAAACGGGACGAAAATTGCCGGGATTCCAACGGGAACAAACCATTCGTCTCCAACGTGACACGGTGGATGAAACGCTAAACCTTTCGCGGAAAGTTCGTCGTAAAGTTGCTGGATGAGCGGCGCGAGTTCGGTTCCGTCCAGTTGCAACCCAAGCTTGGAAATTTTTTTCTCCAGCAATTCGTCATCACTGAGATTTATCCAGTCGGGGTCCATTCGCGCGCGACCGTACAGGGAGATCATTTTCCCCGCAAGCTCGCGAAGTCGGAGGGCCAACCCTAAAGGATCAAGCCACTTTAACTTTAAGCTTATTTCCCTTGAAACGAGCGCGATTCAATTTGGCAATAATCGCGTTGGCGTGTTCGGCACTGACGTTCACGAAACAATGCCGCTCGCGAATATCCACCGAACCGACCGTGGTATTTGGAAGACCCGTTTCGCCTAAGATCGCACCGACGACATCTCCCGGTTTGATTCCCATTTCTTCACCGACATTGATGAAAAGTTTCGTTTGATCGCCCGGGGTGGCGCGACTTTCTTTCGGCATGGATGAACCGGGGCGCGCAAAGGGACCGCGACATTCCGTGGATTCGGGTCGAGGCGCACTCGGTGCAACTGGCGCGGCTGCTGAAATAGATTTTTTCTCACCAGCAACTTCGGCTTGCGTCACCCACGGCTTGCGG